>DASSAD010000284.1:0-39621 GCA_035685725.1 Amycolatopsis sp. | reverse complement strand
ACTGGGCCGGCTACGTCGAGGTCGCCGACGCCTACGACTGGGATCCGGCGACCGCCGTCCAGGGTGTCGGGGAGTCGTCGGTGTGGGGCGTCGAAGCACCGTTGTGGTCGGAGACGCTGCAGACCAACGACGACATCGAGTACATGGCCTTCCCCCGGCTCCCCGGGGTCGCCGAGATCGGCTGGTCACCCCGCGTCACGCACGACTGGACGACCTACCGGGAGCGGCTCGCCGATCAGGCACCGCGGTGGAACGTGGAGGGCATCGACTTCTACCACTCGCCCGAGGTCGACTGGAAGTAGGTCGCGGTAACGTAGTCCGAGGGGAAAGTGTTGCCATATAACGCTTTCCCCTCGCTCTCCGTGGCCGGAAACCGCCGGTGGACAGCGTCTACGGGCATTTGCTAAACAGGTTCTCCCACATGAACACCGCATGACGGAGACCTGAATGGGCTACCAACGGTTCGTAGCGCTCGGCGACAGCTGCACCGAAGGCCTGCACGATCGCTGCCCCGGCAGCGAACGGTACCGGGGCTGGGCAGACCTGACCGCGGTCGCGCTGGCCGCGAACGAGCCGGAGTTCCGCTACGCCAACCTGGGCGTGCGTGGGCGGCGGCTCGATCAGATCATCGTCGAGCAGCTCCCGACCGCGCTGGACCTCCAGCCGGACCTGGTCGCGCTCTTCGGCGGCGCCAACGACGTGATGACCAGGCACTTCCGGCCCGAGGTCGTGGCGAAACGGGTGGACGCCGCGGTGCGCATCCTGAGCCGGGCCGTCCCGACCGTGGTCGTCTTCACGCTCAGCGACGTGTCCGGCCGGATGCCGGGGCTGCTCCGCGTCCGGCCTCGGCTGGAGGCGCTCAACGAGGCCATCCGGGCGGCGGCCGCGGCCCACGGTGCCCGGGTGGTGGACCTGTGGGCGGAAGAGGCCGGGCAGGACCTGCGGTACTTCGGTCCGGACCGGTTGCACCTGTCCGGACCGGGGCATCGCCGGCTCGCCGCGCACCTGCTGGACCGGCTCGACGTTCCGTTCGACCCGGAATGGCTCGCGCCGTTGCCCGGCGCCCCGCTCACCCCCGGGCTGGGCGCGCACCTGGGGTGGGTGTGGCGTGAAGTGCTTCCCGTGGCGGTGAAACGCACGCACAACTGGCTCATCGGCCGGTCGCCGGGTGACGGTTTCACCGCGAAACGCCCGGAGTTGCTCCCCGTCCTCGCCGACGAGCTGAGCCAGTGGACGGCGATCCCCGGCAACCTCTGATCTCCGGCTCCGCCGTCCTGACCTCCTCACCCGCTCCGCAGGTCCCGGCCGGCTCGCCGGATCGCCGCCCAGGCGGCGACGACGTGATCGCGGGTCGTCAGCGGCGCCCCGATGGCCATCCGGAGGTAGACCACGTCGTTGATCTTGGTGTGGCTCAGGTACAGCTCGCCGGAGTCGTTGAGCCGTTCCATCAGCGCCAGCGTCTCCTCGTTCGTCCACAAAGGACGAAAGCAGACCAGGCCGAAGGGATGGTGGTCGCGCAGCTCGAAATCCGGGTCGCCGGCCACCAGCGCGGCGAACTCCCGCGCGAGGGTGACCCCGGTGCGGATGTGCTCCCGCAGCCCCGCCGCGCCGTACCAGCGGATCACCGACCACAGCTTGAGCGCCCGGAACCGCCGCCCGAGCGGCACCTGCCAGTCCCGGTAGTCGATGACCTCGCCGGATTCGCTGGCCCGGTTGCGCAGGAACTCCGGCAGGATCGACAGCGCGTCGATCATCGGCTTGCGGTCGGCCACCCACAGCAGGCCGCAGTCGAAGTTGGTGAGCAGCCACTTGTGCGGGTTCGTCGCGTACGAATCCGCGTACTCCGCGACGCCTTCGTTGATCCAGCGCAGCTCCGGGCAGATCGCCGCGACCCCGGCGTAGGCGGCGTCGATGTGCAGCCAGATCCCGTGCTCGCGGCACACCGCCCCGATCTCGGGCACCGGGTCGATCGCGGTGGTCGAGGTCGTGCCGATCGTCGCGCAGACCAACGCGGGCGTGGCGCCGGCCGCGAGGTCCGCCGCGATCAGGGCGCGCAGGTGGGCCGGATCCATGGCCAGCGTGACCGGGTCGACGTCCACCACTCGCACGTTGTTCGCACCGACGCCGGCGATCCGCCCCGCCTTCTCCAGCGCGGAATGCGTCTGCGACGACACGTACATCGTGTACCGGCCGGCGATCCCCTCGGCACCGATCTTGCCGCCGCTCGCGCGGTGCAATGCCGCCAGCACCGCGACCAGCGCCGCGCTCGACGCCGAATCCTGGATCACGCCACCGCCGCGCGAGTCGGTGCGGAAGTGCGACGGAAGGCCGAACAACTCGGCGAGCCAGTCCACCACGACGGTTTCCAGCTCGGTGCACGCCGGGCTGGTCGCCCACACCATGCCCTGCACACCGAGCCCCGAGGACAGCAGGTCACCCAGGATCCCCGGCCCGCTCGCGTTGGCCGGGAAGTAGGCGAAGAAGTTCGGGTGTTGCCAGTGCGTGATGCCCGGCAGGATGATCCGGTTCAGGTCCTTCAGCACGTCTTCGTACGGTTCGCCCCGCTCCGGCGGATGCGCCGGGAGCAACGCGCGTACCTCGCCGGGCCCGATCTGGGAGCGCACCGGGTGCGACTCGATCGTGCCGAGATAGTCGGCGATCCAGTCGACGACCTGCCTTCCGTACCGCCGGAACTCCTCCGGCGACATATGTCTGGCCATCGAGAAGCAACCTCCCGTCGCAAGGGCCACCTTAGCCGTGCGCGCTGATTCCGCCCAGTGGCCGCAAATGCCAGTAAGGTTGAATCCGACGGACAGCGGTCTTTCCTACGGCGGTCTTCCTGGAGGGCGGCGTGACAAGGAGTTTCGTCGCGGCGCGGCCGGCGAAGCGGGCATGACGGCCGGCGAAATCCTCGACCTGCGTCCACCGGCGAACCTCGTCAGTGGCCGTGCCGTGTTGTACTGGGCGGCCCGCGCCGCGCTCGGCTGGCTGATTGTGCTGGCCGCGGAACTGCTCTGGCTGTTCGTCGGCGACGGGGGCCGGCCGCTGGGCGTCGTGCTGCTCGCCACCACCGTGGCGGCACTCGCGCATCTGATCGTGATGCCGCAGTGGCGCTACCGCGTGCATCGCTGGGAGGCCACCCCGGAAGCGGTGTACACCCAGTCCGGCTGGTTCAACCAGGAACGGCGGATCGCCCCGGTTTCCCGGATCCAGACCGTGGACACCAAACGGGGACCGCTCGAACGGGCCTTCTCCCTGGCCAACCTGACGGTCACCACCGCCTCGGCGCGCGGCCCGGTGCACATCCACGGCCTCGATCTGGGCACCGCGCAGCGGCTCGCGGCCGAACTGGCGGCGCGGACACAGGCCAGCGCCGGGGACGCGACGTGACCTGGCGCCGCCTGAGCCCGCGAATGCTCGCGGTGCACCCGGTGCAGGAGGCGTTCCGCTATCTGCCGGTGCTCGTCGGCGTGCTGTTCATCGGCGGCCGCGGCCAGGGGCACCTGTGGAGCCTGATCGGCCTCGGTCTCGCGGTCGCGGGCGGGTTGCTGCGCTGGTTCACCACGACCTACCAGATCACCCCGACACATGTGCGGGTCCGACGCGGCCTGCTGCGACGGCAGGAGCTGTCCGTGCCCCGCGATCGGGTCCGTTCCGTCGACCTCACCGCGCACCCGATGCAGCGGCTGCTCGGACTGAACCGGGTGGTGATCGGCACCGGGCGCGCCGACCGCGGACAGGAGGGCGTCACGCTGGACGCACTGGCCCGGGCGGAAGCGGCCGCGTTGCGGGGAGAACTGCTTCGCCGCTCCCCGGCGGTCGCCGACGTCGGCACCGGCGCGGGTATCGAGGGCGGAGGGCCCATACCGGCAACGGATGCCTTCGCGATCACCACGCTGGTGCCCTCGTGGATCCGGTTCGGCCCGTTCACACTGTCCGGGATCGCGACCATCGGTGTGGTGGCCGGCTCGCTGGCGAACCTGTTCAACGAAAGCCGGGTCGCCCCGCGCGAATTCGGCCTGCTGCGCGCGGTCGCCGACCAGCTGGCGTCCGTGCCGGCCGGGGTCGCCGTGGCCGAGGTCGCCGTGGCCACGGCGGTCGTGGTGGCACTGCTGTCCGCGATCGCCTACGTGCTGGCGTTCTGGAACTTCCGCCTCACCCGCCAGAACGGCACCCTGCACGTGGCCCGCGGCCTGCTCACCACCCGCTCCACGACCATCGAACTCCGCCGCCTGCGCGGCGCGGAGATCAGCGAACCGCTGCTGCTGCGGATGGTCGGCGGCGCGCGGTGCCTGGCGATCACCACCGGTCTGCGCGTCGGCCTCGGTGCCGAACACGGCGGGTCCATCCTGCTGCCGCCCGCACCGCTGCCCGAGGCCCGGCGGGTGGCCGGCGAGGTCCTCGGCGATTCCGGCCCGGTGACCGCGGCCCTCACCCGGCACGGCCGCCGCGCACGCCGGCGGCGGCACGTCCGGGCCTTCGCCTTCGCCGCGCTCGTAACGGGCTTCTTCGTGCTGATGTGGTGGCTGTTCGGCTGGCCGGCCTGGCAGTGGCAGGCTTCCTGCGCACTGTTCGGAATCGGCGCGTTGCTGGCCGAGGACCGCTACCGCAACCTCGGGCACGCGCTGGTCGCCGGGCGGCTGGTGTTCCGCGGTGGTGGCCTGGTGCGCCGCCGCCACATGCTGGCCAGCGAGGGCGTGATCGGCTGGACCGTGCGGCGCTCGTTCTTCCAGCGCCGGGCCGGACTGGTCACCCTCACCGCGACGTCGGCGGCCGGGCACCAACATTACTCCACTGTGGACATTCCGGTGAGTGAGGCGATCGCGCTCGCCGATGCCGCCACGCCCGGACTGCTCACGGCCTTCCTCCGGCGGCCACCGTCCTGACCGGCGCGAGCGAAGGCAGCTCCCGGATTCCGAATTCGCGGCGCAGCACCGATTTCGCCGCGAAGTAACCGCACATCCCGTGCACGCCCGGCCCTGGTGGAGTCGCCGCCGAACACAGGTAAACGCCGTCGAGCGGGGTGCGGTAGGGATCCCACCGCGGCACCGGGCGCGCCAGCAGCTGCCGGATGCCGACCTCGCCGGTCGCGATGTCCCCGCCCACGTAGTTCGGGTTGTACGCGGCCAGTTGCGGCGCGGTCGTGCCGTGAGAGGCGAGGATCGTGTCGGAAAAGCCCGGTGCGAACCGCTCGATCTGCCGCCGGATCAGCTCGACCGGGTCGACGGGATCCCCGTTCGGCACGTGGCAGTAGGCCCAAACCGGTCGCTTGCCCCGCGTCCCCCGAGAGGGGTCGGCGACCATCGGCTCGGAGAGTAACACGAAGGGGTTATCCGGACGTTTCCCTTGCGCGGTGGCGGTTTCGCTCGCGAAGACCGCGGCCTGGTCGCCGCACAGGTGCACGGTTCCCGCCCGGCGCAGTTCGGGATCGGCCCACGGAATCGGCTCCGAGACGAGGAAGTCGACCTTCGCCGCGGCCGGGCCATAGCGGTAGGACTCGAGCTGCCGCCGGTAGCGCGAGGGCAGCCACCGGCCCGCGAGGTCGAGCAGACCGCGCGGACCGACCGTCAGCAGCACCGCCGGCACCTCGGCCAGCTCGCGGAGGTCCGTGACCGGGCTACCGGTGTGCAGAATCCCGCCGTGGTCGAGGAAATCGTCGGCGAGCGCGCCCGCGATGCGCGAGCTCCCGCCGCGCGGCAGCGGCCAACCCGTCGCGTGCGCGAGGTGCCCGAGCAGCAATGTGGTCACCCCCGACGCGAGGCTGGGCAACCGGCCGATGGCGTGGGCGGCGATTCCGGCGAGCATCGCGGGCGCGATGTCGTAGGAAAACAGGTGCTTCACCGCCGGCGTGCCTTGCGCCAGCGCGCGGGTGGGCAACCGCAGCAACGCCAACGGGTCCGCGGGCAGTCGACGCTGATCCGAGAACAACCCGTCCACCAACGCCTGGCTGTGCCGCACCAGCGGCTCCAGCAACCAGCGGTAACGAGCACCGTCGGGACCGAGGTGCGCACAGGTCCGGTCCAGGCTCTGGTAGGCCAGCCCGGCACGGCCGCCGTCCAGCGGATGCCCGTAGGCGATCTCGGGCCGGCACAACCCGACCTCGCGCGCTTCGAGATCGAACTCGCGGAAAAACCGGGCGGCCACGGCCATCGGGTGCACCGCGGAGCAGACGTCGTGCACCACCTCGGAGTCGAACAGCGACTTCGACCGCAGACCGCCCCCGAAGTCCGGGGCACCTTCGCGGATCTCGACCCGCAACCCGGCACGCGCCAGTATCACCCCGGCCGCCAGCCCGTTGGGACCGGACCCGACCACGACGGCATCAGCTCTGGCCACGGTTCAACGATAGGCGCCCCGCATTGGGACGGCCGGGTGATGAACTCCGCGTAGCGTTGTTTCGTGGAAACGGTGGCCCCGGTGGGCGGCGGGATCGTCAACCTGATCACCGCTTGATCTCGCCCGCAACGGCTACGACGTGGCCGTCTGCGACGACCGCGTGGGCGGGGCCCGGTACTGAGAAACGAAATCAGCGCCAGTTGTCCGGCACTCGCCGAGGCCTGCGCCCACGGCACATCACGGGCATCGAGGTCGTCGGGTTCAGCGTGAACCTCCACCACTTCCTCGCCCCGCTCGTCGTGACGGACGCGCGCGCATGCGATGTGGTTCGACGTGCTCGGCCGGGCAACGCGCGCACCATGTCGAGCCCCGAGGCACCCTCGGTCGGGGCTTTCGGTCACGCCGTCAGCCCCCTGAACCACCGAGTTCGTCGTTCCCCCGCCCCGCCGCGCCCGCGGCCGCACACCGACCGGAACAGAGGACACAGCAACAGGAACAGAGGACTCGCGGACCGGAAGAGGGGACACGGCAACCGGAACAGGGGACACGGCAACCGGAACAGAGAACACGGCGACCGGAACAGGGGACACGGCAGTCACCGGTGTGTCCCCCCGTCCGGTCCGCGAGTCCCCCCGTCCGGTCGCCGAGTTCTCCCTCCGGTCGCCGGGTTTCCTGCTGCCTTGGGTGCTGACCGCGGTGACGGGACTCGTCCGGCGTTGGCGCACCACGGCCTGGTCACGGCCTAGGCCAGCCGGGGGTCCGGGCTGGTGCCCAGCGCCGGTTCGCAGTTTCCTTTTCAACCATGGAGGTCCAGACGTGGTCGGCGAACAGCCTGCTCGCCACCCTGCCGCCGCCTGCCCGCGTTGAACTGCTGAGGCTGGGCACGCGGCGGGAGTTCCTGCCGGGTCAGATCCTGGTGCGCGAAGGCGAACTTTCCACGCACGTCATCCTGCTGGTACGCGGCTGTGTGAAGGTCACCGCGACGGCGCCCACCGGCGGACTCGCGCTGCTGGCCATCCGGGTCGGCGGCGAGATCGTCGGTGAGCTGGCCGGGTTGGACGGCCAACCGCGCTCGGCGACGGTCACCGCGGCCGGGCTCGTGCGCGCCCGCATCATGCAGCAGGGCACGTTCCACGATTTCCTCACCCGTCACCCCCAGGCGGCGGTGGCGGTCAGCCGGACGGTCGGCGCGAAGCTGCGCTGGGCAACCCGGCGCCGGGTGGATTTCAGCGGCTACGAGGTTCCCGTGCGAGTTGCGCGGGTACTGGCCGAACTCGCGGACAGCCACGGCGAACGCACCAGCGCGGGTGTGGAACTCCAGGTTCCGTTGACACAGCCCGAACTGGCGGCACTGGTCGGTGCGGCGGAACCGACGGTGCACAAGGCACTCGCCGGCCTTCGCCGCGCGCAGGTGATCAAGACCGGCTATCGCCACATGACGATCCGGGACCTGACCCGGCTGCGGGCCGCCGCGGATCCCGACGGCGAAGCGTCGCCGATCCCGTCCTGATACGAGATGTGCGAAGCAGTGGCCCGGCACAGTGGACAAGCGTGCCGGAGTGGGAGAAGGAGCCAGCGCTGACGGTACTGGAATGGCCCGTGGGGAGCCTGCTCGGGCGGATGCGCCGGCGCGACCGGGACGCCCTGCTCCGGCTGGGCGTGCCGGTGTCGTTCCCAGCCCGCCAGGTCATGCTCAGACAGGGTGACCGGGGAGAGCACGCACTGCTACTGCTTTCCGGCTATGTCAAGGTCTTCGTCGGCACCCGCCAGGGACGGGAAGTCCTCGTCGCGGTGCGGGGCCCCGGGGATCTGCTCGGCGAAATGGCCGTGCTCGAAGACCGGCACCGCTGCGCGAACACCGTCGCGGGAACCCTGGTCGCGGCAAGGCTGGTCGGCGGTGCCGAGCTGCGGGAATTCCTGGGGCGCAACGCCGAGGCCTGCCTTTCCGTGGCGCGCACCGTGAGCGAACGCCTGCGGTCCGCGGAGAAGAGCCGGGTGGATTTCGTGGCCACCCCCGCGCCCACGCGCGTCGCGCAGGTGCTCATCGAGACCGCCCAGCGGTTCGGCCGTCGCACGCCGGCCGGCTGGGACCTCGGGGTTCCGCTCACGCGGGCGGAAGTGGCTTCGCTGGCCGGAACCGCGCTCAGCACGGTGGAAAAGGCCTTCCACGCGATGCAGAACGAGGGCCTGCTCCGGCTGCGGTATCGACGCATAGTGGTCCGCGATCTCACGGAATTGAGACGGTTCGGCGAAAACCCGTATTAGTACGGGGTCTCTCGTCACGGATCGGCACAAAGTTGTGCGCAAGCAGGGGACGGTTGTAACGGCATGTCCTGGGCAGCCGACTCGTACCCCGGAAAAACTCGACGGGAAGGGGCCGGCCATGCCCACACGGCAGGATCGGATCGCCCAGGTTCGCCGGAAGGTCGAGGCAGGTGTCCGGACCGCTCTGGGCAACCGCGGGGGTGACGCCGATGCCGGCATCAGCTATTCCCGTGCCCAGATCGAAAGCGTGCGGCTCACCGAGCACTACTGCTACGAACAGGAGATCTCGCGGAACCCGACGCACAGCGCCACCGCGGAACCGTCCGGCCGCATCGAGGTCACCGTTCCCTACGACGGGCACGAGTTCTTCACCCGCCAGGCCTGCGCCGACGTGGCGAGAAACGACGGCCCGGACGCGGACGAGGCGTTGATCGGACACCTCGCGCTCACCGGGTACGGCAACACGAACCTGGGCGATGTGCTGCCGCTCAACAGTTCCTACGGCTCGGTGCCGATCCGGGTGCCGGTCGGCGGGAAGGACGGCCCGGATGCCCTCGACGACGACCGGAACACCTGTGTCATCACCTACGACTACACGCTCGATCCCGATGTGCCCAAGGTGATTCCGATCGACGTGCGGGTCGAGCTGATCGACCCGGACACGGTGGAACTCGGCGACCTCATCGACACCGTCGACGCCGACCACCGGAAGATCGACGACATTCCCAGCAAGATCACTCAACAGGTCAGCTTCCGCCCCTGCCTGTGGCTGGTCGTCTCCGTTTCGATCACGCTGCCCACCCAACCGAAAAAGGACCTCAGTCCCACGGTCGAGCGGGTCGCGCTGGACTGGCCGACCATCACTTCCCTGCAGGCATTGCAGCTGGAGGTCGACGGCCGCGGAAACGACCAGCTCCGGTACAACCCGGCGACGCGCTGCATCGAATGGTTCAACGTCGGAATGCGGAAGGCGGACGCCTACACCTACGAGAGCGGTCCCATGGTGCTCTCGATCGAACAGCCCGGCGAGCTCTACCGCCAGGAAAGCCTGAACGGGACGGTGGAGGTCGAAATTCCGGGCCACCTGATCTCCGGCGTGCGGTCGCGCCTGCACAACGGGATCGGCGGGCTCGTTCCCCCGCACCGGCAACCGAAACCGGCCACGCGCCTGACCTGCGGCCTCCACCTCATTCTCGACGACGCGTTCGCCCGGCGCATCCACGCCCCGTATCAGCATCTCCATTTCGACGAGCTGATTCCCGACGAGGCCCGCATCGCCGACATCAAGACGGCCCTGATGAACCAGGGCTTCGAGGTGGAGATGATGGCCCCGCACCGGGATGGCCGGGACCGGTACCTGCTCTACGCCTGCCGCTCCGAAGGTCCGGACCAGATGAACCTGTGGCTGCTCGCGGAGGGGCAGCGGTTCCGCACCAAACGGCAGAACCAGGTGCCCGGCGGGCAGATGTTCGAAAGCGAGTTCGACAGCGGCGAGCTGAAGGTGTTCGTGTTCGGCACGCTGCTCACCGGAAGCCGGGCACTGACGCATGAAATGAACGCACTGCAGCGCGCGCTGCGCGAACGCTTCGACCGGTTGCGGTCGCGGCGCTGACGAGGAAACCAGGGACGACCATGCCGACCACACTTGTCCGACGAGCACCGCGAACACGCTGTTACCGGTGCGGATCCACCGATCTTTCCGCCGTCTGCCACCACTGCGGCCGGGCCATGTGCGACAAGGACGGTCCGCCCGAGCCGCTGGGCCGGACCACACCGCGCACCAAGGAGTTCGCCAAGCTCGGGCTGCCCGATCTCGAACCGTTCCACTGTGACGACTGCCGTCATGTCGTGAAGGGATCGACCCTGCCGGTGATCGGCGCCGGCGCCGTGCTGGCGGCGGTCGGCATCGCGGTGATGTTCGGCAGTGTGTCCTCGGGCCTGGTGATGTTCCTGGTGGGCGCCGGCATCGCGGGCTTCGGGTACTTCTTCGACCGCCGGCGCAAGGAGGACGCGGCGCGGTTCCGGCCGCCGCTTCCGGTGGTGCCGCACATCGATTCCGCGACGATCCGGGAGACCGTGCGCGGCCGCCTCACCCTGGACCAACAGGGCACCTACACCACTTCGCTCGATCCGGTGGAGGGCGCGCTTTCCGTCGCCATGACCTTCGGCAGGCCGGATCAGGACCGGCTCCGCTCCTATCGGGACAAGTATCAGATCAGCGGCCACGACGTCGAATTCTCGGCGGGTTTCGCCGTCCTGGTCGGCGAAGCCGGCGTGCGGTTCGAGGGGACACGGTTCCCGGGCGGGGTGATCCCGCTCTCCGGTCGGGTCGTCGACCAGCCCTTCCTGGCCACGCCGGACGCCCGCACCGGCGCCCACTGGCGGTTCGAGGCGAAACACCGCCTGCGGAAGACCGGCATCGACTCGCTGCCGCTGTGGCTCACGCCGTCGCTGGAGCCGGAATCCGACCAGCGCACGGTGAACCTGGAGCTGCAGTGGGTGGCCTTCGGACCGGCGGAGGAGCCGCTCGAAATCGACCAGCTCGGCCCGCTCACCGTGCGGGTCCCGGTGTCCTGGGGAAACGTCGAGAGCGCGACACAGGGCGGGAACATGGGTATCGAGGAAGACCCGGACAATCCCGGTGAAATGGTTCGTGTACTGGAATGGCGGCGACCATCGGTCGGCGACGACGACAAACGGCGACGCCGCATCACGCTGGTGATCCGGTTCGAGAACCGCATCAGCATGGACGAGGAGATCCGGGGCAGCGTCGAGGCGACCTTCAAGGGTTCCCTCTCCGGCCTGCACGCGCTGCAGATCCATCACCCCCTAGGCGGCAAGCGGACCGACTACCGCAGACGCACGGCCCGCACCCGGGTGACGGCGGAATTCGGCCTGAGCCTGGCCGGACTCCGCTACCAGGATGTGCGGATGGTGCCCGATCGGAACCGGAACGAGGACGCGAACCGCAACGAGACCGATCCGTTCCCGGGCGTCATTCCCGATCACGAGACGGTCATCGCGCTGACCAATCTGATGAGCGACGACGGCTACTACGTCAAGCGGATCATCGAAAACCCGCCGCGGACCGGTGGCCGCGCCGACATCGTGAACCGATACTGGGACATCGCGGGACGATACTACGACGGTGTATACCCGGTGGACTTCAACCTGAGCCTGACCGGCGAAGAGATCTACCACCACGACATCCGCCCGGAAGCCGGAAACACCAAGGTGCGGCTTTCCGTCCGGGGCGCTTACGCCAATGCCGAAATGGAACGCGCGATCGAGCAACGCTGGGATGCGCTGCACGCGCTGACCGCCGAGACGCTCAAGCGGCGGAGCCGGACGACCACCCGGATGTCCCCGGACACGCCGGCGGAAAACCTCGTCCCACCCCAGCGGAACTTCGGCGAGCCGTCCGGCCCGCAGGTCACCGCCGAGCCGGCGCGCCCGGAAACCCTGAGCAAGAAGCTCGACCAGCTGACCGAGGCGCTGCTGGCGGGCCGCATCTCGGAGGACACCTACCGCCAGATCAGCGCGCGGATCGAGCGGGAACTCGGAGGAGAATAGCGATGGACTGGCAGTGCGCGGAGTGCTATGCCCGGGGCGCCGAGGCCAACGCGGAAGTGGTCTGTCACCACTGCGGAAAACCTTTGTGCGGCAACGACTGGATGGGGTTGGAGGATAACGCGTTCAGCGACGTGCCGGGCCCGCTGACGCGGTTCGGCTTCCACTGCCGGGAATGCTGGCAGCGGCATCACCCCGGAGTCAAAGCCCGGGCCGGTGGGACGGCGGAATGATCCGGGTAGAACTGACGCCGGACCGGATGTTCGAGGGCCGGGACACCGAGTTGACGATCCGGCTCACCAACGTCGGAACGGGTCCGTGCACCTCCGTGGTGTTCAAGCTGAAGCTGCCCAGCGAGATCGTCTGCCTGCTGGGCAGGACCCGGGTCGAGGTGGACCGGATTCCGCCCGGTGGGATTTTCGAACACCGGCTCGGGGTGCGCGCGCTCGCCGCCGGCCGGTGGGCCGCCACCAGCACGAACTTCTCCTACCGGAACCACCACGGCAGGTCGTGCCGGGAATCGGCCTTCTCACTGCCGCTCACCGTCGAGCCCGCGCCGTCCGCCGCGCCGGAACCACAGCTGACGGTGCGGCTCGGCACCCGGCAGTTGCCCTATGACGAATGGGCGTCCGTGGCAGGCACCGTGCACAATTCCGGGGAAACCAGCATCACGCGGGGACAGCTGAGCATCTCCGGTCCGTTCGAGGGATACCAGCATGTCTCCGACTGGGAATTCGGCCCGCTGACTCCGGGCGAGACCGGGGATTTCTCGTTTCCCGTCCGGGCCGGCGCGCGCGGCCTGGTGCCGGTGCGGATCAGCACGACGTTCTCCGACGTGTACGGGCGGAGCCGGCGCCAGGTGCAGAACGGGACCATCCAGGTGGCGGCTTCCGGAGCGGACAGCACTCCGGAAAACGTCCGCGTCCTCTACCTCTCGGCCAATCCGATCGGCACGCGGACGCTCCGCCTGCAGCACGAACTGCGGAAGATCCGCGAGATAGTGCGGCTGGGGAAATACCGGGACAGCATCCAGTTGAGCGACTGCCCCGCCGCCCGCATCGAGGACTTTTCCCAGGCACTGCTGGACACCGGCCCCCGGATCGTGCACTTCTCCGGTCATGGGGCGCCGGACGGGCGCGTCTACTTCGAAAACGAGGTCGGTGCGCCCAGTTTCGGGTCCATCGAGGGCCTGGCGGACCTGCTCCGGCAGTTCGCGGACACCATCGAATGCGTCATCGTGAACGCCTGCGACAGCGAAATTCTGGCGCGAGCGGTGTCGCGTCACGTCGATTACGTCATCGGGATGCGGCAGGAAATCCTGGATCAGGCCTCGATCAAGTTCAGTATCGGGTTCTACCAGGCATTGGCCGCGGGTCGCCCGATCGAGGCGGCGTTCGAGCTCGGCCGCAACCAGGTGTGGGCGCACGACAACCTCGGGGATTCGTACCGGACACCGTTGCTGCTCAAGCGGAATGCTCAGGACGCGGGGAGGTGAATCCACGCTTGCTCGGTGAAACCCTTGGCGGGCAAGGTGACTTCGACGGCGGTGAACCCGGCGGTGGGCAGGTGATCGGCGATGACGTCCCGGTACAGGAAGTCCGGCACGATCAGCGCGAAATCCGCCTCCTCGCGTCCCGCCAGCGCGGTGCGCACGGCATCGCTGTCCAGCAGCCGGTGCACCGCGATGGTCGCCGCGCCGACCCAGCCGTTCGGGCCGGGCGCCACGTGACCACGGTGCAGCGCGATCCGGATCCGGACCCTGGCCCGCTCGGAGAGGTCGGAGTTCGTCTCCTCGAGCGCACCGCGCAGCCCTGCCACGAACCGGGGAATCACCACCGACTCGTCCACCCCGGCGGGCAGGACCGCGAACTCGCCGTCACCGGACTGCTGGAGATCGACGCCGCCGTCACCGATTCCGGCGTACCGGCGGGCACGGGCCAGCACCGCCACGAAGCGCTGCTGCGCTCGGGCTGCCTCGGGCGTGCGGAACCTGCTGTACCTCTGCATGTCGGCCGCGATGCACAACCGGACCGCACCGGGGCCGGTGGCGCCTTCCCCGGCCGCCGCGGGCGCCACGGTGCCGGTCCACCCTTCGGGCGGGCGCAGCGCGAACCGCACCGGTCCGGCCGCACGGCGGTGATCCCGCCGGCCACCGAGCGGTCCGGACCGGATCATGGTGGTGTCCAGCCGAATGGAACCGGTGAACCCGTCCGGCGCGACGGGTCCGCTCAGGGAGGCGTACACCTCGCCGACCCGGGGAATCGGCGTGCGCCCCTCGGGATCGCCGATCGTCCAGCCGAACAGGCCCGGGGACAGCACCGAAACCTCGGTCGATGCCGTCTCCGGCGTTTCCACGCGCAACTCGACCGCGTCCACGCGCGCGTCGTCGAAACGCATCAGGAGGAAGGCCGCGGCCGGCCATGAACGCGGGGGTGAGTCCAGTTCGAAACCCAGGCGCAGGCCGAACGAGGTGTCGGTTTCTCCCCGTACGGTCGGGGTCCACAGCTTGGCTGTCGTCACGGGACGGGCGGCAGATCGGACATCATGCGCTCGGCGCCGATCAGGAACGCGGACTGCGGCGCGATCAGCGCCAGCCGGTGCCGGCCGTGGGCGATCTCCTCCCTGGTCGCGCAGATCACGCCGGAGCACGACGGGTCGTCGGCGGCCTCGATCAGCTCCCGGGTGAGCGCCAGCGCCGCCCCGTCCACGGCCAGCAGGTCATACACGTCGAAGCGCCGCAACTGCTCGAAAGGTTTGCCGAGCACGGCTTCGGGACCCTCCACCACGGTCCGGACCATGGTGAAGGCGAGACCGTGCACCCGTCCGTCCAATGCGGACAGTCCGACCTCGCCGAGCTCCTCGGCCAGCTCGCGGCGCAGGCATTCGGCCGGCTCCTCCCGGTAGGCGCCGGTGTCGAACCATTTCACGAACCGCCGGAGCGAGCCGCCGGGCAGGAAGCCGCGCAGATCCCATTTCGTCACGGCCGCGCGCGGGCCGCCGCGCTCCTCGCGGAAGCCGAGCCGTTCGAGCACGCGCGCGGCCGGGGGAAAGTACTTGACCACGCCACCGGGCGGACCGAAGGCGCCCGGCCGGGACCGCGAATGAAAGAGCACGTAACGGTTGTCGTCCTTGATCCGGAGCAGCGTGCTGAACGAGATCCGGACCAGCGTGGCGGCCATGGCCTACGGTGGCACATCGCCGCGCGCTTGAGCAAGGTCGATCAAATCGCGGCGCAGCAACTCGCACCATGGTTTTTCTCCGAAGACACGGCGCGCGGCGTGCCGGCTGCACAGGTTTTCCGGGCAGCCGTAACCGGAGACGGCCGCGTCGCCCCGGGTTCCCCCGCGGCTGGCGAAGTCCTCCGCCGCGCCGCGCAGTTCGGCGAGTTCCGCCAGCAGCGCGACCCAGTCCGCGATCAGCGCTTCGCGCTTGCGCGTCGCCTCCACCAGCGACCGCCAGCGATCACCGAGTCCCCACTGGCTCGCTTCGCCCCGCAGTTCCCGGAACCGGCTGCAGATCCCGGCCCAGGCGTTTGGCTCGTCCACCGCCCCGCCCATGAGGACCATGATGGACGCCCCTGAAGTGATCTTCGCACCGGGCCTGGCCGAAGACGCGGAGATCAGGAGCGCGCTTCGCCGGATCCCGCCGGAGGCCTGGCCGGAGGCGATCGACCACATCGAAGTGGTGCGCCTGCTCGACGGCGGTCTCACGGGTTCCACGGTGGCGCAGGTTTTCCTGTGGTGCGGGCCGCACCGGCTGCTGCGCGTGGTGAAGATCGGCCCCGCGGCCGAACTCGCGGCGGAATGGCGGGCCTACCGCGAGGTGGTCGAACCGGTCCGCAACGCGTTGTGCGCGCCCATAGTCGCCGCCACGCGGGAAGTGACCACCGGCGCCGCGGTCAGCCCGTGGGACGGTCCGTCGGCGCTCGTCTACGACCACGTGGGCCAGTACGCCGGTGCGCCGGAGGACGAGGTGGCCACCCTGGAAGAACTGGCCCGTGCCGCTTTCCGGGGATCGCCGGGAGCGTTTGCGAAAACCGTGGCAGCGATCGGGGAACTGTTCTCGGGCACGGCCCACGTTTTCTACCACCGGTATGCGATCCACCCGGCGCCGTTGTCCTTGCGGTTCGCCAACCTCGAACTCGGTCCCAATGTGACCGTGACGGTCGACTCGCTCGACGGGGAGCTGCTCCACCATGGCCCCGTCGACCCGGGGCAGGCCCGCTCGGCACGGCTGGCCGACGACGAAGTGCTGTTGCGTTCCGTGCGCGGCACCGGTCTCCGGGACGGAGATCTCCTCACGCTCGGCGAACTGCGCCCCCACAAGGTCACCCGCAGCGGTTCGCTGATCGCGCGCGGCGACCACATCGTCGTGGAGATCGAGCCCGAGCACGGCCGCCCGAACGTGGTCGAACGCCTGGCGGAAAGGTCCAGCATCGCGGTGTGCGGCCGGATCACGGCCACCCGGACGACGACGCACCGCCGCCGGTTGTGGGCCGTCACCGGTGAACTCGACTCTGACCCGTTCGGCGCATTGCCCCAGGTGCTCACGGAATCGGTCGAAGGACGCGTGTTCTCCCCCGTGCACGGCGATCTCAACCCCCGCAACGTCCTGTGTACCGCCGGGCGCCCCTACCTGATCGACTACGCCAGGGCGGCCCGCGACCGTCCACATCAGACGGATTTCTGCTGGTTGGAGATCGGGCTGGTGCGCGACGTCTTCGCCGAGGCGGGCCTGCCCGCGCTGCTCGGCCTGCAGCGCGCGCTCGGCTTCGCCGCCCACCTGCTCGACCTGGGCGCTGACGGAGACCGGGCGGGGCAGGCCTGTCGCGATCTGGTGGACACGGGCCTGTGGGCCGCTTTCGGCATTCTGTGGGCGATCCGCGAGCACGCGCACCGTTGCTATCCCGCGACGGCGGGCCGGCCGTGGCGCTGGGACCATCCGCGGCAGCTGCTCCTCGCGGCGCACCGGACGCTGAAATGGACCGGTGATCTCCAGCCCGCCGCGAAGCTGTGTGCCTCGGCCGCGGCGGCCATGGCCGCGACCGAATGGAGCGGCGATCCTTTCCGCTTCTGGGAGCGCGACCATCTGGTCATGGCGCTGCGCATCGCGAGCGAGGTTCTTCCCCTCGATGGCGCTTCGACGCGCTTCTACGCGGAGTTGGTCACCGCGCTGGAGTCGCGTGGACCGCTCGATGAGGACAGCGAGGAACTGCTGCGCCACCGGCGAATCGCCCAGGTCGGAGGCAGGAAAACGAGTCGTGACCCGGCCTACTTCGACCTGACGGCGAACGGGATCAGCGCGCTTACAGTGCTGACAGACCGCGTCGCACTGCTCGCCGGTGGTGCGGGCAGCGGCAAGACAACGGTGGTGCGCGAGCTCGGAAACCGGCTCACCGACCGCATTCCCGTCTTCCTCTCGGCAGCGGAGGAGATCGCGACACCGGTGGAGCTGCTCGTCCTGGGCGCGGTTCACCTGATCGTCGACGGCATCGACCAGCTCGGCCAGGCGGACCGCGTACGCGTGACCGCGTCCCTGCGAGACCTGTGCGACCGTTATCCCCGCGTCGCGCTGGTCGTCTGCCTCCGGCACGAGGGCGACGAACCGGAGCTGTACGGGTTTCCGGTCGTCCACCTGCGCCCCCTTGCGGTCGGCGCGATGCGGTCTTTCCTGTGGCAGGCGCTTTCCC
Source organism: Amycolatopsis sp. (assembly GCA_035685725.1). Taxonomy (GTDB): domain Bacteria; phylum Actinomycetota; class Actinomycetes; order Mycobacteriales; family Pseudonocardiaceae; genus Amycolatopsis_E. The sequence continues at coordinate 21,761 of DASSAD010000284.1, read as the reverse complement.
GCACCGGCCTGGACGTCGACCATCTCCTGACGTCGCTGCTGGAGGATCCGTCCTGGCACCGGCTCGATCCACGCCGGCCCGCCGTGCTTTCGGCGGTGGCGCGCCGGCTCGCCGCGGGCGGCCCTCCGGACACCCTGAAACTGCAAGGTATCCCGGAAAATCGCGGCGATCACGAGTTCGCGGCGGTGCGAACCCTGCTCGCCGAGCCGCATCGGGCCGCGGAGCTGGCACGGAATCCGCGCTGGCGCGAGCCCTGCGTCCGGTTCGCCGCACAGGTCGGCGACCAGGGCCCGGTGCTGGACATGGTGCGCACGGTTTCGCCGGAGGACCCCGTGTTCGCGGCGCGGTTGCTGCGAGCCGCGAACGCCGATCTTCCCGAGTTCACCTCGGCGCAGCGGGAAATGCTGGGTGACCCGGTCGCCGGACCGGCGGCCTGGCGCGCGGCCGCCGACGCGCTGCGCGAACTGGGCAACGGGTCCGGCCGAGAGACGCTGCTGGCATCAGTGCTCGACTCCGGTGCACACGAACAAGCGCGCACTAAAGCGCTGCGCGCGCTCGCCGCCGCGCACGAGGAGACCCTTCTGGGCAGCCAACGGCGAGCCGCCTCCGAAACCCTGACCTCGGCCGTGTTCCAGGTCCTCGGCGACCCGGCCCCGGCCCCGGTACCGCTGCGGGTGGCGGTGCTGGAAGCGGCCGGGAAAGCGGATGTCCGGGGCGCCGAGCTGCTGATCTCCCACTGCGTCGATCCGGCGGAACCGTGGGAGGTCATCCGGCAGGCCGTGCTCGCGCTGCGCGACCTCGGGACGATGCTGCCCGCCATGCTCCGGGAGGTCTACCGCGCGTCCTGCCGACGCCGCCTGGCCGTCGTCGAGGGAAAACTCGCGGCGGCGACCGTCACCGGGCGGTTGCGGGCCGAGCGGGCCGAACTGGTGTCCTTCCTCGCCGAGACCGAACCACTGCCCTGGTTGCTGCGCCGGCGGTTCGCCTTCGATCTGGGCGACTCGGTCGTCGACCGGCTCGACGAACTGCTCACCGGTGCGGCCGATCCCGACCTGTCGCTGAAGCTGCTCGACTCGGATGATCCGGCCGTGGCGGCGGCCGCCGCGCACCGGCTGCTCCGGGACACCCCCGGGCAAGGTCACGACCTCCTGGACCGGACCGGGCCCGACGCGACCGCCGAGCGGTTGTCGATCGCGGCCGCCGCGGTCCGCACCGCCGGCCCGCGCGGGCGTGACCTCGCCGAACGACTGATCCGGCAGCTCGCACCCGTCGTCGGCGCCGACCGGATCGCCGGGCTCGCGGCGCTGGTGCACGCGGTTTTCGTGGCCGATCGTGCGCGCGGTACGCGGCTGGCCTGGGAGACCGCCGCGATTCTCGCCGAGCGGGGACTTCCCGAGCGGCACCGCTGGCCATGGGTCGCGGCGCTGGCCCGAAGCCGGGGCAAGCCCGCCGAACTGGACGCGATGCTGGGCGCCGATGATGCCGTCGCGACGCTGGCGGTGGCCGCGCTCGCCAGCCACGACTTCCACCGCTCGTGCGACCGCGGACCCCGGCACGCCTTCAGCCCCGCCGCGCGTCACCGACTGCTGGACCTGCGTCCCGCCCTGGACCACCCGTCACCCGAAGCGGTCCAGTGGCTCCTCGCCGCGGCCACGGTCGGGGCAACGGAGGCACTCCCCGTGGTGGAAAAGCTGGTCACGGGGTGTGCTGCGGAGTGGGGTTCCGTCACCGTCGAAACAGGTTCCGCGCGCTTCGGGGTCGTCACCCGGGCTCCGCTGGGCGACGCGCTGGCGATCGCGGGCTACCTGGCTCGCCGCACCGGTGACGGAGACCCCCGGACAGGCCCTCAGACAGACGCTCGGACAGGCCCTGTGACAGACACCCGGACAGACGCTGGGACAGACACCGGGACAGCCGCCGTGCACCGGCTGCTCCGCGAGTTCGATCCCCGCGGTCGCCACGCGAGCGTCCAAACGGGTCGTCTGATCGGCCTCGCCTATCTCGGGGACTGGCAGCCCCTCATCGCCGCGTTTCCGCTGACCGGTCAGGGCCGGACCGCGGCCCGCAACGCGCTCGAACTGTGGACACCCGGTCCCCACACCGCACCCGGTGGGGGCGCTCCGTCGCAGGTGGCCGCCTGGATCGCCACCTTGCTCGAAGAATCCGACCGGCCGGTGGCGCGGCGCTGGGCCTGGGACGAACTCAGACGGCATGCGCTGCGACTGTCGGTGACCCGCCTGTCGTGAAGCAGCGGCGACGCGAGACGCAACGGTGTCAGACTGGGAACCATGAAGAGTGCGGGATGGGCGGCGCTGGCCGTCGCGGTCGCGGCCGCGAGTGTGGTCGCCTGCGCGGCGTCGTCCTCCGGCCCGGCCACGCCGTCGACCTCCGCCGGGTCCGCGAACACCGGGACCGCGAATCCGGCCGAAGCCGGCCCGCCCCAGTACGCCGCCGATGTCGTGCGCTCGGCCGCGGAAGCCGGGATCGACCCCCAACTGCTGATGGCGATCCTCTACAACGAGTCCTACAAACCGCACGACCCCGCCAGCGAGCGGGCCTGGCAGAAGATCAAGCCCGACGCCGCGTTCGGGGTCGCCAACATGCACAAGGCCACCTTCGACGAAACCAAGCGCGGGCGGCCCTTCGCGGACCGGGACTGGCAGGAGCTGCCCGATCATCCGGACCTCGCCATCGAGGCCGCCGCGTGGTACCTGCACGATCTGGAAGCGCAGCTGCCCGCCGCCCGCTCCGGTCACACCACCGACGAACTGCTCGCGCTCGGCTACAACACCGGTCCCGGCAACATGCGGGCGTTCGCCAGGGGCACCAGGCTGGGTCCGGCGGCCCAGTCCTATCTGGACGAAACGCACCAGAACTGGGACAAGGCCGCCGAAGCCCTCAAGAACGCCTGAGCACCCTCACTCCCAGTCTTCGATGGTGGTGACCTCCGCCTGGCGCGGGAACACCTTCTCGACCAGGACCCGGTGCACTTCGGCGTCGGGGTCGTAGCAACCGTCCGACAGGACGGTCAGCCGGTAGTCGAGGTCGGCCGCCTGGCGCAGTGTGGACAGTACGACGCCGCTGGTGGCGACACCGGTCAGAACGAGATGGTCGATGTCACCGGCGCGGAGGACCAACTCCAGGTCACTCCCGGCGAAGGCACTCACCCGCCGCTTGGTGACGACCGTTTCGCCGGGCAGCGGCTCGAGGTCGGGATGGATGGCGGCGCCGGGGTCGTCCTCGGTGAAGACGTTGGGGGGCAACGCGGCGAAGCTCTTGTTCCGCTCGTTGCGCTCGGGATGGCCGGCACGGAACCCGACGACGACGTGGATGATCCGGGTTCCGTTGTCTCGGGCGGTCTTCACCGCCCGCGCGAGGCGTGGCAGGTAGTGCGGGTCTTCCACGCGGCTCACGATGTTGTTCTGCACATCCATCACGAGCAGCACGGTGTTCGCCATCTTCGATCGTCCTTTCCAGACGGTGGTAATTTCCGTTATGCGGAGCGGCTTTCCGCGGTGGTACCGACCCGGCGCAGCGCGCGGTCCACCACGGTCACCAGTAAGAACAACGCGCCGGCGCCGAGCATGAACCAGGCGAGATGGTGCAGACCCGCCGTGTCGGCCCGCCGGGACAGGAAGGCCCCGTTCGCGGCCGAGGCCACGATCGCGCCGAGGTACCCGAACGTGCGCAAGAGCCCCGACGAGGACCCGATGCGCTCCGGTTCGGCCTGGTGGTACACCGAGTTCTGCAGGGCGAGGCTGTTCAGCCCCTGTGGGATCCCGAAGAGCACGGCGACGATCACCAGCAGCCAGATCGCACTGCTGCCGGTCAGCACCAGGAGCAGGGAGCAGGCGACGACCTGACCCGCCGCGCCCACCAGGAGCTTGCCGCGAACCTCCCGGCGCCGCCCGGTGAGGACGGAGACGATGATCGCGGTCCCGAACAGCGGCAGTTGCGCGAGGCCCGTCTGGGCGGCGGACAGCCCACGCCCCTCCTCCATCCACTGTGTGTAGCCGTAAAGGAAGGCATAGGACACGATGTAGCCCAGCAAGGCGCGGCCGTAGGTCGTCACCAAGGGCAGATTTCCGCGCAGCAGCCGCAAATCGACGAACGGTGTCGCCGCCCGCAGTTCCCGGAGGACGAAACCGGCCCCGGCGAGGACCGCCGGTACGAGCAGGTACCACTGCCCGGCGGGATTCATCAGGAACAGCAACAGAAAGACGAGCATGGCGGCGAACAGGAGCATGCCCGCCGGGTCCAGCCCGGTCCCTGTCTCCTCGCCGCGGTCCGGCGCCGGTGTCCTCGGCAGCCGCAGCGCGCCGAGGACCATTCCGAGCACCGCCAACGGGATGTTGACCGCCAGCGTCGTGCGCCAGCCGCCCAGGCCGATCAACAGGCCGCCCAGGCTGGGGCCGACGACGGCGATCGTCTGCGTGGCGACCGCCAGCGCGGTCAGCACTCCCGCGGGACTGTCGTGCCCGGTCCGCCGGGCTTCGCTCCGGATCAGGTACATCGCCGCCGGGTAGCCCGCGCAGGTACCGAAACCGAGCAGGACCCTGGCGACGATCAGCACCCCGAGATCCGGCGCCACCGTGCCGACGATCCCGGCGACACCGGTCAGCGCCGTGCCGGCGAGGAAGAGGCGGCGCGGGCCGTACAGGTCGATCAACCGCCCGGTGACCGGTTGCCCGATCGCGGTCGCCAGGTACAGCGCGGAGATCAGCCACGCCGTCCCGGCCGGCGGCGCGCCGAACGCCACCCCGATCGGCACCAGCGACACCGCGATGATCGAGGAGTTGACCGGGTTCAGGATCGACCCCAGGATCATCGGAGCGAGCAGCCGGCGGTCGAAGCCGTCGGCCGAACCGGTGCTCCGGCGCCGGAGGCCCGCGAGTCTGCCGGTCACGTCCGGCCGAGCCGGTCGAGCAGGGCCATCGCCTCGATCACCAGGCGCCGCTCGCGCTCGGTGCAGTGCGTCTGCAGGGCGCGGGTGAGCCATTCCTCGCCCGCGCGCCGCTTGTCGTCGAGGAAGGCGCGACCGGCCTCGCTCACCGACACCAGCTGGCGGCGCCCGTCCCTGGGGTCGGCGCGACGCTGAATCAGGCCCCGTGCGTCCAGCGCCTGCAACGTGGTCGCCATGGACTGGTGCCGGACGCGCTCCGCGGCGGCCAGATCACTGGTCGACGCCGGACCGTCCTTGTCGAGCCTGCTCAGCACCGAGGTCTGCGACGGGGTGAGTCCCTCGGTGTCGTAGGTCTGCCGCAGCCGGCGGCGCAGCCGGCCGAACACCGTCCGCACCTCGCGCGCCGCACGGACGGCCGACTCCGACACCGGGTCAACGATCTCTGCCACGATCGCCACCCTAGATTCCGCAGGTCAATCTGTCCAGCCTTAGCTGCGCAGTTCAGCCTGCGTAAATTTCCGGCGCCCACTGACCGGAGTCAAGGAACCCGTGGTGCCACCGGGAAAAGTCGTCTGCCCGCCTGGCGGACCGCCAGACGGGCAGACGACCCCGGTTTTCAGTGTTGCTTGGCGCGACGCTTCCGGCTCAGGAACACGAAGGCCGCTCCCGCGGCGAGAAGCAGGACACCAAGGAAGATCATCTGCGGTACTCCGGAAACACCGGTGTAGGCCAGCGAACCCGGGGTCGTGTCGGTCGGGCCCGGATTGGTAGGCGCCGGAGTCTTCGGCGGCGCGGATGCCGGCGGCGCGGACGTCGGCGGCGAAGGTGGTGCCGAAGACGGCGGCGGTGGCTGTGGGATGTACACGCCGGCGTCGATCGTGTGATCGACTCCGCCGGGTTCGGCCGGGGCCGTGACCGGGGCGTCTCCGTTGCACAGTTCCCCGGTGGTCGGGGGGACCACGTTGGAGTCGTGTGCCCGGTCGTCACCCGCCGTCGGGAGCGTGAAGCGCAGCTCGCTCGCCGGCGGCTGGCTGGGCACCTTGCTGGTGTCCGCGGTACACACATCGAACTGCACGGTGTACTTCGCACCCGGCGTGAGCTGGTAGGCGGCGCCGACGCCACCGAAGTAGTACTCGCCCGCGGCATCGGTCTTGGTCGTCGCGACCTGTTTGCCGCCCGCGTCCAACAGGTTGATCGTCGCACCGGGCAGCAGCACCTGCCCAGGGTCCTGGATCCCGTTGTGGTCGCCGTCGAACCACACCACGTTACCGATCTGGATCGGCGCGTTCGCCGCCGTAAAGGCGATATCGCCGAGCCCACCGGCCTTACCGAACCCGTTCTGTTCCTGACCGACGAACTGGTAGGCGTTGGCCGCCGTGTTGTTTCCGGGGCCCGCACCGGTCGTGATGTTGTGGTAACCGGTTCCGGCGGTTTCGACGTGGACGGCCGGGTCGAACTCCGTGCTGACGACCCATTGCTGCTGCGGAATGTAGGCCACCGCCCCCAGCGCGGTCTCCTGGTGCCCGCCGGCATAGAAGTCGCCCGGGAAGTATTCGACGACACCGGCGCCCTCGCCGTCGTCGTTGGCGGGGGTCGCGTGGTTGGGGCAGTTTCCGGTGCCTTCCCACGAGTAGCCGCCGGCAGGATTGGCGCAGGCCATGTTGATGTCACCACCGGACATGCCCATTTCCGCGTTGTCGTAGCCCGGCCGAGGGTCCAGCCCCTTCGCACTGAGAACGTCCATGAACCGGTCGCGGAAACCGAGGATCATCGAGCCGTCACGGGCGAAGGCGAGGCTGGCCAACTCCGGCTGCGGATCGATGAAGACGTTGCCCAGCCTGAGGTTGTCCCAGTCCGACAGTCTGGTGTTCCACGGGTTCCAGTGGTTGTTCTGTCCCGTGCTCGGCTGACCGATGTAGACGTCCCCGCGCTCGGCGGTGAGCGGCTGGGTCAGCACCGTGGTGAACCGTTCGCCGTCGTAGGCGTAGACGACAGCCTTGAGGTCCGCGCGGTTCTGCGTGCTCTCCGCGGAACAGACGCCGCCGACGTAGAGCGTGTTGTCATGCGTGGAAACAGCGAACGGCCGCCAGTCGGTGAACGCCGCGCAGCCCGGATCCGGGATCGGCACCACCGCCTTGGGCAGTAAGGCGGTGGTGCCGGTCGCGTCGAAGCTCACCAGGGTCCGGGTCAGCAGGTTCACCGCGTACAGCGTCGAGCCGTCCTCCGACAGGGCCAGGCCACCGATACTCTCCTTGCCCGGCGCATTGGTGAACCCGGGGTCCTTGATCATGTCGGCGGTGTCGTGCGGCGTCACCGCGGCGCCCGGCACCATCGCGAACAGCCTCGGCGCGCCCCCGCCGTCGGCGGGCACGGTGTAGATCGCGTCACCGCCATCCGGCCCGTACGGGGCGTACCGCCGGGCGAACGAGGCCTGGAACAGCCGTTTCCGGTACTTGTCGTAGGCCAGCGCGAATGTCGTGCCCACCTGGGATTGCGTGTCGAGTGTGGTCGGGCACGCCACATCGTCGGGACAGGTGCCCCGGGTGTTCTCCCCGAATGCCACCAACGCCCGGGTGTCGGTCCCGTTCGCGCCGTTCTGGATCGGCACGAAATACCGCGAGTCCGGCAGCGCGTAGTCAGCCGCGTCCCAGACCCCGGTGATCACCGAGGCGTTCTTGCCGTCCGACACGTCGACGAACGTGGTGAAGCTGTCGAAGTGGTTCGTCGCCGTCGAGGCCGGCGCCGCCTGCAGGTAATTGCTGTACGGCGCCGGGACGGAGACGTCGACGCGGTACTGGCCACCGGTCAGCACGGTCGACTTCGACACCACGACCTTTCCGGTGGCATCGGTGATGCCGGTGACCTGGTGGCCGGCCGGGTCGGTGACGGCGACGCTCATGCCCTGCTGCGGCACATCCATCGTCGTGTTGATCACGCCTTTGCCGAAGAAGTCCCGCAGCACCTCCACCGTCAGCCGGCCGTCCGCGGTCGCCGCGCCGGCCGTCCCCGCCATCGGGCCGACGGCGCTGCTCATCAGCAACAAACCGGACAACCCCACCCGGGCCAGTCGGCCCATCCGCTTTCCGGGTGTCCGGCTCGATTCTCTACCGGCTCGGCTCATGGCTATCGCTATCCCCTTTTGATCTGAACAAAACACCCTCGCCTCGAGCTGAAGATCCGATCCGTGGCCCTAGGTGGCACGTTGGGCACGAAAAAGTCACACGAACCGCCATATATAACCAGAACGCCGCGCCGCGCATGTGCCAGGATCGGGTGATTTAGGGGGTGAACCGGTGGGACTGTTAACCTCGCGCCGCGTGCGGAACAGGAAAATCCGGCAAGGTCTTCCCCGGCGTACGGCCGACCGGCGCCGACGGCTGCGACCACGCTGGGTGGTAGCCGTCTGTGGCATCACGGCCGCGGCGGTGGTCGCGGTGATCGCGTTTCTCGTCCTGGGCAGCTCGGGCCCTACCGGTCCGCGTGCGGTGACTTCGGACGAAGCGAACCGGCTGGCGATCACGCGGTTTCGCAACTACCAGGCGGGAGGCCGCGCGGTCACGATCACCGTCCCGAACACCGCTGGTGGACTGGTCATCACCGGATCGATCGACTACCGCGCCAAGCTCGGCTACGGCGTGGTGCGCGGCACCGGACGCGATACGTCCAGCGATGGGCTGATCGAGTGGACGGCCACCACCGTGCTCGTTCACCCGATGGCAAACACCCCGGCGGAGGCACCGGCGTCGCCGCCCGGGTCGGATTGGTACAGCCGTCCGCTGCAAACGTCCGGCAGTTCGCTGGACGCCGCACTGTCCATCACGCTCGGTCTCGGGAGCGACCGGCCCGACAACGCCGAACTCCTGCCACAGAACGGCGCCGTGTGGACCGGACAGGACCAGGTGGACGGCCATCAGGTGGACATCATGACCGGGCCGACCACCGGTACCAAGTCCGGGACGGCGAACGCCGTGCGCTACTGGATCGGCGCGGACGGCACCATGTACCGGGTTCAGGCCGAGGTGGCTTCCGAGTCGCAGCCGGTGGTCATCGATTTCGACACCCAGGCCTACGTTCCGGTTCAGCCGGTGCCCGGAGTCACCCCGACGCCGTAACCGGTGCTCAAGATGTCTGAACCAGCGCGCTGTCGGCGAGCAATGACGCCGACGGCAACGGGATGCTTGCGGCGTCCGGGAGTGCCGGCACGGCCGGAACCGCGGTGGCGCCGGTAGTGGTGGCATTCGGGAACTGTGGCTGTGCGCCGGGCACGGCCACATCGGTGAACGGGATACCCCCGGGTGCCGTCGGCATCGTCCACGTGCCGGACAGCGCGGGCGCCTGGGCGGGAACCGGGCAGGACGCGCTCGTCACGAGCTGAGCGGGCACCGTCGTTTGCAGCTCGTTGCCCTGCAGGCAGTTACCCTGCCCCTGCGTGGCGGTGGGGAAGGTCCAGCCGACGTCGACGCCGTTGGCGGTGAAGCTGTTGTCCATGATCTGGTTGCCGTCCGGCGGCAGGTCGGCGGTCGCGGTGATCACCAGTCCGGCATTGATGTTGCCGGAGATTCGGTTGCGGATGAACTGGTTGTCGCTGCCGCCGTCGATGCCGATGCCGATGCCCCACCCGCCGTCGGCCTGTTCGGGGGTCTGTGTCTGCTGGTTGGCCGCGATCAGGTTGCCGGCGACGACGGCATTCTGCTGTGGCAGCAGTTTCTCCTGATGGTCGGAATCGGTGGTGAGGCCGACCCGGTTGCCGACAAGGCGGTTGCCGACCACGAACATGTCACCACTGGCGTTGGTGCCTTCGTAGCCGACCGCGTTGAGTTCGGCGATGTTGTCCCGCACCACGATGTCGCACGGCTTGCACTGCCCGACATAGATCCCCGAGTCGGCCCCACCCGACGTGTACGAGTGCTCGATGACACCATCCTGCGCGGAGAACGCGTAAATGCCGTACAGCCCGTTCCGGGTCGCGGTCACATAGGAGACCAAGAACGACTTCAAGAAGGTGACGGGCTCGTTACCGGTGTCGTAGCCGCCGCTTTTCCCCGGCAATCCGGCGACCGCTTTCGCCGAACCGGTGACCAGCACCCCGTTCTGCGTGTTGTTCTCCACCGTCAGGTTTTCCACGGCCACCCCGGGAGCGGCGACGACGACGCCGTTCGGCTGCAGCAACTGCCCGTCGATGACGACCTTGTCCCGGGACTCGCCGCGCAGCGTGACCTGAGCCGTGGTGATCTTCACGGACTCGTGGTACACGCCCGGCGCGACCAACACGAGGTCACCGGGCCGCGCGAGGGAAACCGCGTCCGAGATCGTCGGGGCGTCCGCCGGCACCCGGATCGTCACGTGCGTACCAGCCGGACGTCGACCCTGGACCGCTCCGTCATCTCCAGCGCCGCAGCCGGACGATACGACTGCCACTATGCCCAGCACCACGACCGTCACGTGAAGACCAAAGCGACGCATGACCGCAGTTTGGCACGGGCGCCGGATTCGTCTGCGCCAGGGCGGATATGGCACTCTCGCCATCATGCGCCGAGCCGATCATCGCCCGTCACGCCGAGCGTTCCTCGGTGTCACCGGTACCGTGGTGGCCGCCGGCCTCACCGCCGGGTGCGAATCGGGTCCCGCCGAGTCGGGCCGGCTCGACGCCCCCGCATCACCGGCGCCGGTCTCGCCGTGGGGACCCCGCCAGGCGGGCATCACGCTCCCCCAACCGGCCCAGCCCAATCTGCTGGCGGTGGTGGCCGACATCGCCGATGCCGTGGCCGTCGGCCCGCTGTTGGCCGAAATGGGCCAGACCATCCGCACGCTCACCGCCGGGACCGATGCCCGACTGATGGGCCTGCCGCCGGGCGATCTCACCGTGACGATCGGGATCGGCCCCCGGCTGGTGGGCATGGCCGATCCCGCGCTACCCGGCGCGGCGGACCTCCCGGAGTTCTCCCGGGAGCGGATCGCGCCGCAGGCACGCGGCGGCGACCTGCTGATGCAGATCTGCGCCGGCGACGCCCTGGTGATACCGATCGTCGCTGCCGCGCTCCTGGATCAGGCTGGTGACCGGATACAGGAACGCTGGCGGCAGTCCGGACGCCGCGGTGCGAACGTTCCGGTGGATCAAGGCCTTACCGCACCACGAAATCTGCTCGGTTTCATCGACGGCATCGTGGGCCCGCACACGGCGGTCGAAGAACAACAAGACCTGTGGCTGGCGGGGCCGGCTCCGGTCGCCGGCGGCACCATTGCCGTGCTCCGCCGCATGGAACTCGACCTGTCGCGGTTCGCCACGCTGTCCGTTGCCGACCAGGAGGCCGTCATCGGTCGGCGCCGAGCCACCGGCGTGCCCCTCTCTGGTGACACCATCACCTCGGACCCGGACCTCGGCGCCAAGACGCCGGATGGACGCTATCTCATCCCGGCGAACGCCCACGTCCGCAGGGCACACTCCGACGTCGTCGGCGTCGGCCTCATGCTCCGTCGCTCCTACAGCACCGACGAACCCACCCCCGGCCTGCTTTTCATAAGCTTTCAGAACGACCTGCGAACCTTCACCAACACCCTGACCCATATGGATAATCTCGACGCACTGCTGCAGTTCACCACCACCACCGCCGGTGCGACCTTCCTGATCCTCCCGGGTTTCGACCAGCTACATCCGCTTGGCGCCACGCTGTTTCACTGAACAATCGACCACAGTGGACGGTGGTGCGGGTTCGAGTCGAGCTGCCGGTACCGCTAGAGCACCCCGAGCTCGTAAGCCCGCATCAGCGCGTCTTCGCGGCTGGACGCGCCCAACTTGCGGTAGACGCTTTTCACCTGCGTGCGCACGGTGTTGACGGACACGACGAGCTTGCGTGCGATCTGTGCGATGGTTCCGCCGGCGTCCAGTTCGGTGAGCACCGCATGCTCTCGGTTGGTCAACTCGACCAGGTGGACGCGTTCCGGGAACACCGGCCGGGCCCGCTCCAGGCGCCGCGCCGCCTCGTCGGTCAGGGGAATGTCGGCCAGCCGGAACAACTCGTCGCGATCGGCCGGCGCCAACGCGGCGAGCGAGAGCACTTCATCGGGCGTGCGCACGCGGCCGACCAGCTCGACCGACTGGCGGGCCTCGTCCTTGTCACCCATCCGCAGCGCGGCGACGGCCTTGAGGAGCAACAGCTGCCGGGCGTCCCGGCGTGATGTGGTTTCGTGCCAGGAAGTGTGCGAGGCGATCGCGCGGACCGCCTCGTATTCGCCGTTGAGCAGGCGGAGCCAGGCGGCCGGCAGCATCAGCCACGGCGCCCGGGGACCGGCTTCCTTGATAACGCGGCATGCGCGGGTCGCCTGGCCGGTGGCGATCAGCAACTCGACCTGGGCGCGTCGCATGACCCGGACGGCCGTGCCCTGTTCGAGGAGCGCGGGCGCGTGACTGAGCCGGAGCGTGCCGAGATGGGCCAGCGACGACGCCGGATCGCCGAGGTACAGCCCGTGCGCGAATACCAGCGCCGCCACGAAGGGCCAGACTTCCAACGGCCTGGTGCCGTCTCCGGTGATCTCCAGACAGTCCGCGAGACTCGCGTCGTCGTAGCGGTCCAGCGCGTCCCAGCCCTCGGCGATCGTCCCACCCACGGTGAGCAGGAATCGGACTCGCTGGGATGGCGATGTGAAGCCACGCATCCGGTCAAGCCACTGCCGCGCGATGACGCCGTGACCAAGATGCGCGAAGATCATGGCGAGGTTCGCGGTCGCGTTGAGCGCGGTGGCCGCGGTGATCGGCTCGACCGTCGCCTGCTCATATGCGTGGCGATACAGCTCGACGGCGGCCGGAAAGTCATCCATCAACGAACGCGTCAGACCCCGTTGCAGGGGAAGCCAGCCGGGGCGCGGTACCGCGTCAACGCCGGGCAGCGGGCTGAGCTGTGCCGCGCGGATGGTCAGACGCTGTCCCAGTTCCTCGGCCTCCGCGCTCGCTCCTTGTGCGCGCAACGCGATCATCGCGGCGGTGCCGACGGTGAGCAGCGTTGCCACCGACGTCTCGCCGGCGATGTCCATCGTCGCCGCGAGGCGGGTACCGAGCTCCATGTAGTGGCGCAGGTACGGCCGCAGTTCGCTGACGTCTGGTTGGTTCACCGCGTAGTAAGCGCCGATCCACGAAATCATCAGGCGCGGGCGCGCCCGCAGCTCCGCCTCCGGCATCAGGCCTAGCACGAATAGCAGCCGAGCCGCGAGTTCCCCCTCCACCGCGAGGATGTGCCGGTCGCACAGGGCTTCCAGGGCGGTCCAGTCGCGGTCCGCGGCGATCCTGGCCAGCGTTTCCGCCAGGTCAGCCACCGGGACACGAGCGGGCTGCGTGCTGTGCGGCACCATCTCCGCCTCCCCCGGACCAGTTCGACAGGCCTCACTCGCGAGTATGAAGTACTGGGGGCCACACGGGTGCCCCAGCGGAACCCCAGCACACTTATGTCCCCCGATCGAGTGAAAGTGCCTGTCTTGTTCGGACAAGAATTGTCCATCGGCAAACACCGGTTCCCGGCAGCATCCCGAATATTGAACGGTACCGGTCGGCCCGTCGGAGGGGGCCACGCCCGACAGCCCGTCCGTGGTCGGGAAAATGCGGCCATGCGACGAGTCGTGCTTGCCCTCGGGATCACCGCCGCCCTCACGACGGCCTGCTCGCCGCCGAGCCAGTCCGCGCCGCCCACCACATCGCCCTCCACCACGCCGTCGACCACCACGACCACACCGGTCCAGCTCCCGCCCGATCCGCAACCCACCGGTGCCGGCCCGTGCCCCTACCTGGCCACCACGTTCGTCGCGGACGCGAACGGGCAGCACGTGTCGAAGGTCCAGATCTCGGCGGACAAACCCGACCCGGCGTGCTTCTTCTATGCGCTCACCGGGAAACTCCAACTCACCGTGCGTGTGTATTCCGGTGACCCGGCCGTGGCGACGGCACTCGTCGACAAGGCAGCGCCGGTCGACACGAGTGACCCCGCGACCGACCCGGCGGGCTGGCAGGGCGGCTACCAGCCGACGGAAACCGGCGCGGTCTACGCCGTGGCCAAGGGCGGCGCGGCGGTCATCGTGACGACCAACCAGAAGCAGACGGTGAAGGCGAGAACCGTTGCCGACCAAGCGATTGCCGCTCTCGCGCTCTAGGTCGGAATCGAAGCGAAGAAGGACAGGTACCCGAACCTGACCGACGAATTCGCACACACCCACCGGTATCTGGACGGTAACGTAAGCGAGACTGGAGAGGAGTACGCGTGGCGATCCTGGAAGCACCGCCGCCGAAGTCATCGGGGGGAATCGGCACGAAGATCGCGCGAACCTTCGGGGAGCTGCTGATCACCGCCGGACTGATCGTCCTGCTGTTCGTCGTCTACGAGCTGTACGTGACGGACCTGTTCTCGGCGAATAAGCAGGCCAGCGCGACGGCGACGCTCAACGGGCAGTGGGCGCAGGGCCGAGAGCTGCATCCCGAACTCATCGACGGCAAAGCGTTCGCCAAGCTGTACATCCCGAGCTTCGGCGCCGACTACCAGTTCACCATCCAGCAAGGCACCGACGCGGCTGCGCTCGAGATCGGGCCAGGGCACTACAAGGGCACCGCGCTACCTGGCGAGCCGGGCAACTTCGCGGTCGCCGGGCACCGGGTCAGCAAGGGCGCGCCGTTCAACGACCTGGACCTGTTGAGCTCCTGCGACGCGATCGTCGTGGAGACACAGACCGACTTCTTCGTCTACCGGGTACTGCCGTACTCCGACGAGATCGCGAACTGGTCGACCGGGAAGGGCGCGCAGCCGCAGTGCTCACGAGTCGGGACGCTGCGGACGAACGCGGCCGACGGCGGCCCGTACGGCCAGACCTACGGTCGGGAAATCGTCCTTCCGAGCGAAGGCGATGTCGTGGCACCGGTGCCGCACAAACCGGCCGACATCCTGCCGCCCTCGCAGCGGGCCGCCCTGCTCACGCTGACCACGTGCAACCCGCAGTTCTCCGACCGGCAGCGGCTGATCGTGCACGCGGTGTTGACCAACCAGTTCCCGAAGACGGCCGACCCAACGTATGTCCAGTTGTTGCAGACGATCGGGGAGGCGTAGATGTACGGCTGGATCTGGCGTCGGCTTCCCGGGCCGCTGGGTGCGAAGCTGGTGCTCGCGCTGCTGCTGGTGCTCGGAGTCATCGCGCTACTGATGTTCGTGGTCTTCCCCTGGCTCGAACCGATGCTGCCGTTCAACCAGGTCTCGGTCCCGAACTAGCAGCCTGGCCGCGGCGCGGCCCGCCCCTGGCCGGCGGCCAAATCCGATCCATCAAGGACGGACGGCAGACCCGAGAACCGGACTCAGCGACGAGTTGAGTTCGGAACCTCGTCGCTTCGCGGACTGTTTGGTTCGCCGATCTTGAAGCGGTGGCGCGGAAGCCGCCGGCCGAGCACGACCACACAGGGGATCCCCGCTCCGCCGCGCCGAGTGCCCGCCCGAATGCCCCGGAACAAACCCCAGCCCTGCATGGTTCGAAATCCAGTAGTACGTACTACCGGATTTCGAACCAAGTCCAGAAGTGTCTGGACGGCTGGAGGGACAAGCCAGTGGGTGACCACACGACGTGGATGGTCGGGTTCGGACGTTTCCTGGGCAACATCCGTCTCTCGACCCCGGTCGCCGACGGCACTACCGGCCCGACTGACTCCCCGGCACAGGCGCCGCGGTGATGCGCTCCTACGAACAGGTGTGCTTCGTCGCCCGCGCACTGGACGTGCTCGGCGAGCGGTGGACATTGCTGATCGTGCGCGAGCTGACCCTGGGCCCCCGACGCTACAGCGATCTATTGACATCACTGCCGGGCATGGGCACCAGCCTCCTGGCCACACGCCTGAAACACCTGGAAAAACACGATGTGCTCAGACGAACCACCACACCCGGCCCCGGACGGGTAGCCGCCTACGAGCTGACCGAACGTGGCGAACAGTTGCTGCCCGTCCTGGCCGGCCTGGCCCAATGGGGAGCAGGCCTCGACGACCCGCCGCCCGGCTACACCAACCACGCGGCCTGGCCGATGGTGGCGATGCGACTCACGGCCCCCGAGCAGGCCGCCGACTTCAACACGCTCACCGAGTTGACCATCGGCGACGAGACACTGTGGCTCCACGGCGACGGAAAACAGGTGCGAACCGGCACCGGGCCCGCCCCACTACCGCCAGGACTGCGGTTGACCAGCGACACCAACACGTTCCACGCCCTCGCGAAAGGCCGACTCACCGTCGCTGACGCGGTGGCCTCCCAACGCCTGGACGTGGCCGGCGAACTCCACACCGCACGATTGTTCTTCCAACTCTTCCGCCTGCCCGACGGGCAACCCCCCAAGGCCTGAGCCGGGCCTTCCGCGACATCTCTCAAGCGGCAACCAAGCAAAGGATCACCACCATGGCACGCAATCTGCTCGTGATCGGCGCCACCGGCAAAACCGGCCGGCACACCACCGAACTGCTTCTCGCGCGTGGCCACCACGTGCGCGCACTCGTACACAACCGCGACGAGCGCTCGGACAAACTCGCCGCGCTCGGCGCCGACATCACCGAAGGCGACGTGCTCGAACTCGACTCCCTCGCGCGTGCGACCAAGGGAATCGACGCCCTGTACTTCACCTACCCGATCCGTCCCGGCCTGCTCGAGGCGCCACCGCGAACCTGGCCCAAGCGGCCGAAGAAAACGGCGTGGGCGCCATAGTGAACATGTCGCAGATCTCCGCCCGCCGCCAGACCGCCAGCAACGCGGCCCGCCAACACTGGATCGCCGAGCGACTGCTCGACCGTGCCCCGGTCGCGGTCACCCACCTACGCCCCACCTTCTTCGCCCAATGGCTGATCGACACCTGGGCCGACGGAACCGGAGAACTGCGCCTGCCCTTCGCCAACGGGCGCCACGCGCCGATCGCCGAAACCGACCAGGCACGCGTGATCGCAGCCATCCTGGACAACCCCGCGCCACACGCCGGCCAGACCTATCCCCTCTACGGCGCGGTCGAACTCGATCACCACCAGATCGCCACACAAATGTCCCAGGCGCTGGACACCGAGGTTACCTACGTGCCGATCGAACTCGACGAATTCGCCTCCATCCTCGAACACCGGGGCGCGCCAGCACACCTCATCCAGCACCTGCTCGCCGTCGCGATCGACTACCGAAACGGCGTCTTCTCCGGCATGAACAACCTGGTCAAACAGATCGGAGGCACCGAACCACTCGACGTGCACGGCTTCGTGACCCAGAACAAGTCTTCCTTCGCCAACCACACCGCCTGAGACAAGCGACCAAGACAGGAGTGTTCCAGCGAAATCCCGTCAGCATCGCGCCGCGAGGCTCGGTCGCAGCGACGCCCGTGGCAGGGGAATCGCTACGCGACCGTAAACGCCGGCAGACCCGGGAGCGGATCGCTGAGGCCGCGTTCGCGCTGTTCGACGAACGTGGCTTCGACGAGGTGACCGTCGACGACATCGCGGCACCTGCCGAAGTCGGCCGCAAGACCTTCTTCCGGTACTTCGGCGACAAAGAGAAGGTCGTGTTCTCACAGGAAAGCGACACCCTGCGCGAGTTGGATTCGGAAGACGACCCGGCGACCCCGGCCCTGCCGGACCTCACGGCAGCGCTTGGCGAATCGAGACGGCTGGTGGTCGCGCTGTGTGCCGAGGCGCGTCACGCGGCCCATGCCAGGCTGGTGGACAAACATCCGGAACTCGCGGATCGTCATACGCGAAAACTCCGGCACTACGCCGATCGTCTGGAACAGCACCTGGTCTCGCGCGGCACACCGCGCCCTGCGGCGATCCTCGCCGCCCAGATCGCGCTGGCCTGCTACCACACGGCGTGGCGTCTCGCCGGTCACGAGCCGAGGCGCTCGCACGCGAGGCAGGTGCAGCTTTCGACGCATTATGAAAGCCGATCGCTGTCGACCATGCCAACAACGGCACCACACCGAGGAGACAAGCCGGTCGGCCTTGTATTGAGCCAATTTAGCTAACGAAACCGGCTCACCACACCACCGTGCTGGACAAACTCCGCGAACGCGGCATCCCATCCGAGACAACCACGGGCGCCCGCACACCGAGGCGCGGGCCGAAGGTTCCGTTTAGTGCCCTGGTCAGCCGCGTCTTACTTTCCGGGAGGGGACAGGAGTTTGCCCCGTGCGTGGCCGCTTGGCTGCGGGTGGGCGGGTCGGTGGCAGGTCGGCGGCCACGGCCAGCAGGTCGGCGGCACTGTCGGCCAGCAGAGCGGCGAAGTCAGCCTGTTCGCCGAACACCCATCGCTTGGTCGCCGAGGCCAGGATCGCCATGCCGAGGGCTGTGGCCAGGCGCGCGGTCTGCTCATCGTGACCACGGCGGCACAGCGCGGCGGTGGCCACCTCGGACAGCATCGCCTCCTTGATCAGGCTGCGTTCCCGCAGCGCTGGGTTGGCCGCGATGACGGCGCGTAGCTCGATCAGCAGTTCGCGCGGACGCAGCACCGTGGGCACGGCGGCGAACGCGGCCATCAGCGTCGCGAGCGCACCGGTTCCGGCGGGCACCTCCTCGATGCCCGCTTCCAGGCACGCCTGCAACTCGTCGCCGGCGAACAGCACCTCCCGTTTGTCGGTGAACCAGCGGTAGAACGAGCGCTCGGTCAAACCAGCGTGCTTCGCGATCTGCGCGACCGTCGTGCGGTCGTAGCCCTGATCACGGAACAGCTCCAACGCGGCGCGCTCAAGCCGTCCACGGGTGTTGCCCTCCCAACGAACCATGCAGCCACTATAGCGACAGCAGATGCTGTCGTTACCGTGCTATCGTCACCGACGACAGCATCTGCTGTCACTAGTGAAATCGCCACCAGGAGATCGCCATGCGCACCCTGCGCTTCCACCACACCGGTGAACCCCTCGACGCCTTGCGGCTTGAGGAGAAGGTCGACCCGCCGCAACCGGCGCCGGGCCAGATCCGGGTCGCCGTCGAGGTCTGCACGATCAACCCCGCCGACCTGGCCCTGTGCCAAGGTCTGTACCCCGGCGACCTGCCTCGCGGGATCGGGCTTGAGGTCGCCGGCACCGTCGATGCCGTCGGCGAGGGCGTGACCGGTGTCCGGATCGGGGACGCGGTGTTCGGACCCGCCCCGTTCACCGGACCGACCGCGGGCGCCTCCGACCACGCGGTCCTCGACATCTGGTTTCCCCGGCCGCCCGCGCTCGAACCGGCCGCCGCCGTCGCACTGCCCATGGCCGTGGAGACCGCCCAGGTTGGCCTGGACTCGCTCGGGATCACCTCCGACACGACCCTGCTCGTCAACGGAGGCGGCGCCACCACCGGCTTCGCCGCCGTGCAGCTCGCCCGCGGGACCGGCGCGCGGGTGATCACCACCGCGGGCCCCACCCACGCCGAGGCCCTGCGCGCCACCGGCGCCGAGGTCACCCCTTACGGCGACGGCATGGCCGACCGAGTCCGCGAGCTGGCCGGCGGACCCGTCGACCTCGTCCTCGACGTCGCACCGCCCAACGACGCCACCATCCCCGAACTGGTCCGCACGGTCACCGACCCCGAGCACGTCCTGACCATCAGCAATATCACGTCCGCCCGCGAACTCGGTGCCCGCGACGTGTTCAGCGAGGGACCTCTCAACCACCGCTACGAGGTCATCGGGGAGTGCGCTCAGCTCGCCGCCGAGGGCCGCTTCAGCATCCCCGTCGCCCGCGTCTTCCCCTTGGCCGACTGGCGAGAGGCCGTCGAACTCATCCGCTCACAGCGCCCCGGAGGCAAGCTGGTCCTCCAGATCGGCGCCGCGTGGTGACCGGTCACACCGACGCGCAGGTGCAGTTCAAGATCCTCCTGCCGGGGACGACCCAGCGGGGGCGAGTAAGTCGGCCGGCTGGAGTTGTGTGCCACTCGGCAGTAGCGGACCTGCGTCGTACCGGGTCCGCCATGCACAAGGCCATGGTCGACGTCCTGAAGATTGGCGTCTACTCGACCAAGCGATCTTCCACGCCCGCTACATCGAAGACGAGAGATCACAAACGGTGGACTCCGGGAGCCCTTCGGTGAGCGCCACGCCGTCCGACGCCGGCGGGCCACAGCAACCAACACTCAGGCCACAAACGAAAAAGCCACCCGCGATGCGGGTGGCCCATGCTTGCCGTCAAATGTGGCGGTCCTACTCCGTGGCCTTGATTCAGGCACTTGTTCCAGCAAGACCCCTAGGGTGGAGCTGAGGGGAATCGAACCCCTGACCTTCTCGATGCGAACGAGACGCGCTACCAACTGCGCTACAGCCCCTTGGTTAAGCCTGCGAAAGCATAGCAACCCCTCGCTGGGTGATCAGCGAGGGGGGTCTACTCGCCGACGGCCCGCCGGAACGGCAGCTGGCCCGGGTCGTCGAGCTCGTGGAACTCGGGATCCTCGTCGTCGACATCCACGACCACGGCACTCTCGCGGATCGGGGGAGTCACGGACGGCCCGCGCTCCACCCGGACCGGGTCCGAGTGGGCCTCCTGCGGGTCCTCGTCGTAGTCGTCCGACTCGAGCCGAGCGGCATGACCGGCCCTGGAACTGTTGAACCGGGCCAGCCGGCGCTGACGAATCTCATTCTCGATCCGCACCTGACGACGGAGGTAGCCGAGGTAACCGGCAAGGAAGACGTCGAAGGCGCCGTGAACCCACCACAGAGTTGTCGACAGGAAGACCGCGCAGGCCGCGCTGGCGACGGCGAAGACGATCAGGATCAGCACCACCCGCTGCCGGAACGAGTACTTGGCCCGCGCGGCGACCTCGGCGGCTTCCGGGTCGAACCCGCCGCGACCGGGCCGGTAGCGGCGCTCGGTGGCGTGGTCGTACCACTGCCCCCCGGCCGACTCCTCGTCGAAGGGTTCCTCGGGATCGTCGGTTTCTCCGGCGGGCTCGTCCACGGTGTACTCCTCCTCGGCGCTACGGACCACGCGCGCGGCCAGTTCCGTGTCCGCGGTGCGGGCCACGGTCTGGCGCTTGCGCACGACCATGGGCACGAGCACGGCGAGCCACGCCGCCGCGAGGGCGACAATGATCAGCGAACTGGGCATCTCCTGGTGTCACCTCCCCCGTTCCTGGCTACATTCCGTCACGCTAGTCACAGGAGTAACAGATCGAGCGGAGCCACGCCGCTGGCGTTCGGAAAAAGGGGTCACCGGTTGTGGTGAATCCGGGCAAGTGTGATAACGGTGAGCTCAGACCCGCTCGGCGTGCCCGGCCGTGACCAAGCGGTTGACCAGGCCTTCACCGGTCTCCTCGGCGGTGATCGCGAAGCACAGGTGGTCACGCCAATCACCGGCCACGTCGAGATAGCGACGGAACAGGCCTTCTTCCCGGAATCCGGCTTTGGTCAACACACGCACGCTCGCCTTGTTCTCCGGTCGGACCGTGGCCTCGACGCGGTGCAGCCCACCGGCGCCGAGGACGTGGTCGACGACCAACGCCACCGACGCGGTGGCCACTCCGCCACCGACCAACTCCGAGGACACCCAGTAGCCCACCCACGCCGAGCGCAGTGAGGCGCGGATCACGTTACCGATCGTGATCTGTCCACCGAACCGGTCGTCCACCGTGATGACGAACGGGAGGCACTGCCCGCGGCGGGCGAGCGACCGCAACGCCATCCACTGCGGCGGCCATGACCAGAACCCGTTGCGGTCGGGCCAGGGGCCCGGCGAGGTCGGCTCCCATCGCTCCAGATGTTCCTGGTCCCGCAACCGGATCCGGCTCCACTCGCCCGCGTCCCGCAGCCGGATCGGGCGGATCGCCACCACGCCCGCACCGACCTGGAGCGGTCCCAGCCTGGCCGGCCAGCCGGGATGGCGGGCCTCCAGGTCGTATTTCGCTGCCTGCACCGGA
>DASSAD010000283.1:0-22972 GCA_035685725.1 Amycolatopsis sp. | reverse complement strand
ATCGCCGCCGAGCTGAAGGTGCACAAGTCCACCGCGTTCCGCCTGGTCACCACGCTCGAACGGCACAATCTGGTGGAGCAGCGGGGCGAGCGGGGCCGGTACCGGCTGGGCGTCGGGGTGCTGACGCTGGCGGGCGCTGTCACGACCCGGCTCGATCTGGTGCAGCGCGGGCGCCCGGCGGTCGAGTGGCTCGCCGAGCGGACCGGGGAGACGGTCAACATCACCGTGCTTTCCGACGGCGCCGCGCTCTACGTCGACCAGGTCACCGGCGGGGGCGCGATCGGGACGCACAACTGGGTCGGCCAGCGCATCCCGTTGCACGCCACCTCCAACGGCAAGGTGCTGCTGGCCCACCTGCCCGCGGCCGGATTCGCCGAACTGCTGCACAAGCCCCTGGCGCGGTTCACCGAACGAACCATAGCCGATCCCGCCGCCCTGCGCGCCGAGATCGGTCTGGTCCGCCGGCGCGGTTTCGCCGTCGCGGTGGACGAACTGGAAACGGGACTGACCGCGGTCGCCGCGCCGATCGCCGAAGCCGACGGCAGGGTCGCGGCTTCGGTCAGCGTCTCCGGACCCACCTTCCGACTGCCCGCGGACCGCGTCGCCGGGTTGTCGGAGCACGTGATCGAAGCGGGGCGGCGAATCTCACGATCGCTGGGGTGGCCCGGCCCCGAGGGGCGGGTCGGTGAGGGGCGCCGGGCCGGTCGGTGATCACCTGCTCACCTGCGTGAACACCCGGACCGACGGACGGTCGCGGGTTACCGGCGCACCGCTCGTGACCGGGTGGGTGGCGGGCCGGAAACGTGCTCTGTTTGTCAGAACCTAACGCAGTCGAAACAGCGTCCGCCCTTGACTCTCGCCGCTTCGCCGAACATTCTGTCTCCTAACCGGAACCGAGGTGCGTAATACGCAACGCGGCGAGAAGAGGTTATTGATCGTGGCCGCACCCACCCACGAAGCCGTCCAGGACACTACCGGGGCCGCCGAGCCCGTCATCTCGGTGAGAAGTCTGTGGAAGGTCTTCGGGTCGAGAGCGGCGCGAATCCCGGCGACGCCGGAGCTGGCGGGCAAGAGCCGCCGCGAAGTGATGGACCAGACCGGCTGCGTGGTGGCGGTCAAGGACGTGTCCTTCGACGTCGCTCCGGGCGAAGTGTTCGTGGTGATGGGATTGTCCGGTTCGGGAAAGTCCACTTTGGTCAGATGCCTGACCAGGCTCATCGAGCCGACCACGGGCCAGGTCGTGTTCGAGGGACAGGACATCCTCGCCGCGGACGCCAGGCGGCTGCGCGAGTTGCGGCGCAGCAAGTTTTCCATGGTGTTCCAGCATTTCGGGTTACTGCCGCACCGCCGGGTCATCGACAACGTGGCCTACGGTCTGGAAATCCGCGGCGTCAACCGGTCCGAGCGCACCGAACGGGCCAGGGCGGTCATCGAGCTGGTCGGCCTTTCCGGCTACGAAAAGTCCTATCCCGACCAGCTTTCCGGCGGCATGCAGCAACGGGTCGGCCTGGCCAGGGCGCTCGCCGGTGACCCCGACGTGCTGCTGTTCGACGAGCCTTTCTCCGCGCTGGACCCGCTGATCCGGCGCGACATGCAGAGCGAGGTGATCCGCCTCCACAACGAGGTCGGCAAGACGATGGTGTTCATCACCCACGACCTTTCCGAGGCGCTCAAGCTCGGCGACCGCATCCTGATCATGCGGGACGGCGAGATGGTGCAACTGGGCACCGGTGACGAACTGGTCGGCGCCCCCGCCGACGACTACGTCCGGGACTTCGTGCGGGACGTGCCGCGCGCGGACGTGCTGACCCTGAAGTGGATCATGCGCCCGCCCCGCGCCGGCGACGATCTCGACGGCCCCGAACTGGGGCCGGACGTGGTGGTGCGCGAGGCGACCCGGATGGTGCTGGCGGCGGAAAAACCGGTGAAGGTGGTTCGCGACGGTGTGCTTCTCGGCATCGTCGGTGACGAGGAAATCCTCGCGATCGTGGCCGGTGACTGACCCGTGGCCGCGATCTCCCTTCCCCACCGGCTGACCGGACGACTGAACCGCAGGGGTACCGTCGTGCTGATCGTCGTCGCGTGGATCGCGCTGTTCGCCGCCTTCCGCGGGCGCGCCACCCTCGGTCTCGCCGCCTCGGACGTGACGAGCCTGCACACCAGCCTCAACCACCTCAACACCGCGGTCGGCGCGGACCGCAACAGCAACCCGGTCTTTCTCTATTTCTTCAACGAGATCCAGGTGGGCACGTCCCAGCTGGTGACGATGTTCCAGTCGCTCATCTCGCAGCCGGCCGGGGACCGGCCGCTGCCGCTGATCGGCTGGCTCGGCGTGGTCGCGATCGTCACGTTCGTCTCGTGGGTGTGGGGGAACTGGCGGGTGGCGCTGCTCGCGCTGGGTGGCTTCGTGTTCATCGGCCTGCAGGGGTTGTGGCAGGAGGCGATGGACACCCTCGCGCTGACGCTGGCCGCCGTGCTGGTCGCACTGGTCATCGGCATCCCGCTCGGGGTGTGGACCGGCGTGTCCCGGCGCGCCACGAAGATCATCACGCCGATCCTCGACTTCATGCAGACCATGCCGACGTTCGTCTACCTGGCGCCGTTGACGCTGCTGTTCCTGATCGGCCCCGCCGCGGCGACCATCGCCACGCTGATCTACGCGATGCCCCCGGTCATCCGGCTCACCGCGCACGGCATCTCCTCGGTACCGGCGGAAACGCTCGAAGCCGCGGCTTCGCTCGGCTCGACGCGCTGGCAGGCGCTGCGCAAGGTCATGGTGCCGATGGCCAAGCGCACCATCGTGATCGGCGTCAACCAGACGATCATGGCCGCGCTGTCCATGGTCACCATCGCCGCGCTGGTCGCCGCGCCCGGTCTCGGGCAGACCGTGGTGCAGGCACTGGAAAGCCTCGACGTCGGAACCGCGTTCAACGCCGGTCTCGCGATCGTGGTCATGGCCGTGGTGCTGGACCGGGTGACCACCGCGGCGAGCGTGCGCGTCGAAACCGCGAACCGGGCACCGTCGCGGTTCGGGCCGAAACTGCGTCGCCCGCTGATCGCGGCCGGCGCCGTGATCACGGTGTTCGCGATTTATCTTTCCTACACTTATCTCTACGCCGCGCAGTTCCCCGATGTCGTGGACATCGGCACCCCGATCAAGCAGTTCGCCGCGTCGGTGACGGGCTGGGTGCAGACCGAACTGGCGCCGATCACCGCGGCGGTCAAGAACTTCGTCACCGACTTCGGGATCAATCCACTTCAGACACTCCTCGACACGTCGCCGTGGTGGGTGACCTTCGCCGCGATCGTGGGCATCGCACTGGTCGTCGGCGGGCGGGCGGCGGCGCTCACCGCGGCGGCCTGCCTGGGACTGATCATCGGCACCGGGCTGTGGCAGGACAGCATGGGCACCCTGGCCGCGACGCTGGTGGCGACCGTGCTGGTGATGATCCTCGGCCTGGTGTTCGGCGTGTGGCTGGGCCGCAGCGACCGTGCCGACCGGATTCTGCGGCCGGTGCTGGACGCGGCGCAGGTCATGCCGCCGTTCGTGTATCTGGTCCCGTTCATCGCGCTGTTCGCCGCGACGAGGTTCACCGGGGTGATCGCCGCGGTGGTCTACGCCGCGCCGGTCGCCGTCAAGATCGTCGCCGACGGGATCCGCGGGGTGCCTGCCGCCAGTGTCGAAGCGGCGACCTCGGCGGGATCGAGCACCTGGCAGATCATCACCAAGGTCCAGCTGCCGATGTCGGCGCGCACGATCGCGCTGGCCACGAACCAGGGACTGATCTACGTGCTGGCCATGGTGGTCGTCGGCGGCCTGGTCGGCGGCGGGGCGCTGGGCTACGACGTCGTCGCCGGCTTCTCGCAGCTCAGCCTGTTCGGCAAGGGCCTGGCGGCGGGCGTGGCGATCGTGCTGCTGGGCATTGCGCTCGACCGCATCACGCAGGCCGCGGCGCGCCGCGAGACCACCGGCGCGTAGCCGCTTGCACTCGGCTTGACCAGCGGCAATCTCACAGAAGGGACACCGTAATGGGACTCTCGCGGTTACGTCCGCTCGCGGCCATCACGGCCGCGCTGGCCCTCGTGCTGGCGGGCTGTGGTGGCGCGAAGGTCGGCGACACCTCGTCGTCGGCGAGCGGCGGCGCTTCGTCGGCTTCCTGCGGCACGTTCAACCTGGCGGTCAACCCGTGGGTGGGGTACGAGGCCGACGCGGCGGTCGTGGCCTACCTCGCCAAGACCAAGCTCGGTTGTGACGTCAAGGAACAGAACATCACCGAACAGGTTTCCTGGCAGGGTTTCGCCAGCGGCCAGGTCGACGCGATCCTGGAGAACTGGGGCCACCCGGATCTCAAGACGCAGTACATCGACAACGAGAAGGTCGCGCAGGACGCGGGCTCGGACGGCTTGCAGGGTGTGATCGGCTGGTATGTGCCGCCGTGGATGGCCCAGCAGTACCCGGACATCACCGACTGGCACAACCTCAACAAGTACGCGCAGCTGTTCAAGACCTCCGAGTCGGGGGACCAGGGACAACTGCTCGACGGCGACCCGTCGTACGTCACGAACGACGCCGCACTGGTGAAGAACCTGAACTTGAACTACAAGGTGGTGCAGGGCGGGAGCGAGACGGCGCTGATCCAGAGTTTCCGTTCCGCGCAACAGAACAAGACAGCGTTGCTCGCGTATTTCTATTCGCCGCAATGGTTCTTCAACGAGGTTCCGCTGGTGAAGGTGAACCTTCCCCCATACACGCCCGGATGTGACTCCGACCCGCAGAAGGTGGCCTGCGACTACCCGCCCTACGCGCTCGACAAGATCGTCTCCACCAAGTTCACCGACTCCCACAGCCCGGCCTACACCCTGGTGAAGAACTTCAGCTGGACGAACGAGGAGCAGAACGAGGTGGCGAGGTCGATCGCCGTGGACAAGTTGTCCGACGACGCCGCGGCGAAGAAGTTCCTCGACGCGCATCCGGAGCTGGTCAGCAAGTGGTTGGCGGGCACCGGCAAGAGCTGATCGGATCCACGCCAACGCCGTCGCGGCTGCCTTGGGCGATGTCCTCGCCGCCGCGACGGCGTGTCGGCGCCTCGCCTCTGCGGCGTCCGGGACCGCCCCCCTTTCCGGGTAAACGAGAAAGCGCCTTCTTTTCGGCTGGGACGAAAAAGTCCGCAAGGCTCGCACTCGGGTCCAGACCTATTGGCGTGTCGCATTCATCTGCTCGCCGAGCAAGATGATCGAGACCGCCGGTCCACCGCCTCGGTTTTTTCCTGGAAGGACCGTTCAGGCACGGGAGAAGGGTGTAGGCATCGGGACGTGGGTACGGAGCGGCTCAGGATTGCAGGTCCACCTCGAGCCCCATGATGCTGGTGGTGCGTCGGCGGCGGAACCAGCTGCGGGCCGGGGCGGCGTCGGGCAGTTCGTCGAGGAATGCCTTGCGCTGCGCCGATGTGGCGGAGCGCCAACGGAGTTGCAGCACGGGCCGGACCGGGGCGACGAACCGCCGGAATTGCTCGTGAGCTTCGGCGGCCTGGCCGCGGTACGCCCGGTCCGGCTCATAGGTGAGCTCCAGGTCGATCAGTGGTGCGACGCCCCCGGCCCGATGCCGGCACCGCGACAGCATCCGCGCGATTTCGTCCACCGCAAGCTGCACCGCGGTCGTCATCCGGTCCTGCCACGGGCCGAGGTGCGGGGCGTTCACCGCCGCGGGCGTCAGACTCTCCGGTGGCACGATCAAGGCCGCGACCGCCGTCCCGGTGAGCTCGATCCGGAGCCGACGCCCAGCCGCGTCGACGAAGAAGCGGGGCACCCGGCCGGCCAGGGCGGCGGCGGACCGCAGCCGCGCCCACTCCGTGCCGTCGCTGGACAGCACGAACGTGAACTCCAGATCATCACCGGCGAGGTTCATCCTCACCGGGAACAGGGACCCGAGGTCGGTCATGAGCGCCGAGCCGATGCCGAGTGCGGCGCTGGAACCGCCGCCCGTCATCACCACCTCCTCGCGTGTGGGTGCGGCTACACCTGCAGATCCGATTCGATGCGCTTGAGGTAGTGCCGGGCCAGCGCCAGGTTCGCCCGTTCACGGTCCAGCACCAGGTACAGAAACAGCGAATTCCGCGAAGAACCCACCGAGTTCAGCAGGCGGATCAGGTGGTATTGGCGGTGCAGGGTGATCAGGATGTCCTCGATGGTGTCGTTCAGCGCGAGCGAGGCCATCACCCGCAGTTTGGACCGCACAACCTCGGTGTTGCCGGCCGCGGCGACTTCGAGGTCCAGCCAGTCACCGCCGCCGCTGGTGCCGAGCGACATCCCGCTGTCGTAGTCGACCAGCGCGACGCCGATGGCGCCGCCGATCGACATGGCTTCCTTCAATGCGGTGTCGATGTTCATCATTACGCGAACTCCTCCTGTGAACTGGTGGTGGACCGGGGTGCCGTGATCGGGACGTGATCGGCTAGGCGGCCAGGATCGAGCTGATCCGCTCGATGACCGGCCGGGACTCGAACAGAAGACGCCCGACGTTGAGTCCCTTGTCTCCCAGGACGACCAGCACGGCCACCCGGTCGATGGCGTAGACGGCCATGTAGCCCTCGCTGCTGAAGACCACGGTCTGCTTCAACGTGCCCTGGCCGCACACCTCCGACGCCTGGCGGGCGATTCCGAGGTCGGCGGCGGCGAGCGCGGAGAGTTTCAAGGGGTCGAGACCTTCGGCCGCGTCGGCGACGATCGGTATCCCGTCGACCGCCGCGAGCACTGCATCGGTGACCCCGGCAACGGTTTCCCGGAGTTTTCGCAGTTCAGCGGCAAGCGCGTCGAAATCCAATGTCTTTCTTCCTGCGTCGAAAGGGATGAACGGATATCATGGGATTCACGGAGACCCGATATACCGCAAAGCAGTGGGCGAGATCCACGCACGGCAAATTCGGGGACGGCCTGACAAACACGTTCCAGCAGTTTCTCCGAGTGAACTCATGGTAGGAAAACCCGGCGGGCCGACTTGATCACGGCCCATTCGGGTTACTCTCGCGCCGGGAACCATACCTTCGCTGTCACTCACGGCAAAGAGGCCCCGCAACATCATGGCCGTCGTCACGTGATCGAACCAACTGCACGGCGTTACGCTGGCAATAGGTCACCAAATCGTCGGCTATACCGTGTCAAATATCCGAGAAATGGTGTGAACTGCGGCGACGTACCGCTGGGTGAAGTAATTCCGGCTACCGACTCCCGGGTAGGTTCATCCATTCGGTCCAGCAGCGTGCCGTGAGCGGGCACGACAGTTGCGAATGTGAAACAAAACACCTTGCCGCAAGCTGGATGTCCGGACGTCGCCGATTTTCCGGCGGGTTCCCGGCGCCCATCCTCGGCCAGTCGCTGCCGCGGGGGAGCGGCCGATCAGGGCAAAAGCCACATCGCGTCCCGGGGGATCGGCGACGATCACCGGTGGTCCCGCGGCTCGGTGAGCGTCGCGGGCGCGGCGGCGGGGCGTAGAAGATCGGGCGTCGCCACCCATCCGCAGGTCGACATGTCGACTGACTGTCGGCTAGAGTCGTTGCGTATTTCGCCGCGTGTTTCGCATAGTGCACCGGGAGGCCGGGGTGGCCGGATCGCGAGTCGTCATCATCGGCGCGGGAGTGGTCGGCGCGGCGCTGGCCGACGAGCTGTCCGCGCGCGGCTGGGACCGGATCACGGTCGTCGACCAAGGTCCGCTGCCGGCCACCGGGGGCTCCTCGTCCCACGCTCCGGGGCTGGTGTTCCAGGCCAATCCCGCCAAGACCATGACCGAGCTGGCCCGCTACACGGTGGAAAAGCTCTCCGCGCTGGACCTCGACGGCAAGCCCTGCTTCCTGCCGGTGGGCGGCCTCGAAATCGCCACCACCCCCGCCAGGCTCGATGACCTGCACCGCAGGCACGGCTGGCTCACCGCGTGGGGTGTGCCGGGCGAGGTCATCGATTCCGCGCGGTGTCACGAGCTGTTCGGAATGCTGGACCGTGAGCGCGTGCTCGGCGGGCTGCACGTGCCCTCCGACGGGATCGCCAAGGCCGTTCGCGCCGTCGAAGCGCAGATCCGCCGCGCGGCTGCGCGTGGCGTCCGGTTCCTGGCGCGGCACGAGGTCGTGGACATCCGCACGGCCGGTTCCCGGGTGACCGGCGTGGTCACGGATCGGGGCGGGATTCCCGCCGAGATCGTGGTGTGCTGCGCCGGGATCTGGGGTCCCCGGATCGCGCGCATGATCGGCATGCCGCTGCCGCTCACCCCACTGGCTCACCAGCTCGCGTGGACCGGTGCACTGGCACCGCTGGCCGGTCGCCGCGAGGAGGCGAGCCGACCGATCCTGCGGCATCAGGAGTCCGACCTCTACTACCGCGAGCGTTTCGAAACCATCGGCATCGGCTACTACGGTCACCGGCCGATGCCGGTCGACGTCGACGACATCTCCACTGTGGACGCGGCTGAGGTCATGCCGTCGGTGCGACCCTTCACCGAAGAGGACTTCGCCGAGGCCTGGCGCGAAACACGGTCACTGTTGCCCGCGACGCGTCAGGCGAAGATCGAAGAAGGCATCAACGGTCTGTTCTCCTTCACACCCGATGACCTGCCTCTGCTCGGCGAATCCTCCGAGGTGAAGGGATTCTGGGTCGCCGAGGCGGTGTGGGTGACGCATTCGGCGGGTGTCGGACGCGCGATGGCGGAGTGGATCACCGACGGCTACTGCTCGTCGTTCGATCTGCACGAGTGCGACGTCAACCGGTTCGAAGCACACCAGCTGGCCCCCGATTACGTGCTGGACCGTGGGTGCCGGAACTTCGTCGAGGTCTACGACATCAAGCATCCGCTCCAGCCCATGGCCGAACCGCGACCGCTGCGCACCAGCCCGTTCCACCCGCGACAGGTCGAGCTGGGCGCCTACTTCCTGGAAGCCTTCGGCTGGGAGCGTCCACAGTGGTACGAGGCGAACGCGGGACTGGTATCCGAAACCCCGCGGCCGGGCCCGTGGGCATCGCGGTACTGGTCACCGATCGTGGCGGCCGAAGCGAGGGTCACCCGGGAACGGGTGGGGATGTATGACCTGACCGCGCTGAAACGACTGGAGGTCACCGGGTCCGGGGCCGCGGAGTTCCTGAACAGGATGACCACCGGCCAGGTCGACAAATCCGTCGGCACGGTGACCTACTGCCTCCTGCTCGACCACGACGGCGGAATCCGCGGCGACGTGACGGTGACCAGGCTGGGCACGGAACTCTTCCTCCTCGGCGTGAACGGCAATCTCGATTTCGACTGGCTGTGCCGCCATCGGACCGGCGACGTGGTGGTGCGGGACATCACGGCTGGCACGTGCTGCGTCGGGGTCTGGGGCCCGCGCGCTCGGGATGTCGTGCAACCGCTCACGCGCCTGGACCTCACCGCGCTCGGCTACTTCCGGGCCGCCCGGGGACATGTCGGCAATGTCCCGGTGACCGCGCTGCGACTGTCCTATGTGGGCGAGCTCGGCTGGGAGCTGTACACGAGCGCCGACCTGGGCGCGAAGCTGTGGGACACGGTCTGGGAGGCCGGGCGGGAACACGGGATCATCGCGGCGGGCCGGGGTGCGTTTTCCAGCCTGCGCCTGGAAAAAGGCTACCGTGCCTTCGGCGTCGACATGACCTTCGAGCACGATCCCTACGAGGCCGGGCTCGGATTCGCGGTCAACCTCGGAAAGGGCGACTTCATCGGTAAGGAGGCCGTGAGGAGGCGGAAGGAGACCGTGCGGCGCAGGCTGAGCTGTCTCACGCTGGACGATCCCGAAGGCATCGTCATGGGTAAGGAACCGGTCTATGCCGGGGAAGCCTGCGTCGGCTACGTGACCAGCGCGGCTTACGGGTACACGATCGGCAAACCCATCGCCTACGCCTGGTTGCCGGCCGAGCTGGCCGAGCCGGGCCACAGTGTCCACATCGGATACTTCGGCCACCGGTTCGCCGCGAAGGTCGCCGAGGAACCGTTGTTCGATCCCCAGCTGGCGAGGCTGCGCGCATAGCGGAAGGCGGTGTGCTTGCGGTGACGACCCCCACCCTGCCGGAACCCCCGGAGTGGCTCTGGCGCAACCCGGAACCGAAGAAGTCCTACGACGTCGTGATCGTCGGCGCCGGTGGGCATGGCCTGGCCACCGCCTATTACCTCGCGCGCAACCACGGGATCACCGACGTCGCCGTGCTCGAGCGAGGCTGGCTCGCCGGCGGGAACATGGCCCGCAACACCACGATCATCCGGTCGAACTACCTGTGGGACGAAAGCGCCGCGCTTTATGAGCACGCGCTGAAACTGTGGGAAACGCTGCCCGGGGAACTCGACTACGACTTCCTGTTCAGCCAGCGCGGCGTGCTCAACCTCGCACACACCCCGCAGGATGTCCGGGACGGCAGGCGGCGCATCAACGCCAACCGGCTCAACGGCATCGACGGCGAATGGCTCACTCCCGACGAAGTGGCCGAGGTCTGCCCGATCGTGAATGTCTCCGCCGACGTGCGCTACCCGGTGCTCGGTGGGACCTGGCAGCCGCGGGGTGGGATCGCGAAGCACGACCACGTCGCTTGGGCATTCGCCCGTCGTGCCGACTCCTACGGCATCGACCTGATCCAGCACTGCGAGGTCACCGGGTTCCTCCGCGACGGCGATCGGGTCGCCGGGGTGGAAACCAGCCGGGGGCCGATCCGCGCGGGTCGGGTCGGTCTGGCCGCGGCGGGGCATTCGAGCGTGCTCGCCGCCACCGTCGGGCTACGGCTGCCGCTGCAAAGCCACCCGCTGCAGGCGCTGGTGTCGGAGCTGCTCGAACCGGTGCACCCGACGGTCGTGATGTCGAACCACGTGCACGTCTACGTGAGTCAGGCGCACAAGGGGGAACTGGTGATGGGCGCCGGGGTCGACGCCTACAACTCCTACGGCCAGCGCGGTTCGGTTCACGTGATCGAGGAGCAGATGGCGGCGGCGCTCGAACTCTTCCCGATCTTCGAGCACGCGCATCTGCTGCGCACCTGGGGTGGGATCGTGGACGTCTCGCCCGACGCCTCGCCCATCGTGGGGCTCACACCGCTGGCGAACCTGTATCTCAACTGCGGGTGGGGAACCGGCGGGTTCAAGGCGACACCCGGCGTGGGCTGGGTCTTCGCGCACACGATCGCGACCGGCGAGCCCCACCCGCTCAACGCCCCGTTCGCCCTGGACCGGTTCACCACGGGCGCACTGATCGACGAGCACGGCGCCGCCGCCGTCGCCCACTGACCCGTGCCCCGCGTGTCCCCTGTTCCGGTCGCCGTGTCCTCCCGTCCGGTCGCCGTGTCCCCTGTTCCGGTCGCTGTGTCCTCCCGTCCGGTTCGCGAGTGTCCTTGTCCGCCGACCATCCGTGTCACCAGGAAGTGACCCCAGCCGTGACCCCAGCAATGACATCAGTCGGGACATCAGCAATGACATCAGTCGGGACACCAGTGATGACACCAGTCAGGACCGAGGTGCGAGAGCGTTCATGTTGTTGATCACCTGCCCATGGTGCGGGCCGCGTGAGGAGACCGAGTTCCGCTACGGCGGGCAGGCGCACGTCGCCTATCCCGCCGACCCCGAGGCACTGTCCGATGAGGACTGGGCGCGGTACCTCTTCTTCCGGGACAACCCGAAGGGCACCTTCGTCGAACGCTGGGTCCATTCCGCAGGGTGCCGCCGTTGGTTCACCACCGTCCGCGACACCGTCACGAACGAATTCAGCCGAGAACGAGAGGGCCGGGCATGAGGCTTGCGAACGGAGGGCGCCGCATCGACCGCTCGGTGCCCTTGACGTTCACCCTGGACGGGGTCGAGCTGACCGGGTTCCGCGGGGACACGCTGGCGTCGGCGATGATCGCCAACGGGATCATCCAGGTCGCGCCGTCGCTGTACCGCGGCCGCCCGCGAGGGATCGTGTCGGCCGGGGTGGCCGAACCGTGCGCGCTGGTTCAGGTCGGGCCCGAGCCGTCCCGGCCCGCTACCACGGTCGAGCTGTACGAGGGATTGTGCGCGCGCACCCTCCGCGGTGTCGGCCGGCTGGACCCGGCGGCGGAAACGCTGCGCTCGGACAAGAAATACGTGCACACGGACGTGCTGGTCGTCGGCGGCGGGCCGGCCGGGGTCGCGGCCGCGCTCGCCGCTTCGGCGGGGGAGGCCCGGGTCATCCTCGTGGACGACCGGCCCGACCCCGACGGCGGTCCGCTCGACCCGGAGCCGTTGGGGGAGCGGCCCGAGGTGCGGGTCCTGAGTCGCGCCACCGCGTTCGGTTATTACGACGGCAACTATGTCCTGATCGCGCAGCGAAACAGACTGTGGCACGTGCGGGCGCGGCGGGTCGTTCTGGCCACCGGCGCGCAGGAACGCCCGATCGTCTTCGCCGACAACGACCGACCCGGCATCATGCTCGCTTCGGCGGTACGCACCTATCTCAGCGAATACGCGGTCCTGCCGGGACGTGCGGCCGTTGTGGTCACGACGAACGACAGCGCCTACTTCGCGGCCTTCGAGCTCGCGGCCGCCGGAGCGCGGGTCGAGGCGATCGTCGACACGAGGTCCGCGCCGCCGTCCGACCTCGCGGAGCGGGCCGCGGCGCTCGGCATCGAGATCCTGGCCGGAAACAGGGTCACCGCCACGGAAGGTGACGCTCGACTCACGGCCGTGTCCACAATGCACAAGACCATCGCGTGCGATCTGCTCGCGGTTTCCGGCGGCTGGAACCCGGTGGTGGAGCTGTTCAGCCAGTCACGCGGCACGCTCCGCTGGGACGATCGGCTCGCGGCGTTCGTGCCCGCTGTGGCGGCGCAGGCCACCAGCGTCGTCGGCGCCGCGAACGGCACCTTCGACCTCGCGGCCTGCCTGGCCGAAGGGGCGGCGGCCGGTACCGCCGCGGCCCGGGAGGTCGGTTACCCCGCGCCGCCGTTGACTCTCCCCGTCGTCGAGACTCGCGGGGAGGCCGAACCGCACCCGGTCTGGCTGATGCCCGGCGAGGGTGCGCCGATCACCTGGCGCGACCACTTCGTCGACCTGCAACGGGATTCGACCGTCGCCGACATCGCGCGGGCGATCGGCGCCGGCCTGAGTTCGCCCGAACATGTCAAGCGGTACACGACCATCGGCACTGGTTCGGACCAGGGACGGACCTCGGGTGTGGTGGCACTGGGCGTGCTCGCGGAACTGCTCGGGCGGCGGTCGCCGGGTGAGGTGGGTTCGACGACCTTCCGCGCGCCGTCGGTGCCGATCCGATTCGGACTGATGGCCGGCCGCGACCGTGGACCGTTGCACGATCCGGTGCGGGTGACGCCGCTGCATTCCTGGCATGTCGCGGCCGGTGCCGAGTTCGAGGATGTCGGCCAGTGGCAGCGCCCGCGATGTTATCCCCGGCACGGCGAGGACAGCGAGGCCGCGGTGCTCCGCGAGTGCCGGGCCGCGCGGACGGGCGTGGCCGTCCAGGACGTGTCGACCCTGGGCAAGATCGAGGTGGTCGGCCGGGACGCGGGTGAATTCATCAATCGCGTCTATACCAACGGTTTCGCGAAGCTGTCGGTGGGGTCGGCCCGGTACGGGATGATGTGCGGGGCCGACGGGATGGTGTTCGACGACGGGGTGGTCCTGCGTCTGGCCGAGGATCGCTATTACCTGACGACGACCACCGGTGGCGCCGCGAACGTGCTCGACTGGCTGGAGGAATGGGCGCAGACCGAGTGGCCGGACCTCGATGTCGCGTTCACCTCGGTGACCGAACAGTGGGCCACGGTGGCGGTGGTCGGGCCGAGTTCCCGTGAAGTCGTCACCCGCTTGGCTCCCCGGCTGGACGCGTCGGCCGTCGCGTTTCCGTTCATGACTTTCCGGGAGGCCGAACTGGTTTCCGGTATCCCGGCGCGTATCGCGCGGATCTCGTTTTCGGGCGAACTGGCTTTCGAGGTGAACGTCGCGAGCTGGTACGGCGCGGCGACCTGGGAGGCGGTGATGGCCGTGGGAGCCGACCTCGACATCACCCCGTACGGCACGGAGGCCATGCACGTGCTGCGCGCGGAAAAGGGCTTTCCGATCGTCGGGCAGGATACCGACGGCACGGTGACCCCGCACGACCTCGGGATGTCCTGGATCGTCTCCCGTGGCAAGGATTTCCTCGGGAAACGCTCGTTGCGCCGCCCGGACACCGTGCGGACGGACCGGAAACAGCTCGTGGGTCTGCTGCCGGTCGATCCGGACGAACTGCTCCCGGAGGGGGCACAACTCGTCGCGGACGGGGTGTCACCGGAGCCGCCCGTGCCCATGCTCGGGCACGTGACGTCCAGCTATCGCAGCGCCACGCTGGCGCGAACGTTCGCGCTCGCGCTGGTCAAGGACGGCCGGAACCGGATCGGCCAGACCGTGCTGGCTCCGCTGGGCGAAAAGACGATCGCGGCGAGGATCACCGAGCCGGTGTTCTACGACAAGGAGGGCACGCGCCGTGATGGCTGAGCCGGCACGCCGGAGTCCGCTGGCGGGTTTCGCCTTTCCCACCGGCATGAAAGAGATCCCGTTCCTGACGATGGTGAACCTGCGCGCCCACCCGCGGGCGGGGCTGCCGGGGCCGGGCTCGGTGCGCACCGAAGGGGAGCGGTCGATCCTGTGGCTGGGGCCCGGCGAGTTCCTCGCCGTCGGCGGCGGGCCGCTCCCAGAAGGGTCCACTGTGGACGTCTCGGCGGCCAGGACGACGATCGAGCTGTCCGGTTCGGACTCCCGTGCGGTGCTGGAGCAGGGCTGCACGCTCGACCTGCACCCGAGGGCCTTCCGGGCCGGTAACTGTGCCGCCACCACGCTGGCGCGGGCCCGTGTCATCCTCTGGCAGACCGCCGACGATCCGGTCTACCGGCTCTTGGTCGCCTGCTCCTTCGCCGGTTACCTGGCCGCGTGGCTGACCGACGCGGCCGCCTCCGACGCCGCTGGGCTCGTGGCGGTGTCGGACGACCGACCACGGTGACCGTCC
This sequence comes from Amycolatopsis sp., assembly GCA_035685725.1. Classification (GTDB taxonomy): domain Bacteria; phylum Actinomycetota; class Actinomycetes; order Mycobacteriales; family Pseudonocardiaceae; genus Amycolatopsis_E. The sequence goes on along the minus strand of DASSAD010000283.1, from coordinate 7,988 downwards.
TGCCGGCTCATCCACCGGTTGGCGCCCGAAGGATCCGCCGTCACGGTCCGAGGCCGCCCCGACCACCGGTCGGGAGCCGACCGCGCGGCGTGGCCACCGGGATGACAGCATTCGGGAGTGAGCGCCACACTCGTCGCGAAAGACCTGGCCGCGGGGCACGGGGACCGCGTGCTGTTCAGCGGGCTCGATCTGGTCGTCGCGCCCGGCGAGGTGATCGGGCTGGTCGGCGCGAACGGCGCCGGCAAGTCGACCTTGCTGCGGACGCTCGCCGGGCTCATCCCGGCCGAGCAGGGCAGCGTGCGGGTCAGCCCGGCCACCGCGACCGTCGGCCATCTCCCGCAGGAGCCGGACCGCCTGGCCGGGGAGACGGTGGGCGCCTTCCTCGCCCGCCGGACCGGGGTGGCCGCCGCGCAGGCCGCGCTGGACGAGGTCACGGCCGCGTTGAGCGCCGGCGAGCCGGGCGCCGACGACAGGTATTCCGACGCGCTCGAGCGCTGGCTCGCGCTCGGTGGCGCCGACCTCGACGACCGGTCCGAAGCGGTGATCGCCGACCTCGGTCTCCAGGCCGGGCTCGACGATCCGATGACCGGGCTGTCCGGCGGGCAGGCCGCGCGCGCGTCGATGGCGTCGCTCCTGCTGAGTCGTTATGACCTGTTCCTGCTCGATGAGCCGACCAACGATCTGGACCTCGACGGGTTGGATCGCCTGGAAACCTTCGTGACCGGGCTGCGCGCGGGCACGGTCCTGGTCAGCCACGACCGCGAATTCCTTGCCAGGACGGTGAACCGGGTCGTCGAGCTCGACCTGGCGCAGCAGCAGGTCCGTGTCTTCGGCGGCGGTTACGCGTCGTACCTCGAAGAACGGGAGGTGGCCCGGCGGCACGAGCGCGAGCGGTACGAGGAATACGCGGACACCCGCGCCTCGCTGGAAGAACGAGCGCGATCGCAACGCGCCTGGATGGAAAAGGGCGTCAAGAACGCACGGCGGAAGGCCAGCGACAACGACAAGGTCGGCCGCAAGTTCCGCACCGAGGCCACCGAGAAGCAGGCCGCGAAGGCCCGCCAGACCGAGCGTCTCATCGAACGGCTCGACGTGGTCGAGGAGCCGCGCAAGGAGTGGGAACTGCGGATGGAGATCGCCGCCGCGCCCCGCGCGGGCGCCGTGGTCGCGACGCTGCGTGGTGCGGTGGTCAGCCGCGGCGCCTTCACCCTCGGCCCGGTGGACCTCGAGATCGGCTGGGCCGACCGGGTGGCGATCACCGGCGCGAACGGCGCGGGCAAGTCGACGCTGCTGGCGGCCCTGCTCGGCCGGATCCCGCTGGCGGCGGGGAACGCCGCGCTCGGCCCGGGGGTGGTGGTCGGCGAGGTCGACCAGGCACGCAAGCTGTTCTACGGCCACGAACAGCTGATCGACGCGTTCGGCGTGGAGGTGCCCGAGTTGCGGTCCGCCGACGTGCGGACCCTGCTCGCGAAGTTCGGCCTGCGGGCCGCGCACGTCCTGCGCCCGGCGGCGACCCTGTCGCCGGGCGAGCGAACCCGTGCCGCGCTCGCCCTGCTGCAGGCCCGCGGGGTCAACCTGCTGGTGCTCGACGAGCCGACGAACCACCTGGACCTGCCGGCCATCGAGCAGTTGGAGTCGGCGCTGGCCGGCTACCCCGGCACACTCCTGCTGGTCACCCACGACCGCCGAATGCTTTCCGCCGTGCGGACCACTCGGCGTCTCGAAGTCGATGGCGGCCGGGTGACCGACGCGTCGTGAGCTTGTCCCGGAGTCGTGATTATTTCCGTTCCGGCGATGAGCGAAGGCCGCCGGTCACGCTCTGACAACGCTTTCTCCCGGAGTCGGTCGCTGACCAGCGAAAGCGCTTGCGGGCAGCTTGCGGGTGACACCGCTCCTGGACTGCCGAAGCAATCTGTCCGCTGTTTTTCCCCGAAATCGCGGTAATCTACCGGATACCACGGTCATCGCCGACCCTGAGGAGCCGTCATGGAGAATGCCCTGTCGACCCCGGCCGCCGCGACCCCGATGACCGCGGCGGGTCGCCTTCTCGCCGTTCTCGACGCATTCTCACCCGGACGCCGATTACTCACCCTCAGCGAGATCAGCAGGCGCGCCGGACTGTCCCTGACCACCGCGCACCGGCTGGCGGGCGAACTGGTCAGCTGGGGCGCGCTGGAGCGCGACCGCGAGGGCCGCTACCGCATCGGGCTGCACCTGCTCGAACTCGCCGCGCTCGCCCCGCGGGGTCTGGAGCTGCGCGAACTGGCTCAGCCCTTTCTGGAAGACCTGTTTCATTCCACCCGGGCGCACGTCCACCTCGCCGTCCGCGACGGTTTCGAGGTGGTTTACGTGGAAACGCTGCGCGCTCGGGGCACGGTCTCCGTGCTCAGCCGGCTCGGGCAGCGCTGGCCCCTGCACGCCACCGGCACCGGCCTGGTGCTCCTCGCCTACGCCGAACGGGAAATCCAGGAAGAGGTGCTCGCCTCGCGTCTGAAGCGCTTCACCGCGAAGACCGTGACCGACCCGCGTGTCCTGCGCCGCACGCTCGCGGAGGTGCGCCGGACCGGCATCGCGGTCGCGGAGGAGCAGTTGACCATGGAGGGCGCCGCGATCGCCGCGCCGATCCGCGGACGCAACGACGACGTGGTCGCCGCGATCGGGCTGGTCGTGCACGTCGACGAGTGCGAGCCGAGGGCGCTCGTGCCGGTGCTCACGGCGTGCGCGCGCGGCATCTCCCGGACCCTGGGCGCGCCCTCGACCCAGGGCGATTCCGTCGCCGTCAACGGCTCCTGATCTTCCGTCCCACGGAATCACCCTCGCTGCACCTCGGGTGCCCGCCACATTCTTTCGGTGTGACACGTTTTCGAGGAAACCGCGAGCGGCCCGGCCCGGATGCCCGAGTCCATTGTGCTGCCCACGGCGGCCGGCTCGTGCTCTGTCGAGAACGGCCGCCGGAGGGCACCCCCCGGTAGTGCACAGCCGCGCGGCTTGTGCGGTGCTGCGTGGACGGGCCTCGTGTGGCCGGTTTCGTGTGAGTGTGCTTTGCGTGGCAGGGCTTTGCGATGTAGCGGGCGATGCTGCGGGATTCGCACGCCGTCGACCAGTGGCATTGCCGCCGTTGAACTCCGGCCCGGCCTTCCCTGGGCGTTCCGGCTGACGCGATGTCTCGCGCTTGTCCTGAATCCGATGACTTTTGCCTTACGCTGAAAGGATTGTTGGTGATTCCACGTTTCGTGGCGGCCGAAGACGCCGACGCCGTGTTCGCGCTGCTCCGTCGTCAGCTGGAGTGGTTGGCCGGATCCTCGCCGTTCTACACGGACCTCTTCGCCGAACACGGTGTCGCGCCGGCGGCACTGGACAGCCTCGATGCCCTGAGCCGGTTTCCGTTCACCTCCAAGCAGATGCTGCGCGACAGCCAGTCCGCCGCGCCTCCGCTGGGCCGGCATGCGGCGGTGGCGATGGACCAGGTGATCCGAGTGCACGCCTCCACCGGCACCACGGGCAGACCGAGTTGGGTGGGCGTGACCCGGCGCGACACCGAAGCGTGGACGGACATGGTTTCGAACGCCCTGCGCACCCAGGGGCTGGTAGCCTCCGACGTCGTCGTGCACGGCGCGGGGCTGACGCTGTTCGTCGGCGGCCTGCCGGTGCGCGACGCGATCGAGCGGATCGGTGCGACGATGGTCCCGATCGGTACGGGTGCCTCGGAGAAGGCCGTGGTGGCGATGTCCACTTTGGGCGTTACGGCTTTGCACTCCACCCCGTCCTACGCGCGTTATCTCGCGGATTACATTCGCGAAAAGCTCGGCCGGGAGCCGAAGGAATTCGGGGTGCGCAAGATCCTGGTCGGCGGCGAGCCTGGCGGCGGGGAACCGGCCTTCCGCGAGCATATCGAGAACGAGTGGGGCGCGACGGTGACCGAGGGACTCGGCAACGCGGACATGGCGCCGATCCTGTTCGCGGAGCGGCCCGGCAGCGGTGGAATGCGCTACACCGGGGGAAAGCACGTTCTGGTGGAACTCATCGACCCGGTCACCGGCGCGCCGATCGAGGCCGAGCCCGGCGTCACCGGAGAACTGGTCTATACCTCTGTTGACCGTGAATGTTGCCCGCTGGTCCGGTTCCGCACCCGCGACCGGGTCCTCGTCACCGGCACCGACGGCGACGGTGCGCCGCTGATCCGGTGCGTCGGCCGCACCGACGACATGCTGATCGTGCTGGGCGTGAACGTTTTCCCGTCCGCGATCCGGGACCTCGTGCAGACGCTGCACCCGCGGACCTCCGGTGCCATTCAGGTGGTGCTACCCGAGAAGGGGCCGAGGGTGGCGCCCCCGCTGCGCGTGGAGGCCGAGTGGGGCGAGCAATGCGCTGACCGCGACGGGCTCGCGCGCGAGATCGAGGGACTGATGAAGGCGCGCCTGTCCATCCCGGCCGTGGTCACCCTGGTTCCGCCGGGCAGCCTGGAGCGCTCGGAGATGAAAAGCCGCCTCACCCGCCTGACCTGACCCGGGCCCGTCACCCGGACCAGAGACCTCGCCGACCGGACCGGAGGACTCGCCGACGGGACCGGAGGACTCGCCGACCGGACGGAGGGACTCGCCGACCGGACGGGGGGGACACGGCGACCGGACGGGGGGGACACGGCGACCGGACGGGAGGACTCGCGGGCAGGAAGAGGGGACACGGCGACGGGACGGGGGGACTCGGCGACGGGACGGGAGGACTCGGGGGCGGGAAGAGGGGACACGCGCGGGTGGGCGGTGTTGGCGGGAGGTGCCGTGTCCCCTCTTCCTGCGCCCGTGTCCCCTCTTCCGGTTGGTGTGTTCTCCCGTCCGGGGGGTGTGTTCTCTGGCCCGGTTGGTGAGTTGTCGGGTGGGGGTGGTGAGGTCGGCCCGGGGTTAGCGGGTGCCGTAGAGGTGTTCGAGGGCCAGTTGGTCGAGGTGCTCGAAGGCCATGCCGCGGGCGGCCGCGGCCTCGGGGTCGAAGTCCTCGGCGCGCAGCGCTTCCAGCGTCTCGCCCTCGGCCAGGGTCGGCTCGCTCAGTTCGGGCACCCTGGCGGCGGTGAGCGCCGCCTGGACCTCCGGGTCGGCGCGGAAGGCGCGGACCTTTTCCCGCAGGATCAGGTAGTTGCGCATGCAGCCGGCGGCCGAGGCCCACACGCCGTCGGCGTCCTCGGTACGCGGCGGCTTGAAGTCGAAGTGCCGCGGGCCGTCGTAGCCGCCGTTTTCGATGACGTCGACGGTCCAGAACGCGCCGCGCGCGTTACCCGCGCCGAACCGGAGGTCCTGGTCGAACCGCGGCCCGTGCTGGCCGTTGAGGTCGATGTGGAACAGTTTGCCGTGCCACAGCGCCTGCGCGATCCCGTGCGCGTAGTTCAGCCCGGCCATCTCCTCGTGCCCGACCTCCGGGTTGAGCCCGACCAGGTCGGAGCGCTCCAGTTCGTTGATGAACGCCAGCGCGTGCCCCAGGGTGGGCAGCAGGATGTCCCCGCGCGGTTCGTTCGGCTTCGGCTCGATCGCGATGCGCAGCTCGTACCCGGAGTCCACAATGTACTCCGTCATCACGTCGACGGCTTCCTTGTACCGTTCGAGTGCCGCGTTGATGTCCTTGGCCGCGCCGGATTCCGCGCCCTCCCGCCCACCCCAGCAGACGAAGGTGCGCGCGCCGAGTTCGGCGGCCAGATCGAGGTTGTCCAGCACCTTGCGCAGCGCGAAGCGGCGGACGTCGCGGTCGTTGTTGGTGAACCCGCCGTCGCGGAAAACGGGGTGGGAAAACAGGTTCGTGGTCACCATCGGTACGACCAGCCCGGTGGTGGAAAGCGCTTCCCGGAACGACTTGAGCGCGGCTTCCTTCTCCGCCGGGCTCGCGTCGAACGCGAAGACGTCGTTGTCGTGGAAGGTGATCCCGTAGGCGCCCAGCTCGGAAAGCCGGTGTACTGCCTCGGCGGGGTCGAGCGGCGGGCGGACGGCGCCGCCGAAGACGTCCACCCCTTCCCAGCCGACGGTCCACAGACCGAACGAGAACCTGTCTTCACGGGTGGGCGTGAAGTCCGGCATGCCTTGCCTCCTAGTCGTCGATGACCGGCGAACAGCACCGCCGGCGGCTGCGCCGAGATCGCGGCTGATCCGGTCGGGTGAGTTCGCGTTATCTGCCGAAGCCCGCTGTCAGCCCGCTCACGAGCTGCCGCCGGCCGAGAATATAGAGGGCGAGCACCGGCAGCGTCGAGAGCACGACAGCCGCCAGCACCGCCGGGATGTTGACCCGGAACTGTCCCTGGAACGCCCACAGTGACATGGGCAGCACCCGCTGGTCCGAGCTTTGGGTGAGGATCAGCGGGAACAGGAAGCCGTTCCACACGTTCAGCCCGTCGTACACCGAGACCGTGATGAGTGCCGGCTTCGTCAACGGGATCACCAGCGACAGCAGCATCCGCCAGTCACCGGCGCCGTCCACCCGCATCGACTCGAACAGCTCGTTCGGCACGTCGCGCAGGAAGTTCGCGAGGATGACGACCGACAGGGGGATGGCGAAGGCCACCGACGGCAGGATGATCGCGAGCAGGGTGTCGTAGAGGTACGCCCTGGTGATCAGGTAGTAGATCGGGATGATCGTCGCCTGCAGCGGGATGGCCAGTCCCAGCAGGAACGCCCGGTAGCTGAACCCGGCGAACCGGGTCCGGCCGCGGACCACGTAGTAGGCCGCCATCAGCGAGACCGCCAGGGTGATCGCGACCGTGCCGATGGTGACCACGAGGCTGTTGGCGAGGTAGCGCAGGAAGTCGTTCTGCAGCACCAGCGCGTACGCGCTCAGCGTCGGCCGGGCGGGTGGCGTCAGCGGGTTCGCGTCGTAGAAACCCTGCTGGTCGCGCAGGCTGGTGATGACGACGTAGTACACCGGGATGATCGTGATCAGCAGCCACAGGAGGGCGCCGGCTCCGCCGGGCAGGTTGGCCCGGGTGCGGCCGGGACCCCGCCGGGGTGCGCGGGTCCGGCCGCCCGGTCCGGCCTGGGGTTCCAGGGTTTCCGGCGGCGTTGTCATCAGGCGCCCTCCAGTTGGCTTCCGCGGGAGAACCTCGCCAGCCGGGCGAGCCCGAGGGAGAGCGCGAGCCCGGCGACCACCAGCAGCACGGCGAGCGTGCTCGCCCGGCCCATGTCGTTGTTGGAGAAACCGTTGAGGTACATGTCGAGCGGCAGGAAGCGGGTCGCGTTGCCCGGTCCGCCGCCGGTGAGCACGAAGACCAGGTCGAAATAGGTCAGCGAGCCCACCAGCATCAGGGTGGACGAGGTGATGATCGTGTACCGCAGTTGCGGCAGGGTGATGCTGAAGAACTGCCGGACCCGTCCGGCGCCGTCGAGCTGGGCCGCCTCGTACAGCTGCGCCGGGATCTGCCGCACCCCGGCCTGGTAGAGCAGGGTGTGGAAGGGCACGAACTGCCAGGCGATCACGAAGATCACCACGTACAGCGCCAGTGTCGGGTCGCCGAGCCAGTCCTGCGAGAGCGCGGGGATGCCGAAGGCTCGGCTCATCCCGAAGTTCGGGTCGAGCAGGGCCTTGAACGCGATCGCGATCGCCGCCGAGGACAGCAGCATCGGCAGGAAGTACAGCACCCCGAGCACCGCCCGGTACCGGCCGCGGCCGGCGATGAACACCCCGAGCAGCAGCGAGACCGGGGTCTGGAACAGCCAGCTGAACACCATCACCTGGACGCTGAGGCCGATCGCGTGATAGGTCGCCGGATCGGACATCGCGCTGGCCCAGTTGGCCAGCCCGCTCCACGCCGGATTGGCGATGCCGTCCCATTTCATCAGGCTCAGCACCACCACGCCGACCATCGGCACCAGCGCGAAGACGGTGAAGAACGCGAGCGCGGGCACCACCATCAGCGGGCTGGGCCCGGTGCGGCCCCGGATCGCCGGGGCCGCCCGCCTACCGCGTGGGGGTGCGCTGGAATCCTCACCGAGGATCGCGGTTGCTCCCTCGCTCATGTG
>DASSAD010000282.1:0-2277 GCA_035685725.1 Amycolatopsis sp. | reverse complement strand
CGTGAACCTGTGGGGCGTCATCCACGGCATCCACACGTTCCTGCCGATCTTGAAGCAGAACCGCGAGGGCGGGCACATCGTGAACACCGCCTCGATGGCTGGCCTGGTCGCCGGCCCCCGGCTCGGCGCGTACGCGGCGGCGAAGTACGGCGTGGTCGGGCTCACCGAGGTCCTCGCCGCCGAACTCGCCGCGGACAACTCGCGGGTCGGCGTGTCCGTGCTCTGCCCGGGCACCGTCCACACCAACATTGGCCACTCGTCGCGCAACCGGCCCGCCGACCTGCCCGACGCCGGCTTCAAAGACATCGACATCGAGTTGGAGGACAACCCCCGGCACCGGTGGATCTACCCGGTGGACGCCGGCGCGGTGGTGGTCCGGGCGATCAAGCGCGGCGACCTCTACGCCCTCACGCACCCGGACTGGTACCCGATGGTCGCGGAGCGGCACGAGGCGATCGCGGCGGCCTTCCGGGAGCAGGAGGCGCTCCGGCAGCAGGAAGCGGGGCGGTAATGCGCGCCACGATCGCCTACTACGACCCGCCGCAGCGCCCCGGTGCCGGCGTACGGCCCGACTTCACCACGTTGCCCTTGACCGGCAGGCCGGTGACCGTGTCCAGTATGCGCGCGGCAGGCGGCGGCTTCTCCCTCGACCGGGAGGGGTTCACGCTGGCGGCCGTGCCCACGGCGGTCCGCGACTTCTACGACCGCGACGAGGTGTCGCGCCGGTACGTCCCCGAAACTTTCGAACTGGTCCGCTCGCTCACCGGGTGCACTGCGACCGCGCTGCTCAACAACCCCGTGGTGCGGGTCAGCGGCCGGGGCGGCCCGCGGCCCGCCGGCACCACGTTCACCGGGGACTTCGTCCACGCGGACTTCAGCGCTACGGCGGCCGCGGACATGGTGCGGCGCACCCTGCCGCCCGAGGAGGCCGAGTCACGGTTGCGCGGACCGCGGTTCGCGGTGTTCAACGTGTGGCGGACGTTCTCCGGGCCACCGCAGGACATGCCGCTGGCGCTGTGCGACACCCGCTCTGTCATGCCGGACGACAAGCAGTACTGCGAGATCACCCTGAACGAGCTGACCTGGGAAAACATCACTTACTACCACAACCAGGCGCACCGCTGGTGGTACTGCCCCGACATGACGGGCGACGAGGCGTACGTGTTCCGGTCGTTCGACTCCGCACCCGGCCACGCGGAGCAGGTCCCGCACAGCGCGTTCGTCAACGAATCCTGCCCGGAGTCCGTACCACCCCGCGCGTCCATCGAGGTCCGGGTATTCGCGTTCTTCGACGGCTGAGGCCCTCAGCGGCACGATCCGCGCCCACGGCATGGGGCGCAGGGCAGTCGCGGCTCCGTTGGCTGCCTCCGGAGCGCACACGGGCCGTATCGTTCTGGCCTTGCGTGCCGCAGGACCACCTCCGTATTGGCCTTGCGGCACGCAAGGCCCGGTCGGTTTGGATCGTGTGGCACACAAGGCTGCCTCTAGTGGCCTTGTGGCACGCGGGGCCAGAACCGTATTGGCCCTGAGGGCCACAAGGCCACAACGACAAGCGACCGGCACCGCCGGGTCAGGCCTCGCGGACCAGGGCAGCGCCCTAGTCGGCGGGAACCACGAATTCCTCGTCGGGTAGCAGGCCGTGCTGGACCGCGAACATGGCTGCCGTTGCCCGGCTTGAGCTGCCAGTCTTGGCGTAGATGTGCTCTATGTGGTTGCCCGCGGTCTTCGGGGTGATCACCAGGCGGGTGGCGATCTGCTTGTTCGACAGGCCCCGCGCGAGCAGGATAAGCACCTCGACCTCGCGCGCGGTCAGGCCCGCCACGGCAGTCTTGCGGCGCGGCAGCCGGTGGCCCGCCGCGTCAAGTACAGCGTCCACGACGGTGCCGTCGAGGCGGCCCGCCCGAACCTCGGCCCGCAGTTCCGCCATGGCGTCCTGCGCCGACCGAGCCGGCCGGTACGGCCGCGGTTCGCGCATCGCCTGGTAAGCCTCCGCCGCACCGAGCACCCGGGCGAGCCTGGAGATCGCGCCGCCGGAGAGCCCGCGAGGGTATCCGCTGCCGTCCAGCCGCTCGCGGAGCTGGACCGCGATCTCGCCGAGCGGCGCGAGGACCGCCGACTGACGCAGCATGCGTTCGGTCAGGTACGGGGACATCCGCACCCGCTCCCATTCGCCGACGCTCAGCGGCCCGGGCCGGTCCCAGATCGAATTCGACACGCCAAGCCGGCCGTAGCCGTGCACAAGCCCGGCCCGGCGCAGCAACTCCGTCTTCTCGGCCG
>DASSAD010000281.1:0-15674 GCA_035685725.1 Amycolatopsis sp. | reverse complement strand
ACCGCGGCCGAAGCCGCGCGAGCGCTCCTCGATTACCTTGAAGAACGGGGGTACACGCGATGAGCGAGCAGGACGGTTCCGGCCGGGTCGCCGTGGTCACCGGTGCGGCGGGCGGGATCGGTGGCGCGGTGGTGAACCGGCTCGCCGCCCAGGACTGGCGGATCGTGGCGGTGGACCTCCGCGGGGAGGAACTGGCGAAGCAGAGCGCGCGCTGGCCAGGGCGGGTGCTCGACGCCGCGGCCGACGTCCGCGACCAGAGCGCCGTGAGCGCTGCCGTCGCGCTCGCCGAACGGGAATTCGGGGGCGTGGACGCCGCGGTGGCCTGCGCGGCCGTGATGGCGGGCGGCGCGCCACTGTGGGAAACCAGTGACGCCGACTGGGACGCCCTGTTCGACCACGGCGTCCGCGGCACCTTCCATCTCGCGCGCGCGGCCGTCCCCGCCTTGCTGCGCCGACCGGAGCCCCGCACGGGCCGCTTCGTCGCGATCGCTTCCGCCGCGGGGCATCGCGGGCTCTGGCACCTCGCCGGGTACAACGCGGCCAAACACGCCGTCGTCGGACTGGTCCGCGGGCTGGCCACCGACCTGCGCGGCACCGGCGTCACGGCGACCGCGGTGTCCCCTGGCTCCACCCGCACCGCGATGCTGACGGCCACCGCCGAGCTCTACGGGCTGGCCGACGTCGAGGAATTCTCCCAGCACCAGCTCGTCGAACGCCTCCTCGACCCCGACGAGGTCGCCGCCGCGGTTTGCTGGCTCTGCGGTGCGCAGTCCTCCGCGATCACCGGCACCGTCGTGCACGCCGACGGGGGATTCACGGCATGAAGCTGCGGTTCGACCCGGCCACGACCACCGCCGGACACGCGCTGATCGGCGGTGCGCCGCTGCGCGTGATGCGGCTGTCCGAAACCGGGGCGCGGCTGGTCGGGCAATGGCGTGACGGTGCGGAGGTCGTGTCGGGGACGGGACTGGCGAACAGGCTGATCGCCGCGGGCATGGCGCACCCCGAGTACGCCACGGCACGGCTGCGCCCGGCCGACGTCACCGGCGTGATCCCGGTCCGCGATCACGCCGGGCACCTCGCGGAACTGTTGCCACGGCTGGCAGAACTCGCCCGCACGGTGGTCGTCGACGACGGTTCGCGGACGCCGGTTCCCGGCGCGCTGCGCCATACCGTCGCGCGCGGCCCGGCCGCCGCCCGCAACACGGGATGGCAGGACGCCGACACCGAACTCGTCGCCTTCCTCGATGCCGACACCCGGCCCGAACCGGGCTGGCTGGACGCGCTGCTGCCGCAGTTCGAGGACCCCGGAGTGGTCGCCGTGGCGCCCCGGATCCGCAGCGCACCCGGTGGTTCCCGGCTCGCCGCCTACGAACGGGTGCGGTCGTCGCTCGACCTCGGCGACACCCCCGCGCAGGTGCGGCCCGGCGCCCGGGTCGCCTACCTGCCCACGGCAGCGCTCGTCGTGCGCAGGGCGGCCCTGCGCGAAATCGGGGGCTTCGACGAGGAACTGCGGTTCGGCGAGGACGTCGATCTGGTCTGGCGGCTGGTGTCCGCCGGCGGTTCCGTCCGCTACGAACCGCGGTCCGAGGTCGTCCACGCGCCGCGCCGGCCCCGCTGCGCGTCTCCGGCTGGACCGCGCTGGCCTGGCTGGCCGCCGCGGCCCGGCCGAGCCCCGGCAGGGTGAGCACGGCGGTCGGCGGTGCGGTCGGCCTGGGCATCGGGCTGGGCACCGGGCTGGGCACGGCCGCGCTCCTGCCCCGCAAACTCGCACCGCTCGGTGTGCCCGCGCGGACAGCGTTCTCGATCGCGGCGCGCGGGCACCTGGGCGCGGGCCGGTACTTCGCCGACGCCTTGACCAGAACCTGGGGACCGGTGGCGATCCCCGTGCTGGCGGCGACGAAACGGGGACGGCTGGTGCTCGCGCTGGCGCTGGCCCGGCACCTTGTCGACTGGGCCCGCGGCGCACCCGGCGTAGGGCTCCTGCCGTGGCTGGCCGCGCGGACCGCCGACGATCTGAGCTACGGCGCCGGAGTCTGGCGCGGCTGCCTGCGCGAGCGCACCGTCGGACCACTCATCCCGGACCTGGCGAACTGGCCCTCCCGCCACCCACCACCGCCCTCAACGGAGCCGCTTCGCGGCGCGGAATTGTCTGCCCGCCACCCACCACCACCCTCAAACGAGCCGCTTCGCGGCGCGGACTTGCCCTCCCGTCGCCCACCGGAATCTCCCTTCCGCCAGCAATGACCGCCCTCGCCGACCTCGTGTGGACCGAGGTGACCGGGCCGCGGGTCCTCGTCGTCCCGCTCGGCGCCACCGAACAGCACGGGCCGCATCTGCCGTTCACCGTGGACACCGAAATCGCCGTGGCGCTGTGTGAACGGCTGGGAAAGGCGCGGGACGACGTGCTGATCGCGCCGGCCATTCCCTACGGCTCCAGCGGTGAACACGCCGGATTTCCGGGAACGCTGTCGCTCGGGCAGGAAGCCACCGAACGGATGCTGGTGGAACTCGGCCGCTCCGCGGACGCGTTCGCCGGGGTCTTGTTCGTGTGCGCGCACGGCGGCAACGCGAGTCCGCTGCGTCGCGCGGTGGCCCGGCTCGATGGCGAGGGACGCAACGTCGCGGCCTGGTTCCCCACGGGCCCGCCCGAGGACAGCCACGCCGGCCGGGTGGAGACGTCGGTGATGCTCGCACTGCGCCCGTCGGCGGTGCGGGCGGTGCGGCGGCCCGGTGTGACCACACCGCTGCCCGAGCTGATCGCGGAACTGCGCACCGCCGGTGTCCGTACGGTGAGCCCCTCGGGAGTCCTCGGTGACCCCTCCGGCGCGAGCGCCCAGGAGGGGTGGCGGATTCTCGATCGCTGGTCGTCCGATCTGCTCGCGGCCTGCTCACGGCACTGTCGGCGCTGGTCGGAGGTGACATGATATGCGGAAGGGACGCGCCACTATCACATCGAGGTGATCGGCGATGAAGACGAACGCCGCTGTCCTGCACGACGTGCACAAACCCTTCGAAATCGAGGAACTGGACCTCGACGGCCCGCGTGACGGCGAGGTCCTGATCCGGTTCACCGCCGCCGGCCTGTGTCATTCCGACCTGCACATGGTCGACGACGACCTGGCCGTCCGCTTCCCGATGGTCGGCGGTCATGAGGGCTCCGGTGTCATCGAGGACATCGGTCCCGGGGTCACCAAGGTCAAGCCGGGCGACCACGTCGTCTGCAGCTTCATTCCCAATTGCGGCACCTGTCGCTACTGCTCGACCGGGCGCCAGAACCTGTGCGATCTGGGTGCCACGATCACCGAAGGCCGCATGCCGGACGGGAGCTTCCGGTTCCACCGCGGCGGCCAGGACTACGGCGGCTTCTGCCTGCTCGGTACGTTCGCCGAGCAGGCCACGCTGTCGCAGCACTCGGTCGTCAAGGTCGACGAGTCGCTGCCGCTGGAGACCGCGGTCCTGGTCGGCTGCGGCGTGCCGACCGGCTGGGGCACCGCGAACTACGCGGGCGGTGTCCGCGCCGGTGACACCGTGGTGATCTACGGCATCGGCGGGATCGGGATCAACGCCGTCCAGGGCGCCGCGCACGCCGGTGCGCTGAACATCGTGGTGGTCGATCCGGTGCCGTTCAAGCGGGAGACGGCGCTCGAATTCGGGGCGACACATGCCTTCGCCACCGCCGATGCGGCCCACCGGAAACTGGTCGAGCTGACCGCGGGCCAGCTGGCGGACCAGGCGCTGGTCACGGTCGGCACGGTGGACGAGGAGGTGGTGACCGCCGCGTTCACCGCCATCGGCAAGGGCGGCCTGGTGGTGGTGACCGGGCTGGCGAATCCGGAGAAGCTCACCGTGCACGTCTCCGGCGGGATACTGACCCTGTTCGAGAAGACGATCAAGGGCACGCTGTTCGGCTCGGCGAACCCGCAGTACGACATCGTCCGGATGCTGCGGTTGTACCAGGCGGGTCAGCTGAAGCTGGACGAACTGGTCACCCGGCGCTACACGCTGGAACAGGTCAACGAGGGATACCAGGACTTGCGGGATGGAAAGAACATTCGCGGCGTGATCGTGCACGCAACGCGATAACACGCCGGTCGCGCATCCACTCGAAGGTCTTGTACGACGTTCGGGTGGATGCGCTTTCACTGTCCTGGGGAATATTCTCGATCACCGGTCAATCCGCAAGGAGGCGCAGATGACCGCTCGCCGCAGCTCGTTTTCGGGTGTGGAAACGGGTTTTCCGCCGGATGCCGGATGTGTGGACCAGGACGGGACACCGCCGCGGCGAACGGGAATGCGCCGTCGTCGTTTTCTCGGTTATCTCCTGGCCGCGCCGACACTGGTGGCGGCGGCGCGGATCGGCACGGCCGAGGCGGCGGGCCTGCCGTCTCCGCCCGAACCGGCCGACCTGCTGGATCTCGGTGACGCGCTCACGCTCGCCGCCTCGCCCACCGCGAACCTGATCACGATCGAGCTGCGCACCGACGGCACGGCCGCCTTCGCGCTGCCCAGGGCCGAGGTGGGGCAGGGCCTGACCACCACCGTCGCGATGCTGATCGCCGAGGAACTCGACCTCCCGTTGTCCAAAGTGGACGTATCGCTGGCCGATGCCCGGCCCGAGCTGATGTTCAACCAGTTGACCGGCGCGTCCAACTCGGTCCGTGCGCTGTACGAGCCGGTGCGCACGGCGGCGGCGATCGCGAGGGCACGGCTGCTGTCCACGGCGGCGCGGCAATGGGGCGTCCCGGCCGGTTCGCTCACCGTGCACGACGGCGTGATCAGGTCCTCGGCCGGCCGGACCGCGTCGTACGGGTCGCTGAGCGAGGCAGCGGCGAGCGCGCGGAACGTGCCGGTCTCCGCACAGCCCAAGAACGCGGGCGACTTCACGCTCGTCGGCACCCCGCAGAACCGCATCGACGCGCACGACGCGGTCACGGGCAAGAAGAAGTACGCGATGGACCTGGCCGTCCCGGGCGCGAAACCGACCATGGTGTGTCGTCCGCCGACGATCAACGGGACGGTCGGCACCGTCCGGAATCTGGCGCAGGTCAAGGCAATGCCCGGAATCAGCGATGTCGCGGTCGTGTCCAGCGGGGTGGCCGTGCGCGGGGAGACCTTCAGCCACTGCATGGACGCCGTGCGCGCGCTCGACGTGGACTGGAAGCCGGGCACTGTGGACGGTGAGTCCGACGACACCGTGCTGGCCAAGCTGAAGGCGGCGACGCTGCCGATGGCCGTGCCGCCGGTGCTCACGAAGACGATCGACGCCGAGTTCAGCTTCGCCTTCGCCAGCAACAGCGCGCTGGAGACCAACTGCGCGATCGCCGACGTGCGTGCGGACCGCGCCGAGATCTGGTCGGCGCTGAAGTCCCCGATCGCTTCGCAGCAGGAGATCGCGTCCCTGCTGGGGTTGCCGCTGACCGCGGTGCGGGTGCATGTGGTGCAGGGCGGCGGTTCCTTCGGCCGCAAGCTGTTCGGCGACGCCGCGCGTGAGGCCGCGGAGATCTCGCGGGCGATGGGCAAGCCCGTCAAGCTGATGTGGCACCGCACCGACGATTTCCGGCACGGGCGGGCCCATCCGATGTCACTGTCGAGGGTCAGGGTCAACTACACGTTCGGCAGCTCGCTCGGCACGGTGGTCAGCTACGAGCAGCGACACACCAGCGTCAAGACGGATTTCGGCCACGGACTCGGCGACGCGCTCACCTCGGTGGCCGCGAAACTACCGGTCGGCAACCTCGGTTTCGCCGAATCGGTGTTCGAGCTTTCGCAGGCGATGCCGTATGAATTCGGGGTGACCACCCAGTTGCTGAACGAAGTGCAGCTGGACCTCCACACCGGAAGCATGCGCAACGTGTATTCGCCGAACGTGGTGTGCGCTCGGGAACTCGTGATCGACCAGCTCGCCGCGAAACTGGGGCAGGACCCGCTCGCCTTCCGCCGCTCGTTCGCCAAGGATCAGCGGTTCGCGGCCGTGCTGGACCGGTTGGCCTCGGCCGGGGAGTGGGGCAGGCCGCTGCCCGCCGGCATGGCGCAGGGCATCGGGTTCCATGCCGAGTACAAGAGTTGCAGCGCGGTGCTGGTCGAGATCGACTGCCGGGAGGAAACCGTGCAGCGCCCGATCCGCGACGGGGTGGGCGGCCCGCGGGTGACCAAGGCGGTCATGGTCGTCGACGCCGGGCTGCCGATCAACCCGCGCGGTCTGGAAGCACAGATGATGGGCTGTATCAACGACGGCATCGGGCTCGCGCTCACCGAGAGCCTCCACCTCGACCACGGTCTGCCGTTGGAAGGCAGCTGGGACAACTTCTTCTACACCCGGCAGTGGAACACTCCGCCGGAGCTGCAGATCATCGTGCTGCCCGCCACGACCGGCCGGCCCGGCGGCGCCGGGGAACTGGGTGTCGCCAGCTCCCTCGCCGCGGTCGCCTGCGCCTACGCCCGGGCGACCGGCACGATGCCCACCCGGTTCCCGATCAACCACGGCACCCTGTCCTTCGACCCGCTCCCGCGTGTCCCGCCCATCCCCGAATCACCCACCGATGGTCTAACCCACACCTTCTGACCCCACCCCCGCCGTGTCCCCCTTCCGGTCACCGAGTTCTCCCTTCCGGTCCCCGAATTCGCTGTTCCCGCGCCCGAGTCCGCCGCTCCGGCGCCCGAGTCCCCGGCCCGTGACCGCGGCTTCCCCGCGCCGGGCCGGAAAAGGAGTTTCCGTGTCACCACACACCTTCATCCTCAACGGCGAACAGGTCTCGGTGGACACCGAAGACAACGTTCGCGTGCTGTGGGTGTTGCGCGACCTGCTCGGCCTCACCGGGCCGAAATACGGCTGCGGCCTCGACGTGTGCAAGGCCTGCACGAGTCACCTCAACGGCAAGGCGTTCAACCCCTGTTCGGTCCGTATCGCCGACATCAAGCCCACCGACGAGATCACGACGATCGAGGGAATCGCCGACCCGGGCACCGGTGCGCTGCATCCGATGCAGCAGGCCTGGCTCGACCAGGACGTCGCGCAGTGCGGCTACTGCCAGCCGGGTCAGATCATGACCGCGATCGCCATGGTCCGGCAGGCGAAGGCCGCGGGCCGCGAGATCACCGACGCCGATTTCGACGCCATCCGCAACATCTGCCGGTGCGGCACCTACCACCGCATCCGCGAAGCGATCAGGAGTGCCGCCTCCCGGATGTGAAGCGACACCACGATTTCCCGTGCTCGCCGCGGCGCCCGAAGATGTCGTGACCGCCGTTCTCGGCGCATTCCCGCACCGGTTTGCGACCGGCGTCCGAAACGATCAGATCGATTCCCGGGCCGGGTCATCGCGGCCGGCGGGAGGACAACTGCCGGGCCATTCGGCGGCCACCGTCACCGTGTCGTTACCGGGGACGAGAGCGGCCACACGTTGTGCTGATCGGTTCGAAGCGGTAACTTGACGCGATATTCGGATGGCTAGGCATAATTGGGGTTTGCTGGTGGTCACGGGTAAGGTTGTCCGTTTCGACGAGATTCGCGGTTATGGTTTCGTGGCACCGGAAGGCGGTGGCGAGGACGTTTTCGTCCACGTCAACGACCTCGACGTGGACAAGAGACTGATCGCGCCGGGGGCGGTCGTGGAGTTCGTCATCGAGGACGGGGAGCGGGGACCGAAGGCGTCCAACGTGCGGATCGTGCGGAACGCGCCCGCCGTCGCGCGGGACGTCGAGTACCTCGAGTTCTCACTGGAGTTCCGGGAAGAGCTGACCGAGGCGCTGCTCATCGGAGTGCCCACGCTGAGCGGGGACCAGATCGTCCGGGTCCGCAAGACCGTGCTCGACCTGGTCACCGCGCGCGGGTGGCTCGAAGCCTGAGGTTCGCCGGCCGGGGTTTGTCCCGTCCAGGGGCGGGCAACCGGTCGCCATGAAGGCAGTCACATGGCACGGCAGGCGCGATGTCCGGGTGGACACCGTCCCGGATCCGAGGATCGAGGAACCGACCGACGCGATCGTGCGGGTCACCTCGACCGGGATCTGTGGTTCGGATCTGCACTGCTACGAGGTGCTGGGCCCGTTCCTGGATGAGGGCGACGTGCTCGGGCACGAACCGATGGGAGTGGTCGAGGAGGTCGGCCCGGGGGTCGGCTCACTCAAGCCCGGTGACCGCGTGGTGGTGCCCTTCACCATCTCCTGCGGTCACTGTTTCATGTGCGCTTCCGGTCTCCAGTCGCAGTGCGAGACCACCCAGGTCCACGAGTACGGCAAGGGCGCCGCGCTGTTCGGCTACACCCGGCTCTACGGGCAGGTGCCCGGCGGGCAGGCCGAGTACCTGCGGGTCCCACAGGCCCAGTACGGGCCGATCAAGGTGCCCGAGGGGCCGCCGGACGAACGGTTCCTCTACCTGTCCGACGTGTTGCCCACGGCTTGGCAGGCGGTCGAGTACGCCGCCGTGCCCGAACGCGGCAGTCTCGTGGTGTTCGGGCTCGGGCCGATCGGGCAGATGTGCTGCCGGATCGCCGTGCTGCGCGGAGTGGACAAGGTCATCGGGGTCGACCTGGTACCGGAGCGGTTCGCGATGGCCGGGCGCTACGGGGTGACCACCCTCGACGCCCGCGAGCACGCGGACATCCCCGCCGTGGTGCGGGAAATGACCGGGGGCCGGGGTGCCGACTCGGTGATCGACGCGGTGGGCATGGAGGCGCACGGCGCGCCGGTGGGCAAGCTCGTGCACCGCTTGGTCGGCCTGCTGCCGCAGCCCGTCGCGGCGAAGGTGGCCGAACGGGCCGGTATCGACCGCCTCAGCGTGCTGTACCAGGCGATCCACACCGTCCGGCGGGGCGGCACGATCTCGCTGAGCGGCGTCTACAGCGGCATGCTGGACCCGATCCCGCTGATGGAGCTGTTCGACAAGCAGATCCAGGTGCGGATGGGGCAGGCGAACGTGCGCCGGTGGGTCGACGACGTGCTGGCGCAGGTTCAGCGGGACGACGATCCGCTGGGCGTCGAGGATCTGGCCACGCACCGGATGCCGTTGGCGCGGGCGCCGCACGCCTACCGCGTGTTCCAGCAGAAGCGGGACGGTGCGATCAAGGTGCTGCTCACGCCATGAGCACTCCCGGCCGGTTTGTCCACAGTGGTCGACCGGGCAACGCCAGGACCGCACCGGTACTGCGTGCTCGGTCTCGGTGAGTTCCGCCGACAGCGCGACCCGTGGCGCACACCTTTCGCGGGTGCGCGGCACCTACCCGAGCCGGACCTCCGCCGCCTGTTCGGGAAGTCCTGTTTGGACTTGCCGCGCTCCGGGTGGAGCCGCCGGGAGAACGCGTCCTGGCGCGGCACGGGACCATCGGGGACGCGTCTCACGCAACCGGCCGACGAACTGCCCGGAGCGACCGCCCGGAGTCCCGACTCGCCGGAGGAGCCCGAACCGGCGAATCTCCACCGCGCGCGTCGCCGATCTGCCACGATTTCGAGGTGGAGATCCACCTGGCGCGAAGACGCGCATCCTATGGCATCGACAGTCCGGGAACGTTGTTCGGCTTCGCCTGCGCCTTGATTTCCCTGACGGTCGGCGCGGTGATCGGCGAGCGCGCGGTCATCCGCCTCGCCCTGACCGTTTTCGCGTTGTGCTGCGCCGGTTCCGTGGCCTTGTACCTGTACGCGACGAAAAGCGGCAAGTTCCGGGTCTGGTCGGAGATCCTGGACGAGGTCTTCCTGCGCGGTGACGAGCGGGTCCTCGACCTCGGCTGCGGGCGGGGCGCGGTGCTCATCGCCGCCGCCCGGCGGTTGCGCACGGGTCGCGTGGTGGGCATCGACCTGTGGCGTACCCAGGACCAGTCGGGCAACGCCGAATCGCGCACGGTCCGCAACGCCGCCGCCGAAGGCGTCGCGGACCGGATCGAGCTGTGCACCGGCGATCTCCGCCGGCTGCCGTTCGCGGACTCGACGTTCGACGTCGTGCTGTCCAGCCTGGCGATGCACAACATCATGCGGCCCGCCGACCGTGTCACGGCGATCGACGAGGCGGTGCGGGTGCTGCGCCCCGGTGGACGGGTCTTCGTCGCCGACATCCTCGGTACGGCGAAGGAGTATCGCCGGCGTCTCACCGAACTGGGCATGACCGCGGTGCGGGTGCGCCCGCTCGGCTGGCGGATGTGGTTCGGCGGTCCCTGGGTGCGGACCAAACTGGTCACGGCCGTGAAACCCTTTTGAGCACAGGGTTGCCTGATCACCGGGGCGCCCGGGGCACCTTCGCGATCACCGCGTCGGGAGAGGAATAGCTGCCCTCGGGCAGGGCGGCCAGATGGCCGAGAAGATCGTAGTCGGCTCCGCGCGCCGCGGCCTGCCGGAGCAGTCCGGCCCGGTCGCTGGGAAAGTCCACATCGGACAGAAGGGTGCGCAGCCGGTCCTCCATGCGCCGAGTGATACCCGCCTCGCGACCGGGACAAACCGGTGGGGGCGGAGGCCCCCTGCGCCACCGCCCACACCGGCGGGCTTCCTCCCGTGGGCGCCCCTCGAGCCCACGGGAGGAAGCCCGGGCGCCCGCGTCGGTTGCCGGGCGTCCCAGCGGAGAAGTCTCCGCCGCCTCTCGATATTCCAGTTTTGACAGGTCGAACATAGACGTAACTACACTGACATGTCAATCTAGGAATACGGGAAATAGGTACGGCTCTGTCCCCGTTGTCCCCTTCATGGAGACCCAGGAACGCGGCCGGGTAAGGGTGGAACAAGGTGCTAAGCGGGTCAGGGCGGTCTTCGGCGGTCAGGTGATCGCCGACACCATCCGGCCGCTGCTGGTCTGGGAAGTGCCCTACTACCCCGCCTACTACCTCCCGCGTGAAGATGTCCGAGACGTCCTCGTGCCGACCGGGAACACGCGGCGTTCCCCGAGCCGGGGAGAGGGACAGCTGTTCACCGTCCGGTCGGGGGAGCGCGAAGCCGTCGACGCGGCCATCGAGTACCCCGACTCGCCGATCGAGGGCCTCCGCGACCACGTACGGCTCGACTTCGCCGCGATGGACGCGTGGTTCGAGGAAGACGAGGAGATCTTCGTCCACCCGCGGAACCCGTATTCCCGCGTCGACATCCTGTCCAGCTCCCGGCACGTGCGCGTGGAGATCGACGGCGTGACGGTCGCCGAATCCCGGCAGCCCCGGGTGCTGTTCGAGACCGGTCTGCCGGCCCGCTTCTACCTGCCCAAGACCGACGTCCGCCTGGACCTGCTCGAACCGAGCGAGGCGAGCACGCGGTGCCCGTACAAGGGCGAGGCCGAATACTGGTCGGTGCGCGTCGGCGATCGGCTGCACCCCGACATCGCGTGGTTCTACCGGATGCCGGTCGCCGAGAGCCAGAAGATCGCCGGTCTGATCTGCTTCTACAACGAGAAGGTCGACCTCTTCGTCGACGGAGTCGAACAGCAACGGCCGAAGTCTCCGTTCGCCTGAGCTAGGGTCTTCAGGTGTGACCTCCGAGCCCGACCGCCTGTACTTTCGGCAGCTGCTGTCCGGCCGCGACTACGCGGTCGGCGATCCGGTCGCCACCCAGATGAAGAACTTCGCGTACCTGATCGGCGATCGCGAGACGCGGGAGGCGGTGGTGGTCGACCCGGCCTACGCGGTCGGTGACCTGCTGGACGCGCTGGCCGCCGACGACATGCGGCTGACCGGCGTCCTGGCCACGCACCACCACCCCGACCACGTCGGCGGGGAAATGATGGGTTTTTCCCTGCCGGGGCTCACCGAACTGCTCGCCCGCGAGCCGGTGCCGGTGCACGTCAACCGGGCGGAAACCGAGTGGGTGCGGCGCGTCACCGGCGTCTCCCTGACCGACCTCACCGGGCACGACCACGACGATGCGGTCCGGGTCGGCGGCATCGAGATCCGGCTCCTGCACACGCCCGGTCACACCCCGGGCAGCCAGTGCTTCCTGGTCGGCGGCCGGCTGGTCGCGGGCGACACGCTGTTCCTCGAAGGCTGTGGCCGCACGGACTTCCCGGGCGGTGACGCGGAGGCCATGTACCGGAGCCTGCGGTGGCTGGCGGACCTGCCCGGTGACCCGGTGGTCTATCCGGGCCACCAGTACTCCGCCGAGCCCTCGGCCGCGCTGTCGTCGGTCCGGCAGAACAACTTCGTCTTCCGTCCCCGTTCCCTGCCGGAGTGGAAGGCGATGTTCGGCTGACCGGTTCGGCGCCCTAGCCGGTCACCCATTCGGCGGCGACCTTCGTGGCCAGGCACTCCAGCAGTTCGGCGGGCCGGGCGAGGCACTGGTCGAGGTCGGGCTCGATCTCCAGCAGCGAGTACGCGGCGGCGAACCCGTGACGGGACAGGTCGTCCCGCGCGAGCGTCACCCGCCCGGCGACCGCGACCACGGGGATCCCGCGTGCCCGCGCCGCGGCGGCGATCCCGGCCGGTCCCTTGCCGCGCAGGGTCTGCTCGTCGAACGAGCCCTCACCGGTGATCACCAGGTCCGCGCCGGCCAGCTTGTCCTCGAACCCGGTCAGCTCCAGCACGACGTCGATGCCCGGGCGGAACGTCGCGCCCAGGATCGCCAGCGCCGCGAACCCGGTGCCCCCGGCCGCCCCCGCACCCGGCGCCCCCGCCAGATCCGTGCCGGTCCGCTCCGCCACCAGCTCCGCGAAATGGGCCAGCGCACTGTCCAGCAGGGCGACGTCCGCGGCGGTGGCGCCCTTCTGCGGACCGTAGACCGCGGCCGCGCCGTGGTCCCCGAGCAGCGGGTTGTCCACGTCGCTGGCCACCACCATCTCCACCCGGCGCAGGCCGCTCAGATCGAGCGTCGCCAGGTCGCGCAGGGCGGCCCCGCCGTCGGGAAGCTCGTTGCCCTCGGCGTCGAGCAACCGCGCGCCGAGACCACGCACCAGCCCGGCACCCCCGTCCGTGCTCGAACTTCCCCCGAGACCGAGCACGACACGGCGACACCCGGCGTTCAGCGCCTCGTGGATCACCTCGCCGACGCCGAGCGTGCTCGCCGTCAGCGGCGCCAGTCGCCCGCCGGGCAGCGCGCTCAACCCCGAAACCGCCGCCAGTTCGACCACCGCGGTCTCACCGCGCCGCGCGTAGCCGGTCCGGCCGGGTTCCCCCGTCGGGCCGGTCGCGACGACCGGGATGTGCTCGAAACCCGCCGCCACCGCGGCGGCCACGGTCCCGTCACCACCATCGGCGATCGGGCATTCGAGCACCTCGACGGAGGGCACCGCGCGTCGCAGCCCGGCCGCGATGGCCTCCGCGACCCGGTCCGCGGAGAGCGAGCCCTTGAACTTGTCCGGAGCGATGACGACTCGTGGCATGCCCGGAACACTACGGGTTCCGGGCGATTCCCCAGCGCATCTCCCGGACCAGAGCGGCGACCACGGCCTGCAGGCTGCCGCCCGGCGCCCGGGCCACGGCCTGCTGGCGCTGATAGCTGGCCCCGTGCCGCAGAATCGTTTCGACGCCGCGAAGTTCCTCGACGCAGCCGAGCCTGCGGGCCACCGGTGTCAGCCGCTCCAGCACGTCGGCGAGGTCGTCGGTGACCAGTCGTTCGTCGCCGGCCGCGTTGAGGATGATGATCGCGTCCAGGCCGTAGCGGGCCGCGCGCCACTTGTTCTCCTGCACATGCCACGGGGGCAGCGACGGCAGCTCCTCGCCGTTGTCCAGCCGCTGGCTGAAGTCGTCCACCAGGCACTGGGTCAGCGCCGCGATCGCGGTCACCTCTTCCAGGGTCGGCAGCCCGTCACAGACCCGCATCTCGACCGTGCCCAGGCGCGGCGACGGCCGGATGTCCCAGCGGATCTCCGAGAAATGGTCGATCACGCCGGTGCGGAACATGTCGTCGACGTAGCTTTCCAGCTCGGGCCACTTCCGGAACTGGAAGGGCAACCCGGCCGTCGGCAACTGCTGGAACATCAGCGCGCGGTTCGACGCGTACCCGGTGTCCTCGCCACCCCAGAACGGTGACGACGCCGACAGTGCCTGAAGGTGCGGCGCGTAGTTGAGCAGCGCGTCGAGCACGGGCAGGACCTTGTCCCGGTGGTCGATCCCGACGTGCACGTGGACGCCGTAGATCAACATCTGCCGCCCCCACCACTGCGTGCGCTCGATCAGCTTGGCGTAGCGCGCCTTGTTGGTCACCTTCTGCCGATGCCAGGTGGAGAAGGGATGGGTGCCGGCGCAGAACAGCTCGACCCCCAGCGGATCGGTCACTGCGCGGACGATCTCCAGCGAGTCCGCCAGGTCCTCGGCCACTTCCCCGACCGTGCGGCACACCCCGGTGATGATCTCGACGGTGTTGAGCAGCAGCTCCTGCTTGATCTTGGGGTGCTCGTCGAGGCCGTCCGGCCGGACCGCGTCCAGGATCGGCTCGGCCACCGAGGCGAGCTCGCCGGTTTCGGCGTCGACCAGCGCCAGTTCCCATTCGGCGCCAATCGTCGAGCGGTCGGACGGGCAGAACTCGATGCGCATTCAGACCTGTGCGCCGTCCCCGTCGGGCGGGCCCTGCTTGACCCGGAGCAACGACAGCGCGATGGCCGTCGCGAGCGCCAGAATCCCCAGCGGGGTACCCACCGACGCGCTGACGCCGATCAGTCCGGGTGCGATCAACATGAACAGTCCGGCCAGGAAGAACAGCAGCACGACGAACGCGCCCTTGCCCGGCCGGGGCAGCGGTGGCGGCTCGGGCGGCACGTAATGATCTTCAGCGGGGTCCTCGCCGCGTTCGTCCCGGTCCGCCGTGTCCTCGCCGAACATCGCCTGGTCCCAGCCGGCACCGCCGGAACGCCGGCCCGCCTCGGTGTCCGCGGGCCGGTCACCCGGCTCGTCGAAGGAGGACTCCTCCTCGAACTGGCCGACGCCCTCGGCCCGCAGGTCGGCGACGATCGCCGCGAAAGTCGCGTCGACGTCCTCGGGATCGGTGTCCCGCGAGCTCATCCCACCTCCCGCATGAACTCGACGCTGCTCTCGAAGATCAACGGTGCGTCGTTGTCCAGGGTCGCTACATGGAAACTGTTCTCCAGCAGGACTTCCCGGACGATGTCGCCGCGAACCGCGTCGAGCACGATGCGCGAGTTCACCGGTTCCACGACGTGATCGACGGCCGAGTGCAGCAGCAGGAGCGGCTGCGTCACCTTGGGCAGGTCGGCGCGGACCACCCGCCACAGCCGCGCCAGGCTCGCCGCGGCCCGTACCGGGAGGCGGTCGTAGGCCAGCTCACGCGCACCGGGCTTGGCGATGTCTCCCCCGATCGCGGACACCGAGGGCACCAGCGGTGCGAACAAGGGCAGCAACTTGGCGTCCCAGCGCAGCGTCGTCACCGAAGGGTTGACCAGGACGAGCCCCCGCACCTGCTCGCCGAACTCCTCGGCCAGCCGCAGCGCGAGCGTGCCGCCCATGGACTGCCCGAACACGAACACCGACCCGTGGCTCTCGCGCAACGACCGGAACTCGCCCCGCACCGCGTCGTACCAGTCGGTCCAGCCGGTGCGGTTGAGCTCCTGCCAGGAGGTGCCGTGACCGGGGAGCAGCGGGACGCGCACGGTGAACTCCCGTGCCGCCAGGTACTCGCCCCACGGCCGCATGCTCTGCGGCGTCCCGGTGAAGCCATGGCACAGCAGCACGCCGACCTCACCCGTCCCCAGGTGGGAGAACGGTTCGGCGCCGACGAGCATGGCGGTGTCCTTCCCTCGTCGATCGGGCTTTCATCGTCCCACG
>DASSAD010000280.1:0-21678 GCA_035685725.1 Amycolatopsis sp. | reverse complement strand
GACCACAACAGTGCCACGGGAGGAGTGACTACCCAACAATGGGGCGGATCGGGCGACATTCCGGTTAGCGGCGACTTCACCGGGGACGGCCGGAGCGACTATGTGGTCTGGCGTCCCAGTGATGGCGTTTGGTACGTCAAGGACCGCGTCACCGGAGCCGTGACCACCCACCAATGGGGCGGATCGGGCGATGTCCCGGTCAGTGACACCGTCCCGGTCAGTGGCAGTTTCACCGGGGATGGCCGGAGCGACTATGTGGTCTGGCGTCCCAGTGATGGCGTTTGGTACGTCAAGGACAGCGTCACCGGAGCCGTGACCACCCAGCAATGGGGCGGATCGGGCGATATTCCGGTTAGCGGCGACTTCACCGGGGATGGTCGAAATGACTATGTGGTCTGGCGTCCCAGTGATGGCGTTTGGTACGTCAAGGACAGCGTCACCGGAGCCGTGACCACCCAACAATGGGGCGCTGCCGGAGACATTCCTGTTCCGTTCCGCTGAGGTCGGTGTACCGCGAGGGCGGTCATGACAGTGGTTGGGTCAACACGGTGTTAGGCGCGAAAGCGGTCTCTCACGGACCTGAACTCGAAAAGCCTTTCCTCGCAACGAGAATTGCGCTCTCGAAAATAGCACATTAACGGTGAACCTGCCGAGACACGGGTTCGCCGCCACCTCCTCCGCGGCGCACCAGACCCTGCGGGATTCGTGCCAGACCCGCGGAACAACGCAAGCGCCCCCGCCCCGGTTCGCCGGGACGCTGTTGGCGAATCCGCCCCGTCGCGCTATGCGGCGGGGCGGAGTGCTGCGAAGTGGGATATTCAGGTGAGCGCGCGTGCGCGCGGACCGCTCAGCGTTTGTCTCACCGTCGACTGCGACGAACCTTTTCACCTCGACAAAGACCGCCGAGGAGATCCTCGAGTCTCTGCGCAAATATATCTCATGAATTTCTGGCGCAGAACGCTAGGGAACTGGATGCCACCCTGGCCACGGGCGGACGTCCCGCCGTCCCCGCAAGCAGGCGAGCCGGTGAGCTGCCTGGTCGGCGAGCGCGGGGTTCTCGCTGGCGAGTTGCGCGGCGAACAGCGTTTTTCGGAGTTCGCGGATGTCTCGCAGTACCGGATAGCGCGGCGAGTTAGTGACCTCGTACCCGTATCTGTCGGCGAATGCTCGATAGTCAGGTTCGGGTAACCAGCCGACCGACCCGTAGTCGAAGGCGGCCAGCATGAGGTCCCATTCAGGTGGGCCGATCGCGAACCGCTCCAGGTCCAGCAGGATCGCGTCACCGTCGTCGGTGGCCGCGATGTTCCCGCCATGGGCGTCACCGCGTACCATACGGTTACGACGACGGCCCGTCGGGCGTGCCCGTACCCGTCTGAAAAGGAAACTGAGACCCACAGCGAAACGTCGGTCACCGCAGGGATCGGGGTGACCGACGTTTCGCCTGTTCAACGGCGGAGGATACGGGATTCGAACCCGTGAGGGCTGTTACACCCAACACGATTTCCAATCGTGCGCCTTAGGCCGCTCGGCCAATCCTCCGTGGAAGAGCGTACAGGAGCGCGGGGCCGGCGCCGGGTACGGGGTCGGCCGCCGGGCAGGCCGGCTTGGCCGGCGACGCCCGCCAGGCGGCGGGTTCCGGCGCTGCCTCCGGAACATCTGTTTGAAATTTCGGGCGTGGGTGGACAGGTGGTGACGTCTCCGGCCGATGCTGGGGACCCGCGCACCCGGCCCGCCAATACGATTGACGGGCTCGGTGACGGGGTAGCCGCGCGAGAGGCGCGCGATGAGCGGGAGGTCCAGATGAAAGCGCTGCGACTGCCGCGGTGGAAGTCCGATCCAGAGCTGGTCGACGTCGACGACCCGCGCCCCGGTGCGGGGCAGGTGGTGGTGCGGATCGGTGGCGCCGGGGCCTGCCACTCCGACCTGCACCTGATGCGGGAGTTCGACGCCGGGCAGCTGCCCTGGGGGCCGCCGTTCACCATGGGTCACGAGAACGCGGGATGGGTGCACGAACTCGGTCCCGGTGTCACGGGTCTCTCGGTGGGCCAGCCGGTCGCCGTCTACGGTCCGTGGGGCTGCGGCACCTGCCCGCGGTGCCGCCTGGGCATCGAGAACTACTGCGAGAATCCGGAAGGCGCCCCGTCGGCCGGCGGTGGGGGAGGCCTCGGGCTCGACGGCGGCATGGCCGAGCTGATGCTGGTCCCCGACGCGCGGCATCTGGTGCCCCTGCCCGCGGGGCTCGACCCGGTCGCCGCGGCGCCGCTGACCGACGCCGCCCTGACGCCCTACCACGCGGTCCGCCGGTCGTGGCCGAAGCTGGCGCCGGGGACGGCGGCCGTGGTGATCGGTGTCGGCGGCCTGGGGCACCTGGCGGTGCAACTGCTCAAGGCCACCACCGCCACCACCGTGATCGCCGTGGACACCCGGTCGGATGCGCTCGAACTCGCCGCGCAGCACGGCGCGGACCACACCTTCCTGGCACAGGATGGCACGGCCCACGACATCCGCGCCGTGACCGGCGGCCGAGGCGCGGACGTCGTCCTGGACTGCGTCGGCAACGACGCGACGCTGGCGCTGGGCGCGGCGGCCGCACGCGTGCTCGGCGATCTGACCATCATCGGGCTCGGTGGCGGCACCCTCCCGATTTCGTTCTTCGCGGTGCCCTACGAGCTGTCCGTGCAGACGACGTACTGGGGCAGCCGGCCCGAACTGATCGAAGTTCTGGAACTGGCCGCGAACGGTCTGCTGGAGAGCAAGATCACGACCTTCCCGCTCGAACACGCGATGGACGCCTACCGCCGGCTCGAAGCGGGTGACCTGGTGGGGCGGGCCGTGATAGTCCCGAACGCCACCTGAGGGCCGCGGGCCGCTCGGAATGCCGGACCGCCCCGCCACGTTGCACTCCGCGACATACCCAACCGGGTGTGGAGAGGAGACGGTCATGGCGACGGTCGAGCTGACCAAGGAGAACTTCGACGACCTGGTGGGCAAGCCGGGCATGGTGCTGGTGGACTTCTGGGCGTCGTGGTGCGGTCCGTGCCGGATGTTCGCGCCGGTCTACGAGCGCGCGGCGGAGCAGCACGACGACATCGTGTTCGGCAAGGTCGACACCGAGGCCGAGCAGGAGCTGGCCGGCGCCTTCGGGATCTCGTCCATTCCGACGCTGATGATCGTCCGCGACGGTGTGGTGCTCTACGCGCAGCCCGGGGCGCTCCCGGAACCGGCGCTGGAGGAGCTGATCGGCAAGGCTCGCGAGGTCGACATGGACGAGGTCCGAGCCGAACTGGCCAAGCAGAAGGCCTGACCGGGCAACGAAAAGGGGACCTTCGACGTAGTCGCCCGGTTACGGCGGGTGCGGTGGAACTCTTCCGCACGTGCGGAGTCAGGGGCCGCAGGGGACGGTCAGCCATTCGTCGCGGGCAATGCTGGACCGGATGTCGTCGAGCCTTGCCAGCACGGTGTCGAGCTTGCCCGGATCGGCCAGGTACTCCAGCGCGGACCGGTAGAACGCGTCGGCCATCGGGGTCGGCATCAGATCGGCGGCGCTGAAGCACAGCCCGGGCGAGGTGAGCAGGCCGGGCGGGTTGATCTGTTGTCCCTCCTCGGCCAGATACCGCATGAGTTCCTCGGCGGCCGGATTCGTCGTGAACCGGGCCGCCGAATCACCGGCCACGACGGACACCTTCGGCGCGCCCGGCGTGAAGCTGGGGAACGGCAGTTCGACGAAGCCCGGGCCCGGTGTCGCCGCCTGGTGCACCAGCGCACAGTTCTGCGCGGTCGCGTCGCCGAAGTCGGTCAGCAGCGCGGCGATGTCGCCGCCGTCGATCTGGCCGATGACGATCGATCCCCAGGTCTGCCAGGCCTGCCGGACCTCCGGTGACTGCCAGGCCAGGGTGCCGGCGGCCCAGCTGCGGTAGGCGTCGGGACCGGACTGGTGGAGCAGGATGTCTTCGACCCAGTCGGCGCCGGGCCAGCCGGTGGTGGACAGGGATCCCATGCCCAGGCACCACGGGGGGCCGCCGACCGTGTCGCGTCCGAGCGCGGTCAGGTCGGCCCAGGTTTGCGGCAGGACGGCCGGCGGCCGGGGTGATCGATACCAGATCCTGGTCTTCAGGTCGGCCTTCACGGTGATCGTGTAGAGCCGGCCTTGATCGTCCTTCTGCTGCCACGGCTGCCGGTCGGCCGCGTCGCGGGCGGGCCCGGTCACCTCGTCGAGCGGTTTCAGCGCGCCGGAGCGCAGGTACTGAGCGAGATCGTTCGGCCGGGAGAGGATCGCGACGTCGGGCGGGGTGCCCTTCTCCACGTCGGAGGCCAGCACCTGGTCGACCGCCCGGGTGCCCTGGTAGTCGACGATGATCCCGGTTTCCGCGCGGAAGCGGTCCAGGATGTTCTGGAAGTTCTGGCCTTCGGCGCCGGTCCAGATCGCGATCACGGAAACGTGGCGGGCGCCGCTCGCGCATCCGGTCAGTACGGCCGCCAGCAGCAGGATGATGCCGGGCAGGATTCGCCCCGGTCCGCCGGCCGCACCGAGTCCTGCCCTCGCCGGGTTCTTCATGCTCGGTACCGGTATTCGTCGATCCGGTCCCGCAGTCCCCAGACGACGAGCGCCCCGATGGCCACACCGGCGAGCGGGAGCGTGATCTGGAGCCACCCGGCGGCGGCCGCCGCGGCGGCGGAGCGCCCGGCCTGCGCGATGTCCGCGGCGATCTGCTGGTCGGTCGGGACGGAACCGGGTGCCTGGGCGGGGTGGAAGTTGGTCACGGTCGGGCCGCAGCCGCCGCCCTGACCGCACTGCGAGGCCAACATCGCCTGCAGTTCCTGTTGCTGTGCCACGTCGTCCTCCCGCGCCTGCGTGTTCCGCTCGTCGACGACCCGTGCCAGGGTGGCCCGGGTGTCCGCCAGGTCGTGGTGCACGACGAAGGTCCAGGCCATCCCCGCGATGACGGCGGCCAGCAGCGCGGTGGCCACGGCGAGCGGCGGGTTGACCCGCCGCCGGAACCGTTTCGCGAGTGTCCACTGTGTCCAGACGAGCAGCGCGAGCAGGAGCAGTGCCGGCGCCAGCCACAGCGCGGAAGTCCGGGGATCCATCCAGTTCCGGGAAAACTGGGTGGTCAGGGCGTCCTGCTGGGTCCGGCCGAGATCGTTGAGGCGGACCAGCACACCGTCGGAGTCGGAATGCAGCAGGCGCGAGGCGTTCCACAGGTCGGCGATGCCCAGCACGCTTCCGCCGGGCTGGCGGTAGTGCGCGTCGGCCTGCTCGATGGCGGCCGTGTATTCGGTCAGCAGCGCCTCGACGACCTGCAGGTACCGGCTGGCGGAGTCGCCGGCCGCGCTGAGCTCGGCCGCCCTGGCCAGGTTCTGGCTCGCCAACGCGGTCTGGTTCTGGTAGTCGTCGCCGGGCCCGGCGAGCATGACCTCGCCACTGTCGAAACTGCGCACGGCCGACTGGTCCGCCTTGATCAGTGCGGTTTTCGCGCTGGTGACGGCGAGGATGGCCGGGGAGGTGCGGTCCCGAACGGTCGCGGCGGCGTCCTGCACGCCGTGCCACACCGCGAACGAGGTGACGATGACGGCGATCGTGGAGAGCAGTAGCGCTCGGCGAAGCCGGAGAAGCAGCCGCGCGGTGTGGGAAATGCGGGAGATCCGGGAGATTGCGGTCACGGCGAGGTCAGGTTCTCGACTTCGGGCGGACGCCGTTGGCCAGATCGATCAGCACACCGTGTTCGTTCGCGCCGCGAGCCTGCCGCGCGAGCCGGTGATAGCCGTCTTCGAGCCGTCTGCGCAGGTCCCGTTCCTTGCCCGGATACCCGAGTTCGAATGCGGTTTCCCAGACCGCCGTGGTCAACCGCTCGCGGGATTCTTCACTGTCCAGGTACAACGCGTCCAGCCGTTCCAGCGCGGCGTCGAGATCGCCCCGGCTCGGCGGTTCGCCGGTGACGGCCGTGCTCGAGAGGATGCGCACGGCGGCGATCATCGCCGCGTCGTAATGCCGCGAGAACTCGGGAACCTGATCCAGGATCCGGACGGCGTTGGCGCGATCGCCCCGGGACAGGCTGGTCCTGGCGAGCCCGAACGCGGCGCTGACCTCGGACCGGTCCCGCGTCCAGACGGTCGAGTAGAAGCGTTCGGTGTCCTCGACCGCGCCGAGCTGTTCCGCGCAGAATCCGAGCGCGAGCTTCGGTGCCTGTTCACCGGGCAGATTCCAGTAGACCTCGTCGAACAGCTCCCGCGCGCTCTTGACGCTGTCGCGGGCCAGCGCGAGCAGGGCGCGATGCCAGATCGTCCGCCAGTCGTGCGGCACGCGCGGGCCGAGCAGGTCTTCGGCCCGATTCAGGCACGAGCGCGCCGAATCGGGGTCACCGCGTTCGAGGTGAGCCCGGCATTTGCGGAACTCGGTTTCCACCGTGGCCGGGGAAATCTTGACCAGTTTGTCCAGCAGGCGGGCCGGATCCTGGGCCCGCACGGTTTTCAGGAACGGCGTCGCCGGGTCATCGGGGTCCTCGACCGGTACCGGGAGCCCGAGGGCGACCGTGCGCGGGGAAGGACGGCCGTCCCGCAGCGCCGGATCCGCGTCCCGGATCCACCGGTCGAGCGTGGGCGGCTGGCCGAGACCGGCGTCGAGAAGCGTGCCGGTCTCGGCGAACACGCTGGACGCGGCCGGTCGTGGTTGCCCGTCGCGCAACGAAAGGATTTCGCCGAGCACACCGTCGAGCTGCGTCGCCATCTCGGTGGCGGAGGCATAGCGCTGGTCGAAGTGGGCGGTGGAGCGGTCGAGCACGCGTCGGAAGGACTCGACGCCGAAGGCCGTTTCCCCGCGGCCGGCAGCCTTCGACGCGTCGCTGACGTGAAAGAGCTCCCGGAGGGTGACGCCCACGGTGTGGAGGTCCGACCGGACCGTCAGCCCGTGCTGGTCGATCTCGTCCGGGCCGACCTGATACGGCGAGGTGCCCACGATCGGGCTCGTGTGGTCGCCGATCTCGCGGATGGCGCCGAGGTCGATCACCTTGACCAGTTGCTCGCCGTGGATCACGTTGTCGGGCTTCATGTCGCAGTACAGCAGTCCCCGCGCGTGCAGATATGCCAGGGCGGCGAGGATTTCCCGGCCGTAGGCGATGACGTGTTCCACGCGCAGTTCGGTGCCGGAACGGGCTTCGCGCTGCACTTCGCGCAGCGACAGTCCGCCGACGTAGTCCATCACGATGTAGCGGTTCAGTTCGGCGGCGAAGTGCGGATCGGGATGGACCACCACGTTGAAGATGCGCACGATGTTGGGGTGTTCCGAGGCGGTGAGCACCTGGCTCTCCTTGACGGCGAGCCTGGCCGCGGTGGCGTTTCCGGTGTTGACCAGTCCCTTCAGCACGACGTGCCGGCCGCCGAGGTTGCGGTCCCTGGCCAGGTGGATCCAGCCGAGGCCACCGCGGGCGATGCAGCCCAGGACCTCGTACTGGCCGCCGACGATGTCTCCGGCGGAGAGCTTCGGGGTGAAGGAGAACGGGGCGCCGCAGTGCAGGCAAAGCCCTTCGGTGGGAGCCGGCTCGTCCTCGGAGCCGGGGCCGACCCGGGCTTTGCAGCGCCCGCACCGGCGCTCGGTCTCGGGGACCCGCGGGTCGGGATCGATCCGGCTCGCCGGCGGCGGCACATCGACGACGGGCAACACCACATCGCCATCCGACCCATGACCGGTGGTCAGGCGACGGCCGCGCTCGTCGTCGAGTCCCATTTCGGCGACAATACGTCGGCCGTTCGTCACGGTGCGGGTAGTTCGGCCAAAAAGAGACCGGATGGCCCAACCCGGCGCAGGAGTGGTCAGGCCGAGCGGGGCATCGGCCCGTCACCGGATGGTCGAGGCCGGGACGACTCACCGGTCGATTCCGCGGCCGACCGAGCGGACGATTCAGGCGACGACCAGGTGGGCGAGACGGCGTGCGGTGCCGACGCGAGAAGGGCCCGGATCTGGTCGAGGACGTCGGGGCGGGCGGCGAGCGCCAGGTGCCCGGTCCCGGTGGTCACGACGTTGAGCACGCGGAGATCGGCGTGTTCCAGGCGCCCGTTGTGGGACGGGAGGATCATCGGGTCGGCCGTGCTGGAGAACGTCACGAAGCGCGTCGTGCAGCCCGGCGCCGGTTCGGACAGCTCTCCGAACAGCTCACTGCCCGGTCGGAGCTGACGCGCCAGCGGTATCGGTGAGAGCAGCCAGGCCGTGTATGTCCCGCGGTGCGGTGTCGCGATCGTGACGGCTGTGCCGACCCGCCGGTGCCCGTCGAGCCGCTGCACGTAATAACGCGCGATCAGGCCGCCGAGGCTGTGTCCCACGATGTCGACCGTCGGCACCCCGGCCAGCTCGCACAGTTCCTCGATCTGTTCGGCGAGCCGGTGCGCCGCGGTCCGCACGTCCTTGACCAACGGGCTGTAGCCGAACGAAACGACCGGCCCGGGGAACGCCTTGCGCAGCTCGGTGAAGATGGCGGTGTTGTCGGCCAGTCCGGGCAGGACCACCAGCGGCCGTTCGGGCGAGCCGGGTGGCGGGGCGGCGGCCATCGTCCACCGGCGCCCGACCGCCGCGGGGTATCGCGCCAGATGCGTGACCACACTGGCGAGCTCGCCCACTACCGCTCGTAACATCATCGCCTCCTCCCCCGTCAGATTAAACGCGGGGACCGACATTTCCGTTACTCGCGGTCTTTCCCAGTGCCGGGCCGGAAGGCCCGTTGTTATGGACGCTTCTCCCCGCCGCGTTCACCCGAAGGAGTGGTTACACTGGTCCCTCATCATTTCCCCCATCCGTGGTTCACCGGGTCCGGGAAGGTGGCCTACCTGCGGTGTCATGGTGCCCTCGTGGTGCACTGTGCGTCTGCTCGTCATGCATTGATCTTTGTCCACGCGGTAGCATGCGGTATGTGGCGATCAGCTGATTTAGTCGATGATTTCAACCAGTTCTTCCGCACCGGCAAAAATGGTCGTCAGAATTCTGTCGGCCGGTGCGGGAACACGCTAGCGTCGGCGCTGAAAACGGACCGGAGGGGTTGACGGTGGCGGAGCCGGATTGGGATGCGGTCGGAAAGGCCATTCGCAATCGGATGATCCAGCTTGGCCTGCTGCAGGAAGAAGTCGCACGCCGGTCGAATATCGCCCCCGCGACGATCCGGGAGATCGAATACAACACCGTGCAGCGCCGGCGGGGCAAACGCACGCTCCGGGCGCTTTCGGCGGCACTGGACTGGCACGAGGACCACCTCGAGGCCATCAAGAACGGGGAAGTGCCACCGGAACGCGGTCCGCTCGGGCGCGGCGGCCAGGGCGCGGGCGGCGCCACCACCGCGCTGGAGCACACCCTGCGGGAACTGGTCGGGCGCGTGACCGAAATCGAGAAGATGATCCGGGACCTGCATCGCGCCAAGTTCGGCGAATAGGGTCAGTCCACCGGCTCGGCCGACTCCGGCGGCGCCGGCTCGGTGGTGATCCGGGCGGCGAGGCCGAGCAGTGTCCTGGCGGCCCGCCTGGCTTCGGCGAGGGTGAACCGCGACGACGGACCGCTGACGCTGAGCGCGGCCGGCAAATGGGTGCCGGGCAACGGCACCGCGACACAGCGGCCGTCCTCTTCGCTTTCCCGGTCGTCGATCGCGTACCCGGTGCGCCGGATCTTGGTCAGCTCATCGAAATACGCGTCGACGGTGTCGATGGTATGGCTGGTGCGCTGGACCATCCCCGCCTGCTTGAGCAGATCGCGGACGCGTTCGTCGGGCAGCCGGGAGGCGATCGCCTTGCCGAGTGCCGTGCAGTGCAAGGGAACCCGGTCGCCGCGGGCGGCGGCCAGGCGGACACCGCGGTGGCTTTCCGCGATGTCGACGTGAATGACGTGGTCGCCGTCGAGCAGGCCGAGGTTCGCCGTCTCGCCGAACTCGTCGCGCAGGCGGTTCAGCGACGGACGCACGCGTTCGCGCAGGATTTCCAGGTTGCGGGACTGCATGCCCACGAAGCCCAGCCCAAGGCGGAAGACGTTGCCGTCCTCGCCGCGTTCGACGTAGCGATGGTTCTCCAGCGTCCACAGATACCGGAACGCCGACGATTTCGGCAGCCCAGTGGTCTGGGCCACTTCGTTCAGGGTGATCCCGTCGACCGACTTCTGGAGCAGGTTCAAGATCAGGCAGACGCGTTCGACGGCGCGCACCGAGTAGTCGCGCTCCGGGTCCTCGCCGCCGGCGGAATCTTGCTCAGGTCGACGTTTCACTGAGAAGGCACCTCATTTCACGGCCCAACGTCAGGGCTTCCGCACCTTACAGCCGTTTACCCCGCTATGTCAGGGGGCCAGTCGGCGATGCGATCGAGGGCCGCCCGTGAGCCGTCGCACCGGTGTGGTGCGACGGCTCACGAGCCGAACACGGTTGGCTTCACCCGAACTGCGCCGGCGGAAAAGGCGATTCTCCGCCGAGCTCGGCCACAAAAGTGCCCTTGGAGCGCAACGTCACCACCAGTCCCCGTTCCCGGAGCAGCTCGGTCGCCCGGCGTGCGGTGCCGAGTGAGACACCGTACTCCTCCGCCAGTCGGCGCTCGGCCGGCAGCGGTTTGTTGGGCGCCAGCTCGCCGCTGATGATCCGTTCGGCGAGATGGTCCGCCATCCGTTCATAGATGTACCCGGGAGTATCGCCGGGTTCGAAATCGCGAATCGGCACGAGATAAACGTAGAACCGTCCTGAACCAGGCGAATTCCATGGTCGCAACGTGCCGCGATCCGAAGCGTACGCGAGCATCGGAAAATTGCCACTCGAATGGGTAAGCGCGGTCTCTCGCGGTCTGTTGCGAAATCGTGCCGGGAAGGCGCGGGCGGGTGCATCGGTACGGAATCCGGTGTGCCGGTCCCCGGTGCCGGAGCGGGGCACATCGGGCGGGCCGGCACCGGGTACGGCGAATCGGGTCGCGCAAATAGTCCGTTTGCCGGTATGGCCGGGCCGGTGGAGATCCGAGAGTGGGTGTGGAGGTGTTCCCTTGAAGACGACGTCCCCACCGGAATGACCGAAGCAGACTTCGAGCCGCCCGGCCACGCACCGGGCACGATGGGGACGACGGGTGGGCTGCCCGAGCCGATCGGCCCGTTGATCCGCCTCGCCCGCCGGGAACGCGGGTTGACCCAGTACCAGCTGGCCGACGCGCTGGCCGGCGTTTCCGGGAACGACGGCATCGGACGCGACGAGGTTTCCCGCTGGGAGCGCGGAAAACGGGTACCGGGGCCGTACTGGCGCCATTGGCTGGCCAGGGTGCTGGACCTGTCGCCCGATCGCCTGCACGACGCCGCACAGACCGCGCGGGCCCTGCGGTCTCACTCCGTGCGACCGCTGTTCTCCCCACCGCCCGGGAGCAGTGAAAGCCTCGGGCGGGTCGGGTCGTAGCGCGCTTTCGGGGCCTCGGTCATCAGCGGCAGGCGGGCACGTAACAGCCAGGCCATCGCCGGGTAGTCCGGGACCTCCTCGGCGAGGACCTCGTCACCGAGCGACCGCAACGGGATGCCGGACCGGTCGCGCTCGGTGCGGGTGCGCAGGGCGCGTTCCATGTCGTCGCGGATCACGGCCCGGCCGGCCGTTTCGAGGGTCACTTGGGCCTCGTTGCGGCGTCCCAGTTCGGCCATCCGGTCCAGCGCGTCGGCGAGGCCGTCGTCGTCCAGGTCGAGGATGTCGGTGGCCACATCGCCGCCGAGGTGGTCCACCATCACCACCAGGGAACGCATCGTCGAGTCGCGGTGAAACGTGCAGTTCAGCACGATCGTCGCGCCGTCGGCGTAGTACAACCGCCAGGCATCACCGGGTTCGACCGGCTGGGCCAGCTTCGCCGCCCACGGTGGTGGCCGGACCCCGGCGGCGACGAGCCGGCCCGCGGCCTCCGTCGCCGGAGTGCCCAGCTCGGTGCCGCCGATCGAGCCGATCGCCAGCAGCATCGCCAGCGCCGCCCGGGTCGCCTTCTTCTCCAGCGCGGGAAGGTCCTCGCCCAGCACGGACCGGGGGAGTCTGCCCGCGCGTTCGGCGTCCGCGAGAAAGGTCGCGGCGGTCCGTTCCACCGCCCACGGATCGCTCGTGGTGAGCAGCTCGCGGCCGAGCGCGACCGGGTCCGGCGGCCGGGCCGGCGTGTCCGGCACCACCCGCAGATGATTGGGCCTTCGCCGGCTTGGCGGACTCATTCGTCCAGTCTGCCTGGTTGTCCGGGTCTCGTCGCGCAGCGACACCGGCTCGCCCACCATCACGACCGGCCTTGATCCATGGTGGCGTCACGGTTTCGCCGCGATCCCGCCGTGCCCGCGAACCGGCCGGTGAACCGGTGTGCGCCGGTCGGGGGCGGGGTATTCGGCGGAGATGAAACGGAGTCGTGAGGAGTACCAGCGGGGCTTGCCCGACTATCACGACCCGACGGCGGGTTACGGCGGCGCTGCCCCGACCTACAGCGCGCTGACCATGCGGATCTGGCTCGCCGCTCTGTCGGTGCTGCTGTGCGCCGGCGCGGCGGTCCTGTTCAGTCGTTACAGCGCTTGGTGGGCGGTCGTGCTGTTGGCGGTCGTCGCGGCCGGCTGCGTGGTCGACCTGGTCTGGGTGGTGCACCGCAAGCGCCGTGGTGAACCCGGTTGACGGCCGGGGCGCGGGGGTATTCCGGGGCCTATGAGGCGCAGGCGGGCCTTCGCGGATCGCCGCGTCGCGGGAGTGTTGCTGGGACGGCGCCTGAGGGAGCGGGAGTGGCACGACCCATTGGTGCTCGGGTTGGCCCGCGGCGGGGTGGTGGTGGCGCATGCCGTGGCGGAGATGCTCGACGCGCCGCTGGATGTCGTCGTCGCGCGCAAGATCGGCGCCCCGGGGCGGCCCGAATTCGGCGTCGGCGCGGTCACCGCGTGGGGAGAGCCGACCTTCGACGCGCGGGGACTCGTGTTGCTCGATCTCGACCTGGCGGATCTCGCGGAGACCTGTGAGAAGGAGCGGAAGGAGGCGCGCCGCCGCGAAGCGCTCTACCTGCGGGGCCGGGAACCGTTGCCGAGAACGGGCCGGGACGTGATCGTCGTGGACGACGGGCTGGCCACGGGCGTCACGGCGAGGGCCGCGTTGCGGTCGGTCCGCGCCGACGGACCCCGCACGCTGTTCTTCGCCGCACCGGTCTGCGCGCCGGACGCGGTCCGGGGTCTCAAGGGCGATGCCGACGAGGCGCTGTGTCTGCTCGAACCGCACGGATTTCGCGCGGTCGGGCAGTGGTTCCTCGATTTCACCCAGACCACCGACGAGCAGGTGATC
This sequence comes from Amycolatopsis sp., assembly GCA_035685725.1. Taxonomy (GTDB): domain Bacteria; phylum Actinomycetota; class Actinomycetes; order Mycobacteriales; family Pseudonocardiaceae; genus Amycolatopsis_E. Next base: position 8,419 of record DASSAD010000280.1, on the reverse strand, counting down.
GAATTGCTGGGAGGTGGCCGTCCGTGACCGTCGGCGGCCGGACCGAGCCCGGCCTGGGTCTGCCTTGAGGGCGACGTGTTGTCAGTCCGTCCCGTCATCGGGAAGCCCGACCAGGTCGGCCATCGACGCGGCCAGGTAGTCGAAGAAGGCGTCGGCGGGCTCGACGACGTTCACGTACTGCCCGAACAGTTCGAAGCCGATCGCGCCGAAGAGCTGGGTCCAGGTGATCAGGAGCCGGGCCATGTCGGCCGCCGAGTGGTCCGCGCCGAGACCGGCGGCCAGCCGGCTCGCCTGTTCCTCGAGTTCGGGCGGCAGCGGCGGGCCGGGGTGCGCCGGGGTGAGCGGGCCGCTGCCGGCGACCCGGAGCAACGCGGTGGCGACGCGCGCGGCGGGTGCGATGGTGTCCTCGGGGGCCCGGTAGCCGGGGACGGGAGAGCCGTAGATCAACGCGTATTCGTGCGGGTGCTGCCGTGCCCACCCGCGCACGGCCCGCCAGATGTCGAGCCACCGACGCCGCGGCGCCGTCCCGGGCCCCGGATCGGCGTTCTCGGCGGCTTCGCCGATGGCGTTGTAGGCGTCGACGATCAGCTCGGTCAGCAGGTGATCGCGGCTGGGGAAGTACCGGTACAGCGCCGAGGACACCATGCCCAGCTCGCGGGCGACCGCGCGCAGGGAAAGCCCGTTCGCACCGACCTCGCCGAGCTGGCGGCGGGCTTCGCCCTTGATTTCCCTGGTCAGCTCGGCGCGGGCCCGGTCGCGGGCGGTTCGGATGGCAGCCATGCGACCAGTCTGCCAGTACGGAGATCGCCGGACAAATTCGAGAGCACTGCTCTTGACAGTCCGGCGCGCTCGGGTGTTCACTGTTCTCAACAAAGAGCAGTGCTCTCGAAAATGAGGAGAAGATGATGAACGAGGTTCGCTACATCCGCTCCAGCAAGAGCGAGAACGTCTTCCACCGGGCCGTCGCGTGGGTGACCAAGCGCGGGATCAGCGTGCTCGGCAGCCGGGTCCTCTACGTCCGCGGACGCAAGACCGGTGAGCTGCGGTCCAACCCGGTGAACCTGCTGACCGTGGACGGTGCGCGGTACCTCGTCGCGCCGCGCGGCCAGACGCAGTGGGTGCGCAACCTCCGGGTCGCGGGGGAGGGGCAGCTCCGGGTCGGCAGCAGGTTCGAGACGTTCCACGCCGTCGAACTGGCCGACGCCGACAAGCCACCCGTGCTGCGGGCCTACCTCAAGCGGTGGAGCTGGGAGGTCGGCCGCTTCTTCGAGGGCATGACCTCGAACGCCTCCGACGACGAGGTGCGCGCGGTGGCCCCCGGCTTCCCGGTCTTCCGTATCACCGCGTGACCCCGCGCGGTTCCGACGGCGCGCGGCGGCCGGCCGATCAGGCGTGGGCGGGATCCGGTTCCTGCCCCCGCAGGAACGGGTTCAGCCAGGACAGCAGGGCCGACGGCTGCTCCTCCGCCAGGAAATGACCACACTGGTCCAGTCCACCTCCGGTGACCGTCTCCGCGTAGCCGCGCCAGATCTCCAGCGCGGGCAGCCGGCCGATCAGGCCCGCCGAGCCCCACAGCGCCAGTACCGGCATGGTCAGCTTTCGCCCCGCGTCAGCGTCGGCGTCGTCGTCGGCCGCGTCGTCCGGAAAGGACGCGCGGTAGTCGTCGAAACCGGCGCGCAGCGCACCCGGCGCCGAGAAGGCGCGGATGTACTCGCCGGCCGCCTCGATGCCCTGCCGCTGGTAGGTCCACCGTTCGAAGAAGTACCCGAGGTAGCCCGCGATGTCCCGGCCCGCCAGCAGTTCGGGCAGGTCCGGTTGCAGGTGGAACAGCCAGTGCCAGTACCCGCGCGCCAGCTCGCCGTCGAGCCGCCGCCACATCTCCCGGGTCGGGATGATGTCCAGCACGGCCAGGCGGTCCACCTCGTGCGGGCGGTCGAGCGCCCAGCGGTGCGCCACCCGTCCGCCACGGTCGTGCCCTACCACGCCGACGGTCTCGAAGCCGAGCGCGCGCACGAGTTCGGAGATGTCCGTGGCCATCGTCCGCTTGTCGTAACCGCCGCGCGGTTTGTCGGTCAGCCCGTACCCGCGCAGATCCGGCGCGAGCACCGTGTGGGTCGCGGCGAGTTCGCCGAAGATCTTGTGCCAGCACGACGAGGTCTGCGGCCAGCCGTGCAGGAGGACCACCGGGGGCCCTTCGCCGGCGCGCCGGTAGTGCATCCGGATCCCGTTCACCGTGGCCATGTACGAGCGCATCCACACTCCTCTAACCGGTTAGACCAGTTAGCGTAGGATTCGGGGCATGCGCGCGCAATGGGTCTTCGACGGCGGCCGGCCGTGCCTCGATCTGGTCAACACGTTGCGCGACCGCCATGGCAGTGGGCGCGAACTGCTGGTCGGCCCGGCCGAGCTGACGGAATGGTTGCTGCTCGCCGGTTTCCTGCACCGGCCGGCACGCGCGAGCCAACGCGATCTCCAGCTGGCCCGTGACCTTCGCGAAGCCATCGACAGAGTGACGCTGGCGGTGTCGGCCGGCGAGCGCCCCGCCCTGATCGACGTGCGCCTGATCAACCGGGTCGTCGCCACGCCCGCGCCGGTGCCCGAGTTGAGGATCGCGCCCGATGGCAGGCCCTACCGGAAGATCCGGCCGCCCGCGCAGCCGGTGGCCGCGGCGCTGGCGGGCGTGGCGGCCGACGCGATCGCGATGGTGACCACGGAGCCCGAGGTCCGCGTCTGCGCGGGCACCGACTGCGGGCTCCGCTTCCTCGACACCTCGCCCCAGCGCAACCGCCAGTGGTGCTCGATGTCGCGCTGCGGCAACCGCGCGAAGGTCCGGGCCCATTACGCTCGCCGGAACCTCGCGGGAACCTCATAGGAACCGCGGAACGGCGTTCTCCGTGAGAAGCCCGACGAGCACGGGCGAGGCCCCTCGCGGAACGGCGTCCGCAAGGGGCCAGGCGTGCTCGGTCAGTGCTCGTGCGTGCCGGCTAGTGCCCGGAGTGTCCCGCGCTGCCGTGGTGCATGTGGAAATGCGCGACCTCCGGCGGATGCACCACGAACGGCCGCATCATGCCGTCGTCCTCGTGGTCGAGAATGTGGCAGTGGTACATGAATTCGCCGGTGGCTCCGGCGAAATGTCCCGCCACGGTGACCCATTCACCGGCCGCCACCTGGAAGGTGTCCTTCCAGCCTTCTTCGTACTGCTCGATCGGCCTGCCGTCGCCGACGGTCTCGAGCACGGCGGTCGTCCTGCCCTGCTGGGGATCGAAGTTCACCACATTCCCGGTCCCCGGATCCGTCGCGAACTTCTTCCGGGTGAGGAGCTGGAACTCGGTCATGTGGATGTGCATCGGATGGGTGGGACCGCCCAGGTGCACGAAGTTCCACACCGCCCAGCGGTCGTGGTTGATGAAGAACGAGGTCATGTCGTCGAACATGCTCGCGACCATCTGGAACGTCCGCTCGTCTCCGGTGCTCGGGTCGCGCAGCTGGATGATGCCTTCGCCGTCGGGCACCGGGGCGTCGACGATTTCCTCCAGCTCCCACAGTTGCGGGTGTCCGTCGCCCATGGTGTTCGGCGGGATCAGCGCGACGAACACGTGGTCGTGGTCCTCCGGCACGGTCGTGCCGTGCTGGAGCCGGACGTAGGACGTGGAAAGCTTCTCGGGCAGCCGGAAACCGTCCTGCCGGCCGCGGCTTTCCACCCGGAACTGCATCAGGTCGGGCTCGGTGCCCTGCGCGCCGGCGTCGGTCAGGCGCAGGTTCTGCCCGGCGAATCCGCTGAAGTCGATCAGCAGGTCGGCCCGCTCGGCCGGGGCCAGGGTCAGCCCGTCGGCGGGCAGGGGCGCCGGCGCCGGCAGCAGTCCGCCGTCGGTGCCGATGATCCGGATCGACGCGCTCTGCTGCGTTCCCGCGTCGTCGGCGAGCCGCAGCTGGTAGAACCGCGAGTTCGAGGCGTTCAGCACCCGGAACCGGTACCACCGGGGAGCAACCTCGAGATGCGGCCAGATCACCCCGTTGACCAGGTTGAACGGGCCGGTGAAGGGAACCGTCGCGGTGCCGGTGGACAGCACCTTGAACAGCATCTGCCCGGTGAGGGCGCCGGTCGCGGGATCGGTGTCGAGGTTGCGGTCGGACAGGACCAGCGGGATCTCGTACTCGCCGCCGGGCAGATCCAGCTCGTCCTCCTCGTCGTCCCGGATCAGGTACATGCCGGCGAGCCCGGCGTGCACGTTGAACCGGGTCACGGCCATGCCGTGGTCGTGATACCACAGGCTGGTCGCCTGCTGGTCGTTCTTGTACTCGGTGAGCTGCGTGAGCCCCTTGAGAACCGCGTTGTGCGCCCAACCGTCGTGGCCCCCGTTGGTGAGCGCGCCGTGCAGGTGCACCACCGTCCACGCCGGCAGCACCGACACCCCGTCGATGATCGAGACGCCGTCCCGCAGGCTGCCGTCCGGGTTGCGGTAGCCGGGCGTGGCGACCGGAGAAACACCACCCGCTGCCGGAATCGTCTGTTGCACCGCGACGAGCGGGATGGTGCCGTCGATCTCGTTGGTCCAGGCCACTCGCAGCAGCTTGCCGCGGCGCACCTCGATGGTGGGCCCGGGGAACTGCCCTTCATAGGCCCACACCGCGGTTTCCGGCAACTGCGAGTGCAGGCTGACCCGGGTGTTGGTCATGGTGACGGTGAGTTCGTCGGCGTGCCACCACGAATGCGGCCGGATCACCCGCGGAATCCGCAGTGGGTCGAGAAACTTGGTGAGCCCCCAGTTCGGTCCGGCCGGTGTCGCGACCGGCGCGGGTTGAGTGATGACATCCGTCATCGGATCCCCCTCGGAAAATTCCGGTAAATGGGCAGGGGAGAACCACAACTCGCTTCAATCGAATGCCCCACAGGAAACGCCCGAGAATTCGGGACGTCATCCCCCAGTCGTGAAACTCCCCCATTTCATGATCGCTGGACGTCCGCGTTGTCGGCGCGGTGCCCGGCAATCGCCAGTGTACGCTTTCTTCGGCGTGGGTGTAGACCTTTTCCCGGCGGTGATCAGGTCGGCACGCGCTCGGTGGTGCGAGCCAGCATCATGAGTCGACACAGCAGAGCCACGTCGACACCGAGCGCGATTCGCTGGGTGAGGCCGATCGGCAACAACCACGGGCACAGGTAACTGGCGCCGAACACCAGCAGCGAGCCGGTCGAGGCGACGGTCAGCCGTCGGAGCCGGACGTCGTGGAACTTCTCCTGCAGCAAGAATCCGATCGCCGGCAGGCTGAGTAGGGCGATCAGGCAGGAATACTGGTGGATTTCGCCGCTGAGAACGTGCGGATGGTCCGGGTAGCTGGCCGGGAACAGCGCGGCGAGGGCCAAGCCGAGCGACCAGGTGCCGAACAGGAGCCCGCTCGTGCGGGTGACGCGTATTCCCCCGGCCCACAGCGCCCCGAGCAGAGCGGCGGAGCCGAAGGAAACGGAAAGAATGCCGGCCGCCAGCATTTCGGTGCCGCGATCGGTGTAGGCATAGCTGGACAGCGTGTCGAAGATCGGATTGTGTGAGCTGATCATCTGCAGGACGGCGAGGACGGCGATACCCCAGCCGATGGACGCCGCGGACACGATCAGCCACACGATGGGTCTTGCGCTGTTTTCCCGTGAGATCCCCATGTTCCGAGCTTGCCGTGGCCCGGCGCCCGCGTGATCCGGGAAATCCCTGGTCTTTCCCTTACCGGAAATCCACCATGATCAGCGCCTGGTCGTCGTGCCGCTTGACCCGGGGCCAGCGGTGGCCGTGCGGATCGCCGCGCTCGGCGGCCCGCACGGCGTCGAGCACCGCGGGAAGTCCTTGTGCGCGGGCGATTCCCAGTGCCCGCGGCCAGTCGAAGATCCGGTAGTCGTCGACCCCGGTGGAAACGCCGTCGGTGGCCAGCAGCACGGTGTCCACGGTGTCGACGGGCCAGCGGCGGCGCCGCGCGTGCCGTGCCGCGGCGGGGTCGGCTTCGGCCACCCAGAACCCGTTTTCGGTGTTGCGCAGCTTACGGACCTCGGCGCCGGTGGTGAGCTTTCCCTTGCCCCGCAAGGTGGCGAGCCGGTCGTCGGCGAGCACCTCGGTGCCGGACCGTCCAAAAACGACGATCGGGCTGTCGGCGAGCACCAGGCCCTCCACCCGTTCGTCGGTCCAGCGGATCATGGCCACCGTGCTCGACGGCGACGCGCCGGGGCGCAGCCCGTGTGCCCTGGCGATGTCGCCGATCGCCGCCCCGAGCAGGACCGTCAGGTCCGCGCCGGGGTGGTTCCGGAGCCCGTCCGCCAGCCGGTCGGCGAGCAGGCCCGCGTACCAGCCGCCCGAGGGCAGTTCGGGGCTCGGCGACGTGGCGCCGTCCAGCAGCAGCGCGGCGTTGTCCAGGACCACGATGTGGTCTTCGGTCGGCCGCGGGAGCCCGTCGATGCCGACGCCCGCTCGCTCGGCGACTTTGATCTCCGGCATGGCTCGACCCTACGGCCTGTCAACTTAGGTTGACAGGTCCGTGATGTCAACGTAGGTTGACACCATGACTGAAGCAACCGATCTGGCCGCCCGTGCGGGCGATCGCGACCCCAGGGTGGGGCTGCGTGCCGTGCGTGCCCTGCGCCGGCTGCTGGAACACCTGGAGGCCGTGCAGGTGCGCAGCGCTCGGCTGCACGGCTGGTCGTGGCAGGAGATCGCCACCGAACTCGGGGTGAGCCGCCAGGCGGTCCACAAGAAATACGGGAGCAACTGATGTTCGAGAGGTTCACGCCCGACGCGCGAAACATCGTCGTCGAGGCAGTGCGCGACGCGACCGAACTCGACGCGCCGGAGATCACCCCGTTGCACCTGCTGGCGGCATTGCTGCGGTTTCCCGCCAGCGGTGCCGGGCAGGTGCTCGCCGGGCTCGGGGTGTCCGTCGACGACCTGGCCGCCGAGGCGGCCCGGATCCGGCGGCGCGGCGGGATCAGCGAGGCCGACGCGGTGGCGCTGGAGGAATTCGGCATCGACGTCGAGCGGATCATCGAGCGCATCGAGCAGGTCCACGGGCCGAACGCGCTGGCCGGGGCACCGGGCGGTGCCCGAAGGCGCAAGCATGTCCCGTTCGCCGACGAGTCGAAGAAGACGCTCCAGATCTGCCTCAAGGAGGTCCTGGGGCTGGGCGGCTCGCGGCACATCCGGTCGGAGCATCTCCTGCTCGCGCTGGCCGCCCAGCGCGGCCCGGCGGCCGATGTGCTGACTCGCTTCGAGGTCGACGCGGCGCGCCTGCGCGAGGTCTTGCGAGGGCCTGGCGAGTAGCGGCCCGCCTGCCCGGCGCCTTCCGTACGGACGGCGCGCGATCGGGCGGCTGGGCGGCTTCGGGGTGGCGCGGCGGCCCGGCGCGGCCGGTGCGTGGATGAGTGGCTGCTCGTCCAGGGAGTTCATCCAGCGCACCGGCCGCCCGGGACCGCGGGAGGGCGCCGGCACCGCCCCTCGACGTGCCGACGCTTCCCGCGGCTGGGCTTGCGCAGCGGGGCGATCAAACTCCTGCTCGGCGCGGTGAGCAGGAGTACCCGGCGCTTGCCCTGCGGTCCCGGCGGTACTGGGGCAACCGTTTCACCGGGACCATGGCCCGCTCCGGCCAGGCGCGGTCGGCAGGAACGGGAAGATCAAGAAGTTGATCTTGGTGGGGGCAGGGGTCTCCCCCTGTGCTCGCCGCTGGGTCAGTCGGGTGAAGTCGTCGGCAGAGCGGCGTTGCGGCCGGTGCTCGACACCGTGTGGCCGGGCGCCACGCCGCCGGGCCGGAGATCGGCCGGGGCGGGGTGTGCGCCCAGCACGATGTGGGGGTGCTTGCCGCTGCCCCCGGAGTCGTGCGTGGCGGCCACCCCGATCGCCTGATCGCCGTCCCGCAGCGGCGAAGGAACGGGCACCGTCCCGTGCGCGTCCACGTCGTCCGCCGGCTTGGCGGCCGGCGGGGGCGCCGGCGGCAGCGCCGTGTACCAGGCCGTGTACCAGGCCGTGTACCCGCTCGGCATCGGCGCGGCGACGGTCGCCGCGGGTTTCGCGGGCTCGAGGCCGGGGAGTGGGGCCGCGGGCTGGTCCGGGGTCCGCACCGGCTCCGGTGGCGGAGGCTCGACTCGTGACCGCGGCGGAGCGCTGGCCTGCTGCTTCGGCGGGAGGATCGTCTGCACCACGGGCGGGATGGAGTGATCGATGATCACCTGGACCGGCGCGACCACGGTCCCGGTGACCTGTGTGATCTCCGTGGCGACGTGGTTCACGGTGCCGACCAGCCCGGTCAGCGGGCCGGTGACCGACGCCAGCAACTGCGGCTGGCCGGTGTCCGGGGTCGCGGGGTGGGAGCCCGGCTGCGGTGTCCCCTCGTCGGCCGAGGCGGTGAACGCGCCCAGCAGCGCGGCGAAGAACCAGGCGGCCAGCGCGACACC
>DASSAD010000279.1:0-5948 GCA_035685725.1 Amycolatopsis sp. | reverse complement strand
GCCGACGGCGTGCTCATCCCGCTGGAGTGTGAATTCTTCAGTCTGCGTGGCGTGGCCCTGTTGATCGACACGATCGAAAAGGTACGCGAGCGCTTGAACCCGAAACTGGATATCACCGGCATCCTGGCCACCATGTTCGACGCGAGGACCCTGCACTCGCGGGAGGTCATGGCCCGGGTCGTGGAGGCCTTCGGTGACACCGTGTTCGACACGGTGATCAACCGGACCGTGCGCTTCCCGGAGACCACCGTCGCCGGTGAGCCGATCACCCGCTGGGCACCCAAGTCGGCCGGCGCCGCCGCCTACCGTGCGTTGGCCCGCGAGGTGATCGCCCGGTGAGCAGGCGAGCATCGCTGCCCCCGACCGCCGAACTGTTCCGCCTCACCAGCACTCCCGAACCCGAAGGCCGCAACGGTCACAAGGAACAACTGGAACGCAGCTCGTCGGTCCGCGGCACCACCGGCAGGCAGAAGCACGACACCAAGATCACCGTCTACCTCTCCGGCGACGAGCTGGTCGCGATGGAGCAGGCGAGGCTGGCGTTGCGGGCCGGCTACGGCCTGGTCGTCGACCGCGGCCGGCTGGTGCGGGAGGCCGTGGCGGTGCTGCTCGCCGACTTCGAGCAGCACGGGCAGGAGTCGGTGCTCATGCAGCGGTTGCGTGCCGACGATCTGGCGCTGGAGACCACCGAGGAAGCCGCCGGACGGTGAGACGCAATCGGTCCGCACGGCAGGTGATCGAGCGGGCGTCCCGGCCCGGGGCCCGCGACAGCGCGTCATGAGCGACCCCGAGCCCGGGGCACCCGTGGAGACCGCTCGGCACGAGCCCGGAATGCCTGTCTTGAACGAGCCTGCCGGGACCGTCCTTGGCGCGCCCACGGAGAACTCTTCGACGGCAACCGGGAACTCGGCGACGGGAGCGGAGAACTCGGCGACGGGAACCGGGGACTCGGCAGCCGGAGCGGGGGACTCGGCGACCGGAGCGGAGAGTTCGGCGGCGGGAACGGGGGACTCGGCGGCCGAGAGCGGCGAAGGGTCGGCCGCGAAGTTCAAGGTGCGGCTGGCCAACTTCGAGGGCCCGTTCGATCTGCTGCTGCAGCTGATTTCGCAGCACCAGCTGGTCGTCACCGAGGTCGCCCTGCACCAGGTCACGGACGACTTCATCGCCTACACCCGCGCCCTCGGCGCCGCCTGGGATCTCGACGAGACGACGGAGTTCCTGGTCATCGCCGCGACCCTGCTCGACCTCAAGGCGGCCCGGCTGCTGCCCGCGGCCGAGGTGGAGGACGAGGACGATCTGGCCCTGCTGGAAGCACGGGACCTGCTGTTCGCGCGGGTGCTCCAATACCGTGCGTACAAACAGGTCGCCCAGCTGTTCGCGGAGCTGGAGGCGGGCGCGCTTCGGCGGTACCCGCGCTCGGTGGCGCTGGAGGAGCGTTACCTCGGGCTGTTGCCCGAAGTGATGCTCGGCGTGGACGCGGCGAAGTTCGCCGAGATCGCGCTGGCCGTGTTCCGGCCGAAGCCGCCACCCACCGTTTCGCTCGATCACCTGCACATGGGCCGGGTTTCGGTGCGTGAGCACGCGGCATGGCTGCGGGTTCGGCTCGCCGAGGTGGGCGCGGCGACGTTTTCGGACCTGGTCTCCGACTGTGAGCACACCGTCGAGGTGGTGGCGAGGTTCCTGGCGTTGCTGGAGCTTTACCGTGAGTCGAGCGTGCAGTTCGACCAGGACGAGGCGCTGGGGGTGCTGACCGTGCGCTGGATCGGCGGGTCCGTCGAGCAGGCCGCGGCGGCCGCCGAAGTGGACCGCGCCGGCGTCGAGGAAGAGGAGTACGGGTGAGCCCCGAAGAACCAGCCGAGACCGACACGGCCGAGACCGACATGGTCGGGACTGCCAGTCGCGTGGACACCGACGTGACCGCCGGGCCGGTGGAGGCCGAGTTGCCCGCTGAGCCCGGGAACGGCCTTGCCGACCTGACCGGCATCGAGTCGCCGGCCGCCCAGCCCACCGATGCGGCCGATGCGTCCGATCCGGGTGAAGACGGCGCGGGCGCGGAGTCCCCGGACCTCGTCGCGGTGGGCGGATCGCTGCCGGATCTTGCCGCCGGCGCGGCGTTGGAGGCCGCCTTGGAGGCACTGCTGCTGGTGGTCGATTCGCCGGTGAGCGAGGAGTCGCTGGCCGAGGCGGTGAACCAGCCGGTCGCGCGGGTGATCGAAACCCTGCGCGGGATGACGACCCGGTTCACCGAACGGACCAGCGGGATCGACCTGCGCCGCGTCGGTGAGGGCTGGCGATTCTTCACCCGCGACGTGTATGCGCCCTTCGTGGAAAAGCTGCTCATGGACGGGCAGCGGTCGAAGCTCACCAGGGCCGCGTTGGAGACCCTCGCGGTCATCGCCTACCGTCAACCGGTCACGCGATCGCGTGTGGCGGCGGTGCGGGGCGTGAACGTGGACGGGGTTATCCGGACGCTGCTGGCCCGTGGCCTCATCGAGGAGGCGGGCACCGATCCCGAAACCGGTGGCACCCTGTATATGACCACCGAACTGTTCCTCGAGCGGCTCGGGCTGTCGTCGCTGAACGACCTGCCCCCGATCGCCCCCTTGCTACCGGAAGTGGACGCCATCGATGACATCTGAACCAGAGGGCGTTCGCCTGCAGAAGGTCCTGTCGAAGGCCGGTGTCGCCTCGCGGCGCGCGGCCGAGGAACTGATCGTGCAGGGCCGGGTGAGCGTGGACGGCAAGACCGTGCGCGAGCTCGGCCGCCGGGTCGACCCCGTCCACGCGGTGATCCACGTGGACGGCACCCGGGTGGTCCTGCGCGAGGACCTGGTGTACCTGGCGCTGAACAAGCCGCGCGGCGTGCACAGCACGATGATCGACGAAATGGGACGGCCCTGTGTGGGTGACTACCTGCGCGAACGCAGCGGCTCGGCGGGGCTTTTCCACGTCGGACGGCTCGACGCCGAGACCGAAGGCCTGTTGCTGCTCACCAACGACGGCGACCTCGCGCACCGCCTGATGCATCCCTCCTACCACGTGCCGAAGACCTATCTGGCCGAGGTGGAGGGCAAGGTGCCGCGCGGGCTGGGCAAGCAGCTGCGGGCCGGGGTGGAGCTGGACGACGGCCCGGTCAAGGTGGACGAGTTCCGGCTGAAGGACGCCTACGGCGGCCAGACGCTCCTCGAGGTGGTGCTGCACGAGGGGCGCAAGCACGTCGTGCGGCGGCTGCTGGCCGAGGTCGGGTTCCCGGTGCGCAAGCTGGTGCGCACCGCGGTAGGTGGCGTGCAGCTGGGCAATCCCAAGCCCGGCGCGGTGCGGAGGCTGACCCGGGACGAGGTCGGCGGGCTGCACCGCCTCGTCGGTCTGTGAGCCCGCACCGGCGCCGCGGCGATGCGGGCCGGAGATTGTCGGTGGCTTCCCCTACGATCGCCGGGTGACTTCCACCGAAACGATCTCCGAAGCGCTCGGCGTGCTGCGGCGCGTGTTCGGCTACGACTCCTTCCGGGGCGAGCAGGAGGCGATCATCGAGCACGTCGCCGGTGGGGGCGATGCGCTCGTGCTGATGCCGACCGGCGGTGGGAAGTCGCTGTGCTACCAGATCCCCGCGCTGGTGCGCGAGGGCACCGGCGTGGTGATCTCGCCGCTGATCGCGCTGATGCAGGATCAGGTCGACGCGTTGCGCGCGCTGGGCGTGCGGGCCGGATTCCTGAACTCCACACAGGATTTCGAGGAGCGGCGCGCGGTCGAGGCGGCGCTGCTGGCGGGCGAGCTGGACCTGCTTTATCTCGCGCCGGAGAGGTTGCGCGTCGAGGCCACCGTCGCGTTGCTCGAGCGGGCCCGGATCGCGCTGTTCGCCATCGACGAGGCGCACTGTGTCTCCCAGTGGGGGCACGATTTCCGCCCCGACTACCTCGGGCTGTCCGAGCTGCACGAACGCTGGCCCACGGTGCCGCGGATCGCGCTGACCGCGACGGCGACCGGGGCGACGCACGAGGAGATCGCCACCCGCCTGAATCTCGGCGAGGCGCGGCACTTCGTCGCGAGCTTCGACCGGCCCAACATCCAGTACCGGATCGTGCCGAAGAACAGTGCCACCCGGCAGCTGCTCGACCTGTTGCGCACCGAGCACACCGGAGATTCCGGCATCGTGTACTGCCTGAGCCGGGCCGGTGTGGAGAAGACCGCGGATTTCCTGGTACAGAACGGGATCCCGGCGCTTCCCTACCACGCGGGGCTCGACGCGCGGGTCCGTGCGGAGAACCAGGCGCGGTTCCTGCGGGAGGACGGGCTGGTGGTGGTCGCCACCATCGCGTTCGGCATGGGCATCGACAAGCCGGACGTACGCTTCGTCGCGCACCTCGACCTGCCCAAGTCCGTCGAGGGCTACTACCAGGAGACCGGCCGCGCGGGGCGCGACGGGCTGCCCTCCACCGCCTGGCTGACCTACGGACTGCAAGACGTTGTGCAGCAACGGAAACTGATCGACACCTCCGAAGGCGACGCGGCGCATCGCCGCCTGCTCGGCCGTCACCTGGACGCGATGCTGGCGCTGTGCGAGACGGTCGAGTGCCGCCGGGTCCAGCTGCTCAACTATTTCGGGCAGGATGGCGGGCCCTGCGGGAACTGTGACACCTGCCTGGCCCCGCCGGAGTGCTGGGACGGCACCGTCGCCGCGCAGAAACTACTGTCCACTGTGTACCGGTTGAGCACCGAACGGCGGCAGAAGTTCGGCGCCGGGCAGATCATCGACATCCTGCTGGGCAAGCAGACGCCCAAGGTCTCCCAGTTCGGTCACGATTCCCTGACGGTGTTCGGCATCGGCACGGAACTGTCCGAAGGGGAATGGCGCGGCGTCGTGCGGCAACTGCTGGCGCAGGGTCTGCTGGGCGTCGAGGGTGACTACGGCACCCTCGTGCTCACCGACGCGAGCGGCGAGGTGTTGGGCCGCCGCCGTGAGGTGCGGCTGCGCCGCGAGCCGAAACGGGAACCGCGCGCGGCCAAAGCCGCCAAGCCGGCCGTCGAGCTGCCCGAGGAAGCCGCGCCGGTCTTCGAGAAGTTGAGGTCCTGGCGCGCCGCGACGGCGAAGGAACAGGGCGTCCCGGCCTATGTGATCTTCCACGACGCGACGCTGCGGCAGATCGCCACCGAGCGGCCCACCACGCTCGCCGAACTCGGCGGGGTCAGCGGCGTCGGCGAAAGCAAACTCGCCAAGTACGGCCAGCAGATCCTCGACGAGCTGGCCTGATCCGGCCGTCGAAGATCGGGTACACCGGCCTCGCCTGTCCCGGGCGCCCCAGCTGCGGACGCGAATGTCGCGGCCGTGCGGTCCCCGAGTCCTCCGGTCCGGTTTTCGAGTTCTCCGGTCCGGTCGCCGAGTTCTCCCGTGCGGTCGCCGAGTCCCCGTGTCCGGTCAGTGGGTTGCCGTGGCCTACGGCAAGGGTGTCCGCGGAACGGGAGGATTCGCGGGCGCGGGAGTGACGTCACGGACCCGAGCTTGGCGATACGTCGTCCGGCGGGAGAACTAGCGACGGCCCGAGGGAATTCGGTGACCGGACGGGAGAACTCGGTGACCGGAGCGGGGGACACGGTGACGGGAAAGGGGGACACGGTGACCGGAGTGGAGAACTCGGGGACCGGAAGGGGGGACACGGGGGTGTGTTCATGACTGAGGGGTTTGTGCGGGTCACGTGGGGTGGGGGGCGGGGGCGCCGGGCGGCGATGCGGGTGTGACGGGGGCCGTGCCGATCATGGTGGTCCGGTCCCGGTGCGGTCCCGCCGCCGCCGGGCAGGCAGAATGGCGACCGTAGGTGTCTGGTCGCAGGGCAAGGAGAATTTCCGTGGGCGGAGCCCTACGTGGCGTGGTCGCGCTGGACGGTCCGTCGGGAACCGGGAAGACCACGGTGGCCCGCAGGCTCGCCGACCGGCTCAGCGCCGGGTATCTCGAC
>DASSAD010000278.1:0-45223 GCA_035685725.1 Amycolatopsis sp. | reverse complement strand
ACTACGCGGGTATTGCCGTAGCGTTCACGGATTCCAGCGTCTTGACCATCGAGTCGACGTCCTGGTCGAGGAAGAGGTCTTCGGGTCCGCCGGGAGCGATGACGGTGAAAGGAGTCTCGTACAGGACGTCAACGGCGATCGTTCCGTTGTGGGCGAGGTAGTCGATCGCTTCGTTGATGAAACGGAGTTGGGCCGACGTGAAGGTCTTGCCGCGCTGGAACTCATCGAACGCCGCGGCCGCGGCTTCCCGGTCGAGCCCAGTCAGTGACCTGAGGAACACGCCAAGGCCACCGGGGTTGGTCTTCGCCTGCCTTACCTCCCGCTGGAACACGACGGGCTGTGCGGCCCGGCGGTGGATCCCGGCGGGAAACACGGCTTGCCGACGCCGGTGACGACAACGGTTCTGCGCCTGGTTTGTGCGGTCTTCGCTGAAGTCGGGGGTGCCGTCCGCAGACGACACCCCCGACTTGTTCAGTGGATGGTGCAGCGGTAGCTCGAAGCGAGCTTCGGATCACCGAACCCGATGTACCGCGAGACCTGCGGTAGCGGGCAGAGGTTCCGGGTTGCCGAGCCGTCCGTGGTGGTCGCGGGCAGGATGGCCGGGGCCTTGCCGTGCTCGACCCAGTTCACCAGCGCACCGAGCGCGTCGTTCGGCTGCGGGCCGACGCCGCCACCGCAGTGTTGGACGCCGGGGGCGAGGAACAGGCGGTAGAAGTCGTTGACGCGGTCCGTATCGCCCATCCGCCGCTCGACCTGCTGGCGGTACTGGAGCGTGCCGCCCGGCGGGATCAGCTGGTCGGCCGTGCCGACGAAGGTCAGCAGCTTGCCACCGGCGCGACGGAAGGCCGACAGGTCGGGGTCGGAGGTGCCGATCACGTCGTCGAACTCCTTCACCGACTGGCGGAACAGGTCGGTGTACTGGGCGTAGGTCAGCTTCGAAGTGTCGAACACCGGCTGCTTCTCCACGAACGACTGCACCCAGTGGACGGCCACCGAGAAACCGGGGGCCGAAAGGTTGCCGTTCGTGTCGGCCACGGTGCCGGCCAGCGAGCTGTAGTCCGCGCCCTTGGGCAGCCCGTCCCACAACTTGCGGCCGTGCTCGTCGGTCGGGCCGTTCCAGACCTTGCGCATGACGTCCGCGTCCGCGGTCGTCACGGTGATCTCCTTTCCGTCACACACGACCTTGGTGCCCACGAGCGAGCGCGGGTCCCAGCTGCACTCGTCCGGGTAGTCGACGATCCCGTTGGTGACGCCGTCGCGCGGGTCGCACGCCTTGACCGCGGCCTGCTGGAACGCGCCGAGCACGCAGTTGCTGAGGAAGTGGTGGTCGTTGTTCATGACCACCTGCGGCCACAGGGTCGCGACGGCGAACTGGGTCCAGTTCACGGCCGGGGAGTCGGCGAGGATGCCGTCGAAGTCCTGCGCGTAGTCCTGCGCCTCGGAGTAGCCCTGGCGGCCACCCGTCGAGCAGCCGTTCCAGTACGAGTACGTGACGGCGCGGTGGTAGTACAGCTGGGTGACGTCCTTGCCGATCACCGCGGACTCGTGCACCGAGCGGGTCGCGAAGTCGGTCACCAGCGTCTGGTTGAGCTTCCCGTCGGCGGTCAACGCCCAGCTGGTGTCGAGGGCCGACAGGACACCGGCGTCGGTCGTCACGCTCACGTAGCCGTCCTTCACGGCCTGCACGAGCGGAGCGCCGAAGTTACCGGCGGCGTAGGCGCCGCCGCCGACAGCCTCGAGCCGGCCGGTCCAGCCGGTCTCCGGCAAGGCGACGGCGGTCTTGACGTGGTCGGTCCCATCGTGGGTGAGGGTGACGGTGATTTCGCAGTACGCCGGTACGTCGTTGAGCACGGTCGGCGGAGACAATTCCGTCGCCGGGAACGACACCGTGCCGCCCTCGTGGTGTTCGGCCTGCACCGACTCGATCTTCGCACCTTGCGGCGCGGTGACCGAAACAGCGGCACAGGTGGGCGCCGCAGCCGTGGCCGGCGTGGGCGCGAGCTGGGCCGACGCGCTCGCGGCGACGGGAATCAGCGCGGCCAGCGGCACGGCCGCCGCGAGCAGGTTCGTCAGGCGTCTCATCGGCTACCTTTTCGTTTCCTTGGCATTTCTTTCACCTTCGGTGGTGACTGATGCATAACCCGTCAAACTGGTCACATAAAGCATTCTTTTCCCTGTGGCAACCTCGCTCTCGACTTCGTGGGGACCCTCCGTGCCCGGCGGAACACCGAGCCACGGGAGATGCTGCGCACAGACGAACCACGCATCGAGGTCGCCGCGTGGCCGCGCGAGCGCTGTCCTTCGTCGCCCGGGTCGCCGGGGAAATCCTCGGTGGTCCGGAGGCGTGCACCCAGGTTCACCTCGACACCTCCTGCGGTTCACGCCGCGAGTGTTGCGCGATAGCCACCGGTGGGAACAAGATGAAAGCGCTGGCCCACCAGGCCCGGCGGGCGGTAATCCGCCGCTGAGCCCGTCCCGTCTGGGTCGTAATGACGGTAAACGCGCGGAATTGACAGACGGTTGACGTCGTGCAGACATCCGGTCGCCGTCACTCGAAGGAACAGCCGCGGTTTGGCTCGTCCACGCGCGGTCACCGTTCCCGGGGGACAGTCAGGGACAGGGCCGCCGTGGGAGGCATGAGTGGTGATGTCCGGTGCGTGCGCCGGAAACCAGGCCGCTGCCGGCGACGGGCGCTTGACAGGGGTGGGGCGACGTCGATCGCCCGTATACATCGCGGCGCCATCGTGGATGGCATGTCGGACAACATTTTGGGGGACACCCGCGCACTCGCTCTGCCCGGTCTGCTGCGCGGCGCGATCGAAGCCGCGCGGGACGAGGCCGACAAACTCGGTCGGCTGCCGGACCAGCTCGTCGGAGAACTGCGGGCGTCCGGCGCCCTCAGCCTGTACACGCCCCGCGAGTACGGCGGGCTGGAGGTCTCGGTGAGCACCGCGCTGACCGTGTACGAGCAGCTCGGGCGGATCGACACCTCGGCCGCCTGGGTCGTCTGGAACGCCAACTTCGGCTTTACCGCGGCGATGCTCGGCGAGGAGGGCGCCGCGACGGTGTGGTCAGGCGGCGCCGAGCCGGTATTGGCCAACGGTGGTCAGCCGGGTCGCGCGGTCGCGGTGGATGGCGGCTACCGGCTCTGCGGCCACTGGCGGATGGTCAGCGGCATCGAGGCTGCCGACTGGTTCCTGCCGCTCGGCGCCGTGATGGACGGTGACCAGCCGGTACTGACCGAGGCGGGCACACCGGAGGGCAGGCTGTTCCACGTCCGCAAGGACCAGCTGACCATCGAGCGCACCTGGAACGCCGACGGCATGCGCGGATCCGGCAGCCATGGCGTCGTGCTGCAGGACGTGTTCGTCCCCGCCGAGCTGACCGCGAACATCGACACACCGCTGCGCCTGGACCGGGCGCCCTACCGTCTCAACCCCATCCTGCTGGTCTTCGCCGGCTGCACCGCCGTCGCGCTGGGCACGGTCGAGCAGGCGATCGACGAACTGGTCGCGCTCGCCCCCGGCAAGGCCACGCCGTTCGGCGGGCTGCTCGCCGAGCAGCCCCGGGTCCAGGAACTGCTGGCCCGGCACGAAACCGCCGTGCGTGCGGCCCGCCTGTTCCTGTTCGACGTGGCCCGGCGGATCGACGAAGCCGCGCGGCGCGGTGAGCCGACCACCCTCGACGTGCACGCCGACCTGCACTCGGCGATGGCGCACGCGGCCGCCACCGGCCGGGAGGCCCTGGTCGCGATTTACCAGCTGGGCAGCTCCACTTCGCTCTACCTCGGCAACCCACTGGAACGGCTGCACCGGGACGGGATGGTCGCGCTGCAGCACATCAATCAGGCGCCGGAGTTCTTCGGGGGCTCGGGCCGGGTCCGACTGGGCCTCGAACCCGGCCTGCCGCTGTTCTGATGGCGCCGACGATCCCGCGCGGTGACGTACACCGGCAGCGTCGTCCGACGGGCGCGGAATCCCGAGCGAGGTATCTAGCGTCACCGACGGCAACCAGGTATGTCGTACGGGAGAGTTCAGATGATCAGCAGGAGACTGTTCGCACAGACGATTGCGGCGGGCGTGGCGGCGACGTCGGTGGCCGCCTGCTCGTCCGGGACCTCCGCCGCACCCGCGGCCGCACCGTCGACCGGACCGTCGACCGGACCGGGCCTGCGTGCGGGCTCGGGGAAGAACACCTCCCTCGGCCCGGTCAAGCAGGTCGAAGCCGGGGTGCTTTCCATGGGCTACTACGAGTTCGGCCCGGCCACCGGCCAGCCGGTGGTGCTGCTGCACGGCTGGCCCTACGACGCGTACAGCTACGTTGACGTCGCACCGCTGCTGGCCGCCGAGGGGTACCGGGTGATCGTGCCGTTCCTGCGCGGCTACGGCTCGACGACCTTCCTGTCCGCGCAGACCGTCCGCAACGCCCAGCAGTCGGCAATCGCGCTCGACGTCGTCGCCCTGCTGGACGCGCTCAAGATCGACAAAGCGGTGTTCGGCGGGTACGACTGGGGCTCGCGCACCGTCGCCATCATCGCCGCACTCTGGCCGGAACGGGTCAAAGCGCTCGTCGCGGTCAGCGGTTACCTCGTCACGAGCCTGATGTCGAACCTGCAGCCCTTGGCGCCGGCGGCCGAGCTGGGCTGGTGGTACCAGTACTACTTCGCCACCGAGCGCGGCGTGCTCGGCTACACCCAGAACCGGCACGACTTCAACAAGCTGATCTGGAAGACCGCGTCGCCGCAGTGGAACTTCGACGACGCGACTTACGACCGCAGCGCGGCCGCGTTCGACAACCCTGACCACGTGGCCGTCGTGGTGCACAACTACCGGTGGCGGCTGAGCCTCGCACCCGGCGAGCCGCAGTACGACGTGTACGAGCAGAAGCTCGCCACGGCGCCGGCCATCGCGGTCCCCGCGATCACGATCGGCAGTGACTTCGACGGCGCGGCGGCCGACGGGATGTCCTACCGCGGCAAGTTCACCGGGAAGTACGCGCACCGGGTCTTCGCCGGGATCGGGCACAACGTCCCGCAGGAGGCGCCGCAGCCCTTCGCGCGGGCGATCATCGACGCCGACCACTTCTGAGCACGCCCGCGACGGGCACCAGCCGGCTTTGCGTGATACGACGGAACGCCCGGCGGGGCTGCCCGCCGGGCGTTCCGTCTGTCCGCATCAGACAGTCGCTTGTGGATGCTTCGGTAGTAGCATCGCTAGCACCGTGCCGAGGACAACCACCGGGGTGATCCAGAGGAAGGCACTACCGATGTTGTGCGCGACGTCCTCGCCGAGCAGGCGGCCGAAGACGGCGACCCCGAACGCGGCACCGATCGACCGGGCGAAGGTGACCACGGCGCTGGCGGCGCCGATGTTGGCGGCGGGCACGGCGTTCTGCGCCGCGGTGAGCGCCACCATCGGCACCATGCCGACGGCGACACCGGTGACGAGGAAGTAGGCGACGAGCGCGATCTGCGCTGTGCCTGGCGCCAGGGTGCTGAGCAGCAGGAGACCGGCGATGTTCAACGCCATCCCGGTAACCAGGATCCCTCGCAGGCACGCCGGGTTCGCCACCCACCGGCCGGCAAGCGACTGGCTGACGACCAGCCCGATCACCAGCGGCAGCATGTGCACGCCGGAGAGCGTGGCCGAGACCCCCTCAACGAGCTGTAGCCACGTGGGCAGGTAGACCAGGACGGCGAACATTGCGACGTTGGCGATGAACCCGATGAGCGAGGCGATGACGACCGTGCGCGAGGTGAGCATCGACAGCGGCAGAACCGGCGCCTTGGCGCGTCGTTCCACCGGTATCACCAGTGCAATCAGGACAATCGCCGCGACCGCGAGCGCCAGGATGCCCGGTGAC
This sequence comes from Amycolatopsis sp., assembly GCA_035685725.1. Taxonomy (GTDB): domain Bacteria; phylum Actinomycetota; class Actinomycetes; order Mycobacteriales; family Pseudonocardiaceae; genus Amycolatopsis_E. The sequence continues at coordinate 39,361 of DASSAD010000278.1, read as the reverse complement.
GTCCAGCCCCACCGCTCGCCGAACGAGGTGATCAGGACAAGGGTCGTCGCCGCGCCGGCCAGGACGAGCGCACCCAGGTAGTCGATGCGGGCACCGGATTTCCGGACAGCGGCGGGCAGTGTCCGCGCGGCGATCATCACGGCCACCAGCCCGACGGGCACGTTGATCAGGAACGCCCATCGCCACGAGAGCTGGTCGGTGAACAGTCCGCCGAGCAACGGGCCGGCGATGCTGGCGACGCCGTACACCGAGCCGAACCGACCCTGGTAGCGCCCGCGCTCGGCGGGCTCGACGATGTCGCCCACGAGTGCGAACGTCAGGACGATCATCCCGCCACCGGCCACGCCCTGCAGGGCGCGTGCGGCGACGAGTTGGGGCAGGTCCTGGGCCAGGCCACACAGCGCGGAGGCGACGAGGAACGCGGCGGTGGCGACGAGGTACAGGGGCTTGCGCCCGAGCATGTCGCCGAGCTTGCCCCACAGAGGCGTGGCCGCGGTCGAGGCGAGCAGGTAGGAGGCGGTGATCCAGGCGATGTCGCGGAACCCGCCGAGGTCTTCCGCAATCCTGGGCAGGGCGGTGGAGACGATCGTCTGGTCCAGTGCGGCCAGCAGGACGGCGAGGATCAGCGCCGCCATCGCCGGTCGCACCGAGGATTTGGCTTTGGCGGAGGCTTCGGGTGTCGAGGTCATCGGCTTTTCTTTTCCGGATCAGGAAGAGTGATGGTCTTGTATTCGGTGTGGGTACCGAGTCCGACGGCGCCGTACTCGTGGCCCAGGCCGCTGGCCTTGAAACCTCCAAAGGGGCCGTCGAACCCGATGGGGGCGCCGTTGACGGTGAGGGTGCCGGTCCGCACGCGTCGGGCGACGTTCAGCGCGTGCGCGGGGTCGGCCGACCACACGCCGCCGGACAGGCCGTACTCGGAGTCGTTGGCGATGCGGACCGCGTCGTCCGCGTCGTCGTAGGCGATAGCGACCAGGACCGAGACCGAAGATCTCCTCCTGCGCGATGCGCATCGAGTTGTCGACGTCGGCGAACAGCGTCGGAGGGACGTAGTTCCCGTTTTCCAGCCCCGGCGGGACTTCCGGTCCGCCGGTGACGAGCCGGGCGCCTTCGTCGAGGCCGGTCCGGATGTAATCGAGGACGCGCTGCTGCTGGTCGCGGCGGATCATCGGCCGATGAAGGTCTTGTCGTCGGCGGGGTCGCCGACGACAAGGGACTCGATCAGCTCCTTGAGCCCGGCGACCACCTCGTCGTAGCGGCTGCGCGGGGCGAGGATTCGGGTCTGTGCGATGCGTGAATCCACTGTGGACAGAATAAAAGGCCTGGGCCCGCGACCGTCCGGGGGTTGCGGGCCCAGGCCTTCATGGCGTTGTCAGGCAACGGTGGCGTCGAGGGTGACCTTGATGTTGCCGCGGGTGGCCTTCGAGTACGGGCACAGCTGGTGCGCACCCTGGACCAACTCGTCGGCCGTGGCCTGGTCGATGCCCGAGGCCTCGAGGTGCAGGGCCGCGCTCAGCTCGAAGTCGCCGGCCTCGGTGTCGTGGTGCAGGGTGACCTCCGCAACGACGGCGAGGTCGGCCGGCTTGACCTTCTTCGCCGCGGCGACGCGCTGCACCGCGCCGACGAAGCAGGACGCCCAGCCCGCGGCGAACAGCTGCTCGGGGTTGGTGCCGTCGCCCGCGCCGCCGAGAGCCTTCGGCACGGCGAGGGTGACGTCGAGCGTCCCGTCGTCAGAGACCGCGTGACCCCCGTTGCGACCCTCTGCAGTGGAGGAGGCGACCGCGGTGTACGTGACTTCAGGCATCGGCTTTCCTTTGCATTCCTGGTTCGTGGTGTGTGACAACCACGCTAGGAACAGCAGGAAAGCCACGGCGACTGTCGGACAACGTCACCGGTGTACGTCAGGCGCGTGGATCAGACAAGGCGCTCGCCGCGCTGATCTGGTCGTGCATCCGCCGCAGGCCGGGGCCGGGCTCGAGTCCCAGGTCGGCGTCCAGCAACCGGGCAATCCGCTGATAGGCGGACAAGGCTTCGTCCCAGCGGCCTTCGCTGTCCAGCGCCCACATCAGCAACTCCCACAGCCGCTCGCGGTAGGGCTCCGCCGCCGTGGCCAGCGTCAGCTCGGCGATCGCCTTCGCACAGTTACCCAGTTCGATGTCGAGCGCCCAGCGCTCCTCCATCGCCGAGGCGCGCAGCTGCTCCAGCGAGGTTCGGCGGCCCTCGAAGAACGGGCCGCCCTGCCCGTCGAGCGCCGGACCCCGCCACAGTGCGAGCGCACCGCGCGGCATTCGTGATGCCTCGCCGACGTTGCCGCGCTCACGGGCTTTCCGTGCCGCGGCGGTGGTCTGCCGGAACATCGTCACGTCGAGCGCGCCAGGCTCGACGAGCAGCTGGTAGCCGCGCCCGCCCGACCGGATCTCCGCCTCCATGCCCCGCCCCGCGGAACCGCCTTCGGCCAGCATCCGGCGCAGGCGCGAGATGTAGGTGCGTGTGGTGACGATAGCGCTGCGCGGCACCTCAGGGCCCCACAACGCATTGACGATTTCGTCGAGCGTGACCTGGCGTCCTTCGTTGAGCAGCAGGATAGCGAGCACTCCGCCCTGTTGCGGAGACCCGACCTCCAGCTGCTGCCCGTCGCTCCAAACCCTGATCGGGCCCAGCAGCCCGAAATTCACCCCGGCCATGATGGTCCCGACTCTCCCGCATCCTGCGGCCCCTCGGTCCAATTCCTCGAAGTTCACTCCGGGCGGCGCCGACCGAACTGCGGACAGGATGTCAAAGATTCTGACTTGGTGTCGAGGAACCGCGCGTCCCGCAGGTTGTGCCAGTGCAGCAAGCTGTTCATCCACTGTGGACTTGCCAGCGCGCGGCGGATGAGGCGGTCGCGGGGCACCGACGGCTGCGTCGGCCAGCGATGACGTACACGCGCAGCGTCACCTGACGCTCGCCAGGGCGGTCCCGGCGGACCTACTTTTCGGGCATGTACCGCCGGGCACCAGTGAGCGGCCAGCAGAACGTGGTTTCGACCCAGCGGCGGTTCACCATTCTCGGACCACCCGGACTCAGCTGCGGTGACGCGGAGCCGGATCTCGGCGCGCCCCAACAGCAGGCTGTGCTGATGGTGCTGCTGGCCCGCTGCGGCCGGTTCGTGCGGATCGGCGAGCTGATCGATGGCCTGTGGGGAGATCGTGCGCCGGCCACCGGTGAAGCCGTCATCCGCACCTACATTTCGCGCATCCGGCGACTGCTCTCCGAGTACGGACTGGGCTCGGCGATCCGCTCGCAGTCCGGCGGCTACATGCTCGACCCGTCGCTGTTCGTGCTCGACGCCGCGGAGTTCAGCCGGCTGGTCGAGACCGCACGGCGGGAGCGCGCGGGCGGGAACGTGCCGGCGGCGGCCAAGCACCTGGAGGACGCGCTCGACCTCTGGACGGGTACCGCGCTGGCCGGCGTGCCGGGCGAGGCCGCCGAACGCGAACGCACCCGCCTGGAACGGCTGAAGCTGACCGCCACCCAGGAGCTACTGCAGCTGAGCCTGGAGCTGGGGCAGCACGCCGAGGTGGTGGCCGAAGTGCCCCTGCTCATCCAGCTGAACCGGCTGGAGGAGCCGCTGTACGAGATCTACCTCCTCGCTCTCTACCGCAGCGGCAGACGGGCAGAGGCGCTCGAGGTCTACCGCATGGTCTACGACCTGCTTGGCAAGGAACTGGGCGTAAGCCCGGGACCGCGACTGCGGTCGATCCACGAACAGATCCTCCGTGCCGACGCCGATGCGGACGACGAGTTCGTTCCCACGCCCCGGCTGCGAGCTCTGGCGGCGCAACCGGAACCGGTGGTCAAGGAGCCGCCCGGCGAGTCCGCCGGTGCGGTGCTGGACCGCAATCTCGCGCTGCGGTTCGTCGGGCGGGATGTCGAGCGCGCCGCGTTCGAGGCCATGGTGAAGCGCTCCCGCGGCGAAGGCCTCAAAGTGCTTTTCGTCCGCGGTCCGGTAGGGATCGGCAAGTCGACGTTGTTGCGTTGTTTCGCCCACGACGCCACGGCCGCCGGACGTACGGTGTGGCACCTGCACGACCTGACGACGCCGGAGTTGCGGGGCCGCTTGGACCAGCTCGCGGGAGGGTTGTCAGGGATGCAGGCGGGGCCGGTCGTGCTCCTGGACTCCTTCGAGCGGCACGATGCGATCGAGCGCTGGCTGTGCGAGGACTACCTCCGGAAGCTGCCGAGCGATTCGATCGTCGTGGTGGCGGGCCGGACCGGTCCGAGCGTCGCCTGGATCACGGACCCGGCGTGGTCCGGCGCGATCGTCACCTGGCACTTGGAGGCCCTCAGCGCCACGGAGTCGGCGGCGCTGATCGAGGCGCGGGGTGCGGACCCCGCGCTCGCCTCGTCCATAGTGGAGTTCGCGGCGGGCAACCCGCTCGTCCTGTCGCTGGCCGCCGAGGTCGGCCGGAGCATGTCGGATACGGGAGGGCCACCGCGGCGCGAGGCGGTGCGGTACGTGGTCGACAACGTGCTGGACCGGCTGATCGGGGACGTCCCGACGCCCCAGCACCGGTGGGCGCTCCACGTCTGCGCACATGCCCGCTACACCACCGAAGACCTCCTCCGCGTCGCGGTGCCGAGGGCGGAGCCCGGGGAGCTGTTCGACTGGCTGCGTGCGCAGCCCTTCGTCGAGACTCCCGGCCATGGCCTGGACATCAATGGTGTGCTGCGCGAGGCGCTGGACACCCACCTGCGGTGGCGGGACCCCGTCGGCTACGAGCGGATGCACCGACGGATCCGCCGCTACGTGATGAACACGCTGCTGCGCGAAGCCACCGAGCCGCAGGCGAGCGTGGCGGTCATGCGGACCATCAGTCATCTGCGCCGGCGCGGCGGCGTGACGTGCCGCTATGTCTCGGTGGCCGGGGAGGAGGACCTGTTCGCGTCCCGGGTAACCCCCGCCGATCACGAGGAGCTCGTCGGCATGGCCCGCGAGACCTACGGCGAGTTCATCGCCTCGTCGGTCCGGTTCTGGTTGGAGCGACGGCCGGAGGCGTTCTACGTGCTCCGGTCTCGGGCGACCAAACGGTTGCGGGCCTTCATGAACTGGCTGACCTTCCGCGTCCCGGAACAGGAGGAACTGGAAGCCGACCCGGTCGTCCGGAACGTCTGGGACGACGTGCGAGGGCGGATGGAGCTGCCGGATGGCAGGCACTTCGCCATTGCCCGGCACCTGATTTGCCCGGCCTACGAGACGAAGCCGAACCTGATCACCGATGTGTTCCTGGCCCGGATGATGCGAAGCTGGGTGCACGAACCGGGTCTTGCCGCCTCCTACCTGGTGATCGCGAACCGGCAGCTGTGGTCGCCGTTCATGGACTACCTCGGCCATTACGAGCTGGGGTGCGGCCGGCCGAGCTATCCGTATGCGATCTTCGGCCACGACTGGCTGACCGATCCCCCGTCGCGGTGGCAGGACCACCACCTCGAGGAGGAGCTGTGGTCTCAGCGCCGGCTGAACCTGTTCCTCCGCGACGGGCCGGGAGCGTGCTGATCCGGCATCAGACCCCGAACGTGACCTGGGCGGGGTGGCTGACGAAGGGCAGAGACCGCGCCTGGCCTCCGTGCCCCAGGTGTCCTCGATGGACAGTTGAACTCGTACCCCTCGCGCAGTGCGCATACATCGGCCCAGTCGGTCCATTGTAGACATACAGTTCGGTTCCCTGCCGGCGTGCGCGCAGCTGCGGTCGTGGTTGGCGAGCACGATCGCGCCCGGGCCGGGCCCGAGGGCCTCCTCTAGTTCGTCGGACAGCGCGGAGGAGAGGTGGTTGGTGGGTTCGTCGAGCAGCGGCATCGGCGCGCTTGGTATCGCTGCCCTCGGCGTCGAGTTCGCCGTGCACGATCCGCGGCAGAGTGGACTTCCCGGACCCGTTCGCGCCGCTCGGTGCGATGCGTTCCGGTCCGCGGATGGCCAGGTCGACGCCCTCGCCGAACAGGTCGCGTTTGCGCAGGCCTTCGCCGAGGAACAGTGTCCGTCCCGCCGGCACCGCGGTCTGGGGGAGTTCCAGGCTGATCTTCTGGTCCTCGCGCAGCGACCGCTCGGCCTGGTCGAGCTTGGCTGTCAGAAACGTCACCACTGTCGTACCTATCGGGCAGTATTAGTGTCTTCGACGTGTGGCAGACGGCAGATTAAGTGCTACAGTGATGTGCAGTTAAGGCGTGAGTGGAAGGAACCTTCAATGAGTAGGATCTGGCTGATCACTGGAGCCGCACGCGGCTTCGGGCGCAGTCTGACCGAGGCTGTCCTGGAGGCGGGTGAATCCGTAGTCGCCACCGCGCGACGGCCCGAGCAGTTGGACGACCTGGTGGGCCGGTACGGAACCCGGATCCGCGCGGTCGCGCTGGATGTCACCGACTCCGCCGCCGCCGTACGCGCGGTGAAGGACGCCACCAGTGGCTTCGGCCGCCTGGACGTGGTCGTCAACAACGCCGGCTACGCGAACAGCGCGCCGATCGAAGAGACGGCGGAGGAGGACTTCCGCGCCCAGATCGAGACCAACCTCTTCGGCGTCGTCAACGTCACGCGGGCGGCGCTGCCCATCTTCCGCGAACAGCGCTCCGGGACTTTCGTGCAGTTCTCCTCCATTGGCGGACGAGTCGGCGGGACGCCCGGTATGGGCGCTTACCAGACCGCGAAGTTCGCGGTAGAGGGCTTCTCCGAGGTCCTCGCCAGCGAAGTCGCCCCCTTCGGGGTGAAGGTGATCATCGTTGAGCCCGGCGCCTTCCGGACCGACTGGCAGGGCTCCTCGATGACCCGGCACGCCGTGAGCGCCGACTACGAGGCAACGGTCGGAGCGATCCACCGCTACCGGGACGAACAGGACGGCAAGCAGCCGGGCGATCCGGCCCGGGGCGCGCAGGTCGTCATCGACGTGGCCGGAGCGGACAACCCACCCCGGCGGCTCATCCTCGGCGCCGACGCCGTCGTGGCCGCGCAGAAGGCCGCCCAAGAGCGGGCGGCCGAGACCGAGCAGTGGGCCGAGATGAGCCGAGCGGCCGACTTCCCTCTCGGCGAACGCTGACCAACGCAAAGGGGAATCCACAATGGACACCAGAACCTGGCTGATCACCGGTGCCTCGAGCGGCCTCGGGCACGCACTCGCCGAACACGTCCTCGCGCAAGGCGACCGGGCGGTCGTCACGGCGTCCAGCATCGCCGCCACGACCGAGCTGGCGTCACGCTATCCGCACACCGCGCTGGCTGTCCGCCTCGACGTGACCGACGCCCAGCAGCGCGAGATCGGCGTGGCCGAAGCCCTGGAGCGCTTCGGTGCCATCGACGTCCTGGTCAACAACGCCGCCATCGACTTCATCGGTGCGCTCGAAGAGCAGGAGGAGAGCGACTACCGGCGGCTGTTCGAGGTCAACTTCTTTGGCGCCGTGGCCCTGACCCGGCTCGCCCTGCCGGGTATGCGGGAACGACGACGGGGCACCATCGTCAACGTGTCCTCGATGGACGGTCTGGCCAGCCTCGCGGCGAACGGGTACTACTCCGCCGGCAAGTTCGCGCTCGAAGGCTTCACCGAGGCGCTGTGGCAGGAGATCGAGCCCCTCGGCCTTCGTGCGCTGATCGTCCAGCCCGGGTCCTTCCGCACCGGAATCGAGCACCGCACCAAAGCGTCCGGGCCGGCAATCGCGGACTACGCAGCGACGGCGGGCGCGTTCCGGGGCATGATGAGCAGCCTCTCGCCGGAGATGTTCCCCGGTGACCCGCAGCAGGCCGCGAAGGCCATGTACGACGAGGTCGTGTCCGGGTCTTCGCGCCACTGGGTCGTGCTGGGCAGTGACGCCCACCGGAGGATCGGCGCGAAGCTCGACCAGATCCGGGCCGAGTTCGACACCGGCAAGGACGTCGCGTTCAGCACCGACTTCCCCGGCAGCGCCGACAAGGCCGTTCTCTGACGTGAGCACTCTCAAGGTGGGGGAGTGAGAGCGGACGCCGCCAGAAACCTCGCGCTTGTGCTGATCACCGGCGCTCGTATGCTCGCCGAAGATCCCTCGGCGAGCGTCGCGGCGATCGCGGCCGAGGCCGGAGTCGACCGGCGCACCGTCTACCGGCGGTTCGCGGGGAGGGAGGAGTTGCTGGCAGCGGTGTATCAGGCACGTCTGGACGGGATCGAGGAGGCCATCCGTGGCGCGAGGTTCCGGGAGGCGCCGGTGCCGGTGGCCCTGCACCGTTACGTCGAGGCGATCGTCGGGGTGAACCGCCGGTGGCCGGTGGAGCTCAGCCGCATGTGCGCCGACCCCTTGATCCGCGAACGGCGCAACCGCGCGGTCAGCAGGGTGGAACAGTTCCTCCGCCGCGCCACCGACGAAGGCTTCCTCCGTCCGGGCCTGCCCACCGGGTGGGCGGGCGACATCCTCGGCCAGCTGGTCTACCTCACCGCGCGGGAGATGCTGGAGCTGAACGCCGCGCAGACCGCCGACCTTCTGGTCGACACGTTCGTGCGTGGGCTTGGCACCGGCTGAACGCGACCCGCTGTCAGGAAGGGGCGCCGTGCTCGAACCGTCGTACCGGGTCACGACCGAAATGGATCTGCTGCCGGACGACACGGTCGGTAGGTTGCCGCGCTCAGCAGCTGCGCAGGCGCCCGGCATCCGGAACGGATGAAAAGTCACGTCGAGGTACTGAAGAAAAAATCAGTGCATTGATGATGTGCTAATTCAAGTGTTTATCGTCACTTAAATACTTAAATGTGACAGTTGTTTCCGCTTGTGGGCGAACTCGCACAAAGTCGGGAAGACGGCCACGAAGATTGAGGTAGGAGCGCCGTGCGATGCAGCTTTACGGACGGAAAGCCGAACTGAAGACGCTGGCCGAGCTCCTCGACGGACCGGGCGACCGCATCGGTGCCCTCATCCGGGGGGAGACCGGCATCGGGAAGTCGGCGCTGCTGGAGGAGGCCGTCGCCATGGCGACGGTCGCCGGGCTCCAGGTGGTGACCACCGCCGGTGCGGAGGCCGAGCAGCACCTCGCCTATGCCGGACTGCATCGGCTGCTCTACGCCCTCCGGGCGGGGGTGGATGCACTGCCGATACCGCAGCGGGACGCGCTGGGAACCGTGCTCGGCCTTGCGGAAGCTGCCGAGCCGAACACCTATCTCGTCGGGCTCGCCACGCTTTCGCTGCTGGCCGAGGCCGCCGTCACCCGCCCGCTGCTGGTCGTGGCGGAGGACGTGCACTGGCTCGACCCGGCGAGCGCGGAGGTCCTCGCGTTCGTGGCGCGCAGGATCGAAGCCGAGCCGATCGTGCTGGTCGCGACCATCCGCGACGGCGACCGTACGCCATTGGAGGACGCTGGGCTGTCCCCGATGCCACTTGACCGGCTCTCCGACCAGGACTCGGCCGAGCTCCTCGACTCGATGGCCCCCCGCCTCACCCCGCCGGTCCGGGTGCGGCTGCTGGCCGAGGCCGCCGGGAACCCGCTGGCATTGGCCGAGTTGCCGTCGGCCGTGGCGGAGCGGGATGGGCTCGACCCGGTGCTCTCGCTCGGCGAGCGCCTCGAGCGCGCGTTCAGCGCGCGCGTCACGGCCTTGCCCGCGCCGACCCGCACGGCCCTGCTGGTCGCGGCGCTCAATCAGACCGGCTCGGCAGCGGAAATACTGGCCGCCGCGGGGTTCGTCCTGGACGCGGACGTCGAGCTCGACGTGCTGGCGCCGGCGGTGACCGCCCAGTTGATCGAGCTCGGGGTCGACACGGTGACGTTCCGGCACCCGCTGATGCGCTCGGCGATTCCCGCGGCGTCGACGCCCGCCGAGCGTCGGCAGGCTCATCTCGCGCTCGCCGCGACCTTGGCCGGGCTGCCGGGCAGGTGCGCCTGGCATCAGGCCGCCGCAACCTCGGCGCGCGATGAGAGCGTGGCCACCGAGCTGGAGCTGGCCGCGGCCCGAGCCCGGCGCCGGGGCGCGGTGGTCGAAGCGATCGCGTCCTATGAGCAGGCGGCCCGGCTGAGCGAGGACCGGAGCAGGTTGGCCCTCCGGCTGCTGCGAGCCGCCGAGCTGGCCACCGAATCCGGTCGCCGGGACACCGCCGAGCGCTTGCTGCGTGAGGCGCAGGCGCTGGACCTCACGCCTCGCCAGCGAGCCGCCGCCGGTTGGCTGCTCAGCGGCTTCGAGGACGGAGTGCGTGAGGACGTGTCCCGCATCTCGGAGCTGATCGAGCTGGCGGACGCGAACGGCGCGGAGGGCAACGTCGACGTGGCGATGCGGGTCCTCTGGGGTGCTGCCATGCGCTGCTTCTGGTCCGAACCCGGCCCCTCGGCACGTAAAGCGTTGCTGGCGGTGCTGGACCGCCTGCCGCTGACGGGCGACGATCCGCGGAAGGTCGCGGTCGCCGCCTGTGTCGCGCCGTTCGAACGAGGCGCCGTCGTGCTCGACGGGTTGCGGAAGCTGGCCGGTGCCGTCAGAGCGGACCCCGATGCCGACCGCCTCCTCGGCAACGCGGCGATGCAGGTCGGTGCCTTCGACCTGGCCGCCCGGTTCACCGCAGCCGCGGCACCCCGCCTACGGGCCCAAGGTCGGCTCGGTCTACTTCCGAGGGCACTGGCCGTGCAGGCGTGGTGCCGGGTCCGGCTCGGCGATCTGGCGACGGCCGTGCCGATCGCGGCCGAGGCCGCCAAGCTTGCCCAGCAGACACACCAACCGTTCATGTACGGGCTGGCAGTGGCCATCCAGGCCGAGATCGGCGCGCTGCGGGGCGACCACAAGCGGGCTCAGGCGCTGGCGGACGAGGCTGAGCGGGTCGGCTTGGCGGCAGGTGCCCGGCCAGTTCTGGCCACCGTGCAGCTCGCCCGCGGACTCGCCGCCTTGGGTGAAGGCCGCTTCGAGGACGCGTTCGCCGACCTGCGCCGGATGCTCGATGCCACGGATCCGGCCTACCAGCTGGCGCTGAGTGCCTGCTGCGTCGCGGAGCTCACGGAGGCCGCCGTCCGCTCCGGGCAAACCGAGGCCCTCCGGGAAGCCCTGCGACCGCTGGCCAGGTCGGCGCCATCGCCGGCGTTGCACATCGGTTTGCGGTACGCGCGAGCGATGCTCGCCCGCAACGACGAGGCGGAGGAGTTGTTCCTGGCCGCATTGCGGGCGGATCTGGCGGGGTGGCCGGCGGAACGTGGCCGTGTGCGCCTGGCGTTCGGGGAATGGTTGCGGCGTCAGCGGCGGGTGGTGGAGTCGCGGACTCATCTGCGGATGGCACGGGAGACTTTCGACGCACTGGGGATGACGGCGTGGGGTGAGCGGGCGCGGCGCGAGTTGCGCAGCGCGGGGGAGACCAGTCCGAACCGGGGTCCGGACGCGCGGGAGAAACTGACTCCACACGAGCTGGGCATCGCGCAGCTGGCCGCCGAAGGGCTGACTAATCGGGAGATCGGGCAGCGGCTGTACCTCTCGCACCGGACGGTGGGCACCCACCTGCACCGGATCTTCCCCAAGCTGGGCGTCAACTCCCGCGCCGACCTTGCGCGGACGCTCGGCGCCGTCGAGAAGCCCCATCCCCGCTGAACGCCTCACCGGTGTAGCGGATATGCGCCAAGATGGTCACATCGGCCAGTATGTTGGTGGGGTGAGAGCAGACGCCGCGCGCAACCTGGAGCTCGTGCTGACCACGGGTGCCCGCATGCTCGCCGACGATCCCGCCACGAGCATCGGGGCGATCGCGGCCGAGGCCGGAGTGGACCGTCGGACGATCTACCGCCGGTTCACCGGCCGGGAAGAGCTGTTGACGGCAGTGTACGAGGCACGGCTGGACGCGATCGAGGCGGCCATCGAGGCGGCCCGGCTCCGTGAGGCGCCGGTGCAGGTGGCCCTGCACCGCTATGTCGAGGGAATCGTCGGGGTCAACCGCAAGTGGCCGGTCGAGCTGAGCAAGATGCGCATGGATCCGGCGATCTGGGCACGGCGCCTCCGTTCGGTCGACGAGGTGGAACTGTTCCTCCAGCGGGCCACCGACGACGGTCTCCTCCGTCCGGGCCTGCCCGCCCGCTGGCCCGGCAATGTGCTCGGCCAACTGCTGCACCTCGCGTCGCGGGAACTGCTCGACCTGAGCGAGCCGCAGGCTGCTGACGTCATCGTCGACACGTTCCTGCGGGGTTTCGGCGCAAATTAGGGTGTCTCGTCCGACGACGGTGCGGCCTCGGTTGGTCTGCCCCAGGTTTCGTGGACTCGGCTTTCCGGATCTCTCATGCCACTGTGGATGTTTTCTCGAACTCTATCGGCGTGGGCATGCTGAGGCTGCTGTGCCGTCGTGGCGACATGACGGGCCTCCGGTCTGTAGTGAATTGTGTTCCTACGGCACGCGGTTTCCGGCAGATCGAACAACCGGATAGCACCTCGGCGTGGTGTTGAAAGCTGAGACTGTCCCGCCGGCGGGACACCACGAACCGGCGGGCTACCCAGACATACTTGCGCACCAGACCAGTCGCCCGGACACCACGCCGACGTACTGGCGATTCTCGAGAGTTTCGGGCCGGCTTTCCGCCACTCATCGTAGGGAATACTCTCGGAGAAGATAAGACCAACATTGGTGGTCAGAATCTTGTCGCCGGAACCGGCCGGCACAACTCCTGGTCTGTGGTTTCTCGAATTCCTCTGGCCGCGCATCTATGAATGACCCCCATCAGTCGGCTACGTCCTGGTTTTCACACCCAGTAGGAGACGCGGGCGCGGTAGTTGCGCATGGTGACCAGGGCGAGTGCCCAGCCGACGACCGTGATGCCGGGGACGACGATCCAGCTGCCGATGCTCACGGCCTGCCCGATCAGTGGTGCGCGCAGGATCTCAAGAACTCGGCGGTGCGCTCGCTGTGCCGACAGACGTCACCGACCCGCAAGTCAAGGCACTAGCCGGCGGTAGCACGCAAGGAACCGGCTGGCGACAACATCCAGGTCACGCTGGTGCTGCCGTCGATCACCGCCACCGAGTTCAGGGGCGGGATGTACCGGGATCGCACAGAGGTTCGGCCAGGAGGCATGGTCCCGCGTTCCCCCGAGTACGTCGGCCGGATCATCCTGCGTGCGCTTCGCACCGGGGAAGCACGCATCGACATCCCGCACGCCCGAACGACCCGCCTTCACTACCAGCGAAGGTGACAGCGTTCCAACGTCTTCACGGTCACGCTGAATCGCGTGCCGCCGGAACCGCTTCGAGCAGGTACCACCGCCAGAAACCGGCACGCTGGTCGTTATCGCTCGCGTCCTCCCACGTCGCGCCCCCCGCCTCGGCTGCGGAGGCGAAGAAGCAGGGGGGCCAGTAGTCCGAATCGAATTCCCGCTCTTCCTCGGCCTCGATCTCGAACGTTTCGCCGGCGCCGGCTTCGTTGGCAACCGCCCAGCACGCCATTCCCGCTGCGAATGCCGTCGCGAAGGGCGGTTCGGAGTCGTAGACGGAATCGAGGTGCGAGCGTAGTGCCCCGAGCTGTGCTTCGAGGTCGGCGTCAGCGCCGGCCAGCGCGGCGTTCATCACGTCGATGGGGAAGTTGTCGTCAGAGTAGGCCTCGCTCCATTTCGGCGCCACCCGGCGGGCGCACAACTCACCGAGTTTGACCACGTGACCGTGTCCCAGTTCGCCCAGCGCCAACCGGATCTCTCGCCGTACGGGGTAGGGAAGTTCGCCGTTGTCCGGCAGGGTAGTCACGAGTTGTCGCAGTTCGACGTCATCGAGGATCAAAGTGGACACTCCCGTCGGGCAAGAAGGTTCGAGTCCCGTCCGGGCCGGTCACCACCTGTGCTTGACCACGGTACTGTGCCAGCTTCTGATAGAACTCCTGACAGTCCTGACATTGTGGCAGATCAATATTGACCGGGGCGTTCGGGTCGATCACCGCGGCCTGCCGTTCGGCGTGTGAGGCGTAGTGCTGGCCTGGAACGCCATTGTCGAGGAAGGAGTTCGGTTTGATCGGGTGACCGATCTGTTGCTGAAGTTGCAAAACATCCGCTGGTGGCACGCGCGTGGTGCCCGGAGGTGGCGGCGGGCGGTCACTCCAGCCACTCATCGTCTGTTTGCCGTTTTCGGTTGTGGCCAGGCATTTCTTCTTGCCCCAGATCACGATGAGGCCCAGCGGGTCGCACCAGTTGACCGGATTGTGCGCATAGCTTCGTGCGTTGGGCCCGCCACCGAGTCCGAGTGGGTCGACGCTGCAGTACCGTCCGGTCGCCGGGTCGTAGTACCGGGCGTAGTTGTAGTGCAGCCCGGTTTCCGGATCGTGGTACTGCCCCTGGAAGCGCCACGGTGTGCCTGCCCTCGAGGTGAGCTGGGACAGCGCCTGCCCCCAGATGGTGCTTTCGGCGTGCCAGACCAGAGTTCCCTGGGCATCGACCAGCTCGGTGGCCGTGCCGATCACGTCGGTGACGATCGAGTAGAACTGCCGGTCGACCCACTGCTGGGGCGCGAGCCGCGCGCGTTCGACCTGGGTGAGTGGCCGGTAGCCGTCGGGATCCCAGTCCCAGGCGGTCACCAGACCACCGCTGGTCTCCTGCTCGGCGACCACCGTGCCGTCCCAGTGGAAGGTGACCTGCTCGGCGACACCGGAGCCGTCCCTGGTAAGTCGCTGCTTGGCGACCCGGCGCCCGAGCGGGTCATAAACGTAACGCCACCGAGTTCCGTCGGGCGTCGTCACCCCGACCAGCCGGCTTTCCGAATTCCACTGGTAATGCCAATTGTCCGCGCTGGCGGACAATCGTTTCCGCTGCCGGAATATTACGCGTCCCTCGTGGTCGTAGCTGTATCGAACGTTGGCGGTTTCGACCAGCCGGGTGCCGAGGTAGGACCACGGCTGCGTTGGACGTCCGTCCGGGGTATCGCTGCGTATGATGTTCCCGGCCGGGTCGTAGGCGAAACGCTGCTGACCGGTTCTCGCGCCGGCCTGCGTTATCCGCCCCTTGGCATCGAGTTCGAAACGCGACGAGCCGCGCACCTGATCGGCCACCGATTCGATCAATCCGTCCGCCCGGTACTGGTACGCGCGGTGTTGCAGCCTCGCCGCACGCGAACGGTTCGTGGCCGCGCCGGTCAACGAGGATACCGTCTGTTCAGCGAGCCGGCTGTTCACATCCCAGAACTGCGCGACAATGGTCCCGGTGTCAAGGAGCCGTTCTGTCTCACGGCCCAATATGTCGTGCTGGAACATGATCGAATGCCCACCGGAGGCCAGCGAGACCGGCCGCCCTTCGGGGTCATACGCCCAACGGCTTTCCGCACCGCTGGGCGTCCGGCGCAGGACCCGCCGGCCGAGTACGTCGTAGCCCGAGTGCACGCTGGCGCCGTTGACCGTTTCGCGAACCGTCCGGCCAAGCCGGTCGTACTGCAGTTCGAGCCGGACCTCGGCGTTCGCGGCGGACAAGAGCCGGCCGAGTTCGTCATATCGAAAGGACGAGGTGACGCCGTCCGATCGACGCTCGAGGACGTTTCCCATCAAGTCGTAGGTGTACCCGACCGTCTGGCCGGCCCCGTTCGTCCGGCGGAGCACCTGGCCGGCGGCGTCGTGTTCGTAGCTCAGCACCCGGCCGTCGTAGTCGATTTCACGAACGCGATTCCCCGCGGCATCGTATTCGTAACGCCACATGAGCCCCTGTTCGTTGGTCACGGACACCAGGCGAAGTTCGCTGTCGTAGGAGTACCTCAACCGAGAACTGTCCGGTCCGATTTCCACGGCGGGCAGGCCGAAATACGTCCGCTCGATTCGAGTGACCGCGCCCATGGGATCGACGTACTCGATCTGGTCACCTTCGCCGTCATGCCGCCAGGTCACGGACGTGCCATCGGGCAAACTTCGGCTGCCGAGGCGGCCCTCGATGGTCCAGGTCTGCCTGGTCACTTGTCCGGCCGGGTCGACGACCGCGGTAATCCGGCCGAATTGGTCGCGAACGTATCTCGTGGTCTCGCCCAGCGCGTTTGTCACAGCGACCGGCAAGCCCGCGGCGTCGGCCTCGATCCGACGGGTCTGCCCGGCCGGATCGGTCACCGAGGCCAGTCCACCATTGTCGTTGTAGCGGTACTCGGTTCGCGCGCCGGTCGGATTGGTGGACGCGGAGACATCGCCGTTGTCGTCGTACTCATATCGCCAAACCGCGCCATCGGGTTCGACGACGACGGTCGGCAAGCCAATGTCGTTGTACTCCGCGACGGTCTGAGTCCCATCCGCCCGGGTGACGACCGTGACATTGCCGTCGTCATCGTAGGTGTAGCGCGTCGTCCGGCCGAGCGCGTCGGTACGTGACAGCAGCCGATCGAACCGGTCCCATTCCTGGCGAGTGCTGTGCCCCAGCGGGTCGATCAATTCAATGACCTGCCGTCGCTCATTGAGTCGGTAGGTCATGGTTTCGCCCAATGAATTCGTGTAAAGGGTGGTAGACGGTGCTGAATCGTAGTCCCAGGTTCCGGTGATGGCCCGGCCCGATCCATCGGTGCGTACCACCCGACCGCGACCGTCGTAGAAGTACTGATACCACTGATCGTTCCGGTCGATCCACTTGGTGATGCGGCCAACTTCGTCGTATTCCAATCGGAAGGCCCGGTCGGACGAGTTGATGACCTCGACGAGGTCGCCGCGATCGTCGTACCCGTAACGGCTGATCGTGATCGCGTCGCCTTCGCTGTTATTGAGCCACAACCGCACAACGCGACCATTTTCGGTGTCCATACCGACGTGATAGCCGCCCGAATGCGTCACCGCCGTCGGTGCCAACGTGGTGTCGTAGTGAAACTCGATAACGTGGCCACGGCGGTTCGCGATCGTGGCGAGGGGATACGTGCCGTCTCTCCCCTGCCCGAACGTCAGTGTCCGGCCGCTCTCCGGTTTGTGGATGGTGTACAAGCCCTCATCCGAGAGCGCCAACTGCCAGCGCGGGCCATCGGCTGCCAGCACCGGAGCACCGCCCGCGACCGGCCGGGGAAAGATCAACCTGGTCGCCGAGTCGTCCACGAAATAAACACCGTCGCCCTCGATTTCCAGTCGCTGATCGAGACTGGAGGCCCAGGACCGGCCGAACGCCTTTCCGGCGCGATAATGGGAGAAATGCGTCCTTTTGAGAATGAGGGACAGCATTCCAGGCAATTCGACGTCGAACTGGGTCATATACATCTGACCGGTCGCGAGGTCGACCGGGTCACCCGAGCCCGGCGCGCACTCGGTCTCACGCGAGTCGGTCTTGGGATCGTCGACGCTGTCCTTGACGCGTCCATCGCCGGCCCCGCTGCTGCTTGTTCCCCCATCACGCGTTCCAGAGGGCGTGTCGGGAACATCGGCCCCATGGTCGTTGGGCCCACCGACATGGTCTCCCGCTGGGGTGGTGCTGTCCCCGCCGCGCGTAGTGGGAGTGTCATCGAACGATGAGGCGTGCGTGCTCCCGTCGCCGCCCAGATGGGGTTCTTCGCCTGAGTGGCCGTGCAGTGCGGCCATGACCTTCTTGATCGCGGCAAAGATTTCTTCAAGTTTGCTCATCATCGGGCGTAGCGCCTCGACGGAGTTGATGAGCTTTTTGATGACGGCGCCGATCTTTTCGGTCCAGGCCGAGACCTGCTCGACGACCTGAGCGACCACCGCCGGGGTACCCAGCCCCAGGGAGCAGACCTCTTCCAGGGCGTCCTGAATGAAGTCGCCGACGGCTTGGGTGACCATGTCCCGGACCAGGCCGCGAACGGCCCCAGTGATCACACCAACGATCTGGACCACCACCGAGATGATTTCGGCGCAGGTGGCGGCGGCGTTGATGTGATCGATCTTGTCCTTGATGTTCGCTCGGTAGGTGTCAGCGGCCTGGCCGGTCCAGTTCGCCGTGTCCTTCTCCACCGTGGCAGCGAGATCCTTGCCCGCGCTCTGGACCGCCTGGGCAACGTTCTTCCACGTCTGGGAGTAGGCGGCGATCTGGTCAGCGTCCCCGGCAAGCTGGTTGAGCGCATCCTGCAACGGCTTGACATGCTCGATCAACCAGTTCAAGCCATAGGAGATGAGCGTGCCGACCGGGTTCATCGCCATCGTCAGCAAGTCCATGCCGGTGCCGATCGCGGCGATCCCGCCTTCGATCCAGCTGCCGGACTGTACCCCTTGATAGACGCCAGCGGCGTCGTCGAGCACGCTGACGCCGGTATGCCAGGTGGTTGAGTCCTTCTTCTGCGCAACCAGCGGATTGGTCATGACAGGTCCTGACCTTGGTCAGCGACCACCTGGCACCCACCCAGACCACTACCCGCCAGCACGGGCTCGGTTAACCGCAGCGACCGAGGGTCGAGACCTTCGCTACTCACCGCCACCGTCCTCCCAGCAGACCTGAACCATCAGAGCCCGCCCGCCAGCGATCGGATTCCATGATCGAACGAAATCACCCGAATAGCCGAGCCTGTCGACCACGGCCGGATTGGTTTCCGTAGTCCGGTGGAGGAGGTGGAAGTCGATGGTGATGTCGGGTTCGGTGAGGGGGCTGTACACCACGGCGACGCCCATTCGGGCGGCGACCAACCCGAGCGCGTCCCGTGTGCTGTCCGCCCGATAACTGGACCGAACCTTCCGGGAATACCGGCGGGACAACGTGTTCATCGTTCGCCGCGGCGTTGCCCGGAGACGGCCTCACGGTGTCGTCCTTCGAACTACCGGGGTTCAAAGGAGGGGGACAGGCCTCCCGCGGGGCGGAGGCTTACGAACGAGCCGCGCAACACACCGAGGAATAATGGGAAAGCACGGCGCTGCACTATAAATGGATCGACGCCGCACGGTACGAGAAGATCGGCGGCTATGACTTCCACGTCGCGATGGGGAAGGCGCTCGGCGCGCGGGCTCGATGCCGGTGCTACTCCAGGAGCTGGGGCCGAAGGTCGAGCCGAAGGAAGCAAGGCCGAACGCGACGACGAACATCGCCAGGTTCGTGGCGATTCCGGGGATGAGCCCGATGGACGGCAGCGCCAGCCCCGACACCGCCAGCCCCGACACCGCCGGCCCGGCGATCTGTTGTGCCTTGCGTGGTATCCGGTCCATCAGGAAGATGCCGAAGCACAGCCCGGTGACACGAGACCGCCAGGATCAGGTTGACCGCGGTCACCTCGACCGGCGACGGATTGGCCACGATGCCGTCCACAATGGCCGGCTGCGAGATCGAGTTGCCGTACACCGCGACGTCATAGGCGAACCAGGTGCCCGCGGTCCCCAGCAGGGTGATCAGCAGCCGCCTGCTGGTGAACGGCCCGCGGAGCGTGGAGCGGCCGACCACGGCCGCACCGGCGGCCCCGCCGGACACCGCCCCCGGCACCAGGCTGTTCAGATCGTCGGCCGCACGCTGCCGGTCACCCTCGACGGAGGCGGTGAACCGCGGCGACTCGGGCATGCGCCGCCTGCTGTAGAGCACGCCGAGCGCGGGCAGCGCACCCAGGCCCAGCATCAGCCGCCACGCCAGGTCGTGGTTCACACCGGCGGCCAGCAGGGTCAACGCCACCACGAAGGCCGCGACCTGGCCGAGGGTGTAGGAGGAGAACATCATGGCCACCTGCTTGCCCCGGCTGCGGCGGTTGGCGTACTCGGTCATGATGGTCGCCGAGATCGGGTCGTCCCCGCCGATGCCGATGCCCAGAACGAACCGCGTGATCAGCAGCCAGGTGAAGTTGGGCGCGAGCGCCGTGAGTACGGCGCCGACCACCATGATCGCAGCCTCGATCCCGTACACGCGCTTGCGGCCGATCAGATCGCCGATCCGGCCGAACACCAGCGCCCCGATGAACGAGGCGATCAGCGAGGTACTGCCGATCAGTCCGACCTGTCCGGCGGAAAGGCGATATTCCGGCTTCACCAGTAACAACGCCGTCGAAATGACATTGAGGTCGTACGAATCGGTGAAGAAACCCATTCCGGAGATAATCGCCGGCTTCAGGTGGAACATGCTGGGCGGCGCTTCGTCGAGCGCGTTGCCGACCAGGTCGGGTTCCCGGTCGCGGCTCAGCGTTGCGGTGTTGCCGAGGCGTCGGGCACCCAGGAAGGTAACAGGTTCCGGGCTGCTCGTTCGGAAGTGCCGGGAACCCGAGTGCTCCCAACGGGTCTCGGGCTGTGTCCAGGAGCAGGTTCACGTCTTCGCGATCGTCGGGTCTCCGAGCAGTCCGGCGCGGTCGCGGATCGCTTCGAGGGCTGTCGCGGCGTGTGACGAGAACGGTTCCGCATGGTCGCCGGCGTTGATCCATTCGCGGAGGCCGGCGCTGAATGCCAGGATCAGCATCTCGGCGGCGAGGCGCGCAGTCAGCTCATCGACGCCGCGGTCTGCGAGCGCGTCGGCCGCCGCGGTCGTGGTCCGTGCGATCTTCAGCAGCCCCCGCTCCTGCACATCCATGTTCGCGTCGGCAATCCGGCGCCGCTGAACGGCTCTGGGGCGCTGATCAGCTGTCATCCTCGCGTCCGCCGCATGCAAGGCGGACAGGAGACAGGCGGGCACATCGGCATCCGCCGGTGCGGCGCGGATCGCGTCGGAGAACAGGATGGCGAGCTCGTCCTCTCGACCGAAGAGGATCTCACGCTTGTCGGCGAAGTGCCGGAAAAAGGTCGCGCGATTCAGGCCCGCACGCTCGGCGACCTGCGCCACCGTCGTGTTCTCGTACCCCTGAGTGGAGAACAGCTCGAGCGCGGCATCCTCCAGTCGCTCACGCGCATCCGGCGCCCATCTGCTCATGGTCACACGATAAACGGTGCGACGGCATCGCATCACTCCGTTGACACGACTGAGTCGCATCACTTAGGCTCGATGCAACACAGTCGCATCACTTGTAGGGAGCATTACATGCGCATCTTCGTCACCGGAGCCTCCGGCTGGATCGGATCCTCGGTCGTCCCCGAACTCATCGACGCCGGCCACGAGGTCATCGGCCTCGCCCGTTCCGACACCGCCGCCGCCGCGATCGAGCAACTGGGCGCCGAAGCCCGCCGCGGCGGCCTCGACGACCTCGACACCCTCCGAGATGCGGCGAAAGAGAGTGACGGCGTCATCCACCTCGCCTACGCCCACGAACTCGGGCAGATCGGCGGCGCCCCGGCCGACGCCGCCGCCATCGACACGTTCACGAGCGCGCTCGAAGGCACCGACAAGCCGCTGCTCGTCACCGGTGCGACCATCACCGCACCGGGCCGAGTCGCCACCGAGCATGACGAACTGGTGCCGGTGGGGCCCATCGCCGCGCGGATCAAGAACATGCAGGCCGCCCTCGCCGCCGCCGATCGCGGAGTCCGCGTGAGTCTTGTCATGATCCCGCGATCCGCACATGGCAAGGGCGAGCGGCACGGCTTCATCCCCCAGCTCACCACCCGGGCAAGGAGGACCGGAGTCTCCGCGTACGTGGGCGACGGGACGAACCGCTGGCCCGCCGTGCACGTCAAGGACGCCGCGACCCTGTACCGGCTCGCGATCGAGAAGGCACCCGCACGATCGGTCCTGCACGCCGTGGGCGACGAGGGAGTCGCCTTCCGCGACATCGCCGAAGCGATCGCGCGCGGCGTCGGTGTGCCCGCGCAGGCGCGCCCCGCAGAGGAGTTCGGCATGCCCCTCGGAGCCCTCCTGGGCACCGACATGCCCGCCTCGAGCACGATCACCCAGAAACTGCTCGGGTGGACACCGACGCACCCCGGCCTCATCGACGACATCGAAGAGGGGCACTACTTCGCCTGACGACCCGCAACCGGAGGAGCCGACAGTCTGACACCCCACCGCATCAGCGCCACGACCTGCGCCTCAGGCACGCTCCGCAGCGGCGTCGCTGCCATAAACGCGCCATTTTCGGATTCCCGGTCAAATCTGGAGAAGCGCAGCGCGACCTTCGGCCCCCGAAGCAACGTCACTCGACCTGCGGGCGCGCAACGAACCCGCGCATACGGCGGGGCGTATCTACCCCGCCGTGAGGACGCTTGAAGAACCCGTGGCAGCAAAGACATGGACGGGAAGCCGGGGCGCACGCCGCAGGCCACCGCGACCTTCGCGGTGTCGGGGATGGGTGGCCACGCCCGCCGGGCTGTGGCCGAGTCCCTTACGGCATTTGTTGCCAGTTCAGGCTGTCGGGATCGGGCAGTTGGGTGTTGTGCGTATTCTGGGAGTCCGGCCGGAAGTCCGGGTGGGTGTACACGTCCATGGCCGGGGCGTGGCCCACGATCGCGCTGGGCGGAATTCGTCCGGCGTATGCGTACTCACGCTGGAACGGGTATGGACGGTTGACGCCGAGGTTGTCGAAGTGAGCGTTGACATCGGTGAAACCATTGTGGATCGCGCTGGTGTCGATCTTGTATACGGTGGCACCCGGTCTTGTGCTGATGGAACCGATGACACCGTCCTGGAACATCGCGTAGTCGCCCGTCGAGACGTATTGGCTCTCGGGCCTCGCCACTTGCGGCGGGCCCGGCCGGTTGAGGACGTTGTTGACATGCTCGTCGACGGAAATGGTCCCGTTGGGGTCGTGTGGCTGGAAGCCATGCTGACCGATCTCGCCCGGAGGTCGGTTGTCCACGCGGTAGACGAATTGGGGCGTGGTCTTGTCGTTCACCTTGCGGCCCCATTTCCGTTTGGTGCGCGAGAGATTGTTCGAAAGACCCGTTGCGCAACTCGGTGCCAGGCCGAGCGGGTCCAGCGTCGCGAGTGGATTGTCGACGTAGGCGTGGTTGTTGGGGGCCGGGTTCAGGCCGAGCGGGTCCGGCGTGAGGTAGGTCCCGAGAGACGGGTCGTAGTATCGCTGGAAGTTGTAGTTCAGGCCGGTTTCCCCGTCGTGGTATTGGCCCGGGAAGCGCAGTGGGAAACCGGTCCGGGGCCCCGTCGGCGCGTCGTTTCCGACGCCGGCGGGCGCGACGGTTTCGCCCCATAGGCTGGTGTTGGCGTGCCAGGCTATCCGGCCGTCGGGAGCGACCAGTTCGGTCGGTGTGCCGACCGGGTCGGTGACTATCGCGTGGAATGCGGTGTCGAGGTGCTGGTGGGCCGTGCCGGCCCGCCAGGTCCGGGTGGTCTGCGCCAGTACCCGGTGGCCGCCGGGCTCCCAGTCCCAGGTGAGGACTTCACGCCCGCCCGGCGTCGTTTTCGACTGCTCCGCCAGGCGCGAACCGTCCCAGCTGAACCAGATCACCTCGGCCACGGAGCCGTCCGGTGCCAGACGCCGCTTGGCCGTGCGCCGGCCGATCGCGTCGTAGCTGTACTGCCACGTCGCACCCTCCGGAGTGGTCGCCCGGATCAACCGGTCCTCCGCGTCCCAGGCCCAGGTCCACCGCAGCGTCCGGCCGGACAGCGTGCGCCTGGTGGTCCGGACCACTCGCCCGTGGGCGTCGCGTTCGTAGTTGGTCCGTCCGGCGCGGCGGACCAGTGTGCCCGTGTGCTCACGCTCGCCGTGCGCGTCCTTCTGGCCGGGCGCGGCGGCGTGCGCGAGATTGCCCGCGGCGTCGTAGGCATAGGTCTCGGTCCAGCCGGCCGCGCGCACCGCCGTCACCCGCCCGACCGAGTCCAGGTCATACTGCCGGGGGCCGCTGAGACGATCGGTGATCCGCACGGGGTATCCGTCCGCGCGGTAGACGTAGGTGCGTTCCTGAACGGCCCGGGGTGCGGCTTGCCCAGCGGGTGGCTGTCCGGGCTGTGGCTGGTGGCGCGCCCAGATCGTCTGCCCGCTCATCCGCCCGGCCGAGTCGAATGCCTGGGACACCAGGACAGCGGGGCCGGCGGCCAGACCGGTCTCGCGGCCACGGACATCCCGGTGGAAAATCAGGCCACCGCCCGCCGCGGCCAGCGTGGCCGGGCGCCCGGCGACATCGTAGGTCCAGCGGGAGACGGCGCCGGACGGGGTCGTGCGGGTAGCCCTGCGGCCGGACACGTCGTAGGTGTAGGCCGTCGTGTGACCGTCGACGGACTCGGTCAGCACTCGGCCGGCTGAGTCGTAGGTGTAGCTGAGGGAGCTGTCCGGGCCGCTCGCGGACAGCGTGCGTCCCGCGGCGTCGAAGGCGAACCGGTACACCGCGTCGCCGGAGCGTCGCTCGACGACGCGACCGAGCGCATCGCGGACGTAGACCGTGTGCTGCCCGGCGCCGTTGACCCGTTCGAGCAGTTGCCCGGCCGCGTCGTGGCGGTACCTCACCGTCGAGCCGTTGAAATCGGTCTCGGCGGTGAGATTGCCCGCGGCGTCGTATTCGTAGTGCCAGCGCAGGCCTTGCGGATTCCTCACTTCGGTCAGGCGAAGTTCGGTGTCATAAGTGAAGGAGAAGCGTGCGCCGGTCGGGTCCGTGCTCGCGACGATCTGGTCGAAGGGCCCGTACTCGTAGCTGCTGAGGCCACCCGGGCCACGGTGCTCGATCAGGTTACCTTCGGGATCGTAGGTCCACTCCTGCCGGGTGCCGTCCGGCTCGACCTGCCACGCCTGTAGGCCCTCGACGGTGAAGCCGGTGCGGACGATCGCGCCGGAAGCGTCGGTCACCGCGATGATCCGGCCGAAGACGTCACGCTCGATGAGCGTGGTCGCGCCGGTGGGATCGGTGACGGCGATCGGCAAACCCGCCGTGTTGTTCCGGAAACGGGTGACACCACCGCGGGAGTCGGTCACCGCCACCAGGTCTCCGTGTTCCCCGTATTCGTAGGCGATGACGACGCCGGAGGGGTCCTGTTCGGACACGATGTTGCCGCGCGCGTCGTAGGTGCGCAGCCATACCGCGCCGTTCCGGTCGGTCAGCTTCGTCGGCAGGCCCAGCCGGTCGTCGCACTCGAGATCGAACGAGGTGCCCTCCGGGCTGTCGACGCGCATGCGTGCGCTGTCGGGGTCGGCGGGTCCGCCGTGTGTCACCCGGAGCGTACGGCCGAGGGGATCGGTTCGCGTGCTCAGCCGGCCGTCCTGATCCAGCTCGGTGGCCGTGACACCGCCGAGCGGATCCACGGTCTTGATCACCTGGTTGTGGTCGTTCCACTCATACGTCGTGGCGTTCCCGAGCGAGTCGGTCAGGTTGGTCGTCCGCGCGCCCAGGTCGTAGGAGAACGTGGTGGCCAGGAAGCCGCCGGTCCCGTCGGTGCGCGTGACCCGGCCGGTGCCGTCGAAGTGGTACCGGTAGCTGTGCCCGTTCCGGTCGGTCCATCCGACGATCCGGTCATCGTCATCGTCATCGTATTCGAAGACGAGGGCGCGGTTCTGCGAGTTGAGGACGCCCACGAGCCGGCCGAGCGGGTCGTACCGGAACGAGACGATGCCGACATCCGGCCACCGCCCGGCGCCGGCCAGCCGGATCCCGCCGATCCTGGCGCCGGCGTCGGTGTCCACTTTTTCGACCACGAGGTGGTATCCCGCGGAGTGGTAGACATCGGTCGGCATGCCCTCCTCGTCGTGCAGGAAGGTCAGCAGGTTGCCGTTGCGGTCGCTCACGAGCCGCAGCGGTCGCCCGGCGGACGGCGAGGGCCCCGGCGGGAAGTGCAGCGTCAGTCCCGGCTCCGGCTGCTCGATCAGGATGGTGTCGCGCTCACGGTCCCAGAACAGGGGCCACCGCGCGCCCGCCACCGGCAGGACCGCCCCGCCTGACCGCGACGGCACGGGGTAGTGCAGGACGACCCCATCCGGAGCGGCGTAGTGGATCCCCGCCGCGTCGATCTCGACCCGCTGGTCGAGGGTCGAGGCCCAGGAATGGCCGAACCAGTGTCCCTTGCGGTAGGTGGAACCGTGGAACCGCTCCAGCACCAAGGGCAGCACGCCGAGCAGGCCCACGTCCTGCTGGGTCAGGAACATCTCCCCGGTCACCAGGTCCACCGGGTCACCGCCGGCACACCGCTCGTTCACCCTTGTCGACTCGGTGTGCGGATCGTCCCCGGAGCCCAGGGAACGCGAGTTGCCGGACGGGGTGGTGTTTCCCGATTTCGGCGGCGGCGCGCCGGTGTCGTCGAGTCCGCGGCTGGAAACCGGTGGTGGGGTGTCGGTCGCGGCCGAGGGGGTGGTCGTGCCGTTGTCGGTCAGCTTGGGTGGTGGGGCGACGGTGTCCGGCTTGTCGTGGGGCAGGTCGTGGGTGCCCGACGGGGTGGTGTTGCCGCCCACCGGGTCGACGTTCCTGGCTCCGGCGGGTAGGTCGTCGACCTTGCTGCCGGTGCTGACGGTGCCGGACTTGATGTTCTTGAGAGCCTTGGCGGCGTCGTCGAAGATCCCACCGGCTTTCTTGAGCAACTCCATGAGTTGCTTGAGCGCGGTGGTCAGGTTCTTGACCAGTGTGGCGATGCGGGTGGCGGTCTTGCCGACCAGATCGATCACCTGCGGCACCACCCAGGCCAGGCCGATGCCGAGCGTGGCCACAACCTGCAGCGCCCACGAAATCATGTGCCCTACGACCTGAGCGATGGTGTCGCGCACCAGCTGCCGCACCGCCGCGACCACCTCACCCGCGGTCTTGACACCCTTCGAGGTCCCCGCCGTGGCCTGCTGTGCCGCGCCCAGCAACGCGACGACATTCCCCGCCTGCTGCCGGTAGGTATCCGCCCCCGCCCCTTGCCAGCCGCCCAGATCGTTGTTGACGTCGTTGGTGAGATCCTGGGAGATACTGCCCAGCTCGTCGGAGATGTTCTGCCACGTTTCGGAGTGCGCGGTGATCACATCCGGGTTACCGGCCAGCTTGTCCAAGGCGTCCTTCAACGGCCCGACGTGCTCCATCAGCCAGCCCACCCCGGCCGCGAAGATCGAACCGAACGGGTCGGCCACCACCGCCAGCACGTCCATCGCGGTGCCCGCCACACCCAGCACCGCCGACGCCCAGTCCCCACCCTCGATCGCCGACTTCAACGACTGCGCATCCTCCAACAACGGAACACCCGACACCGCGGTCGTCGAATCCTTGGTCTGCGCCACCAACGGGTTCGTCACCGTCGGCTCCCCCTCCCGCTCAGCCCGAGCCGGGCATGTCCCGCGTAAATGGTCGAGTAGTTACTTTGTCGGCCGGCGTGTGTTATATGGATCATCCATTGTGGATTGTGATTGGCTTTTGAGCGTGACTCCGGATCACGAACTCCGGCCGCGCTCGATATGCCCTCATTGCGAAACCGCGGGAAGATGTGCCGAGAAGTTCCCGCAGGTACACCCCTATGTCAGCCCCACGTGCCGCCATCCGATTCTCTTCGAATAACGAGCGCCGCTCTGGCGGTCCAATGCGCCAAGAATCCGCTGATCTTCTCGCGGCGAGAAATTGCCGCACTGATCACGATGGCCGCTGCCCCGGAACGGGCCGGGGGAGCACTGGCCGGCGAAGGAGGGCCTAGCTGACCTGCCTTTGGTCTGCCTTCCAGTACTTCTCGCGCAGCGCCCGCTTGAGCACCTTGCCAGCGCCGGAGATCGGCAACGTTTCGACGAATTCCACGCTGCGTGGCGCCTTATAGCCGGCGATGAGGCCCTTGACGTGGTCGCGAATCTGTTCGCCGGTCACGGACATGCCGTCCCGCAGCATGATCACGGCGTGAACGCGTTCGCCCCACCGCCCGTCCGGCACGCCTATCACCCCGCACGCGGAAACTGCCGGATGCTGCTCGATGGAATTCTCGACCTCGGCGGAGTAGACGTTCTCTCCACCGGAGATGATCATGTCTTTCAGACGATCGACGATGAAGACATAGCCATCCTGGTCCATGTAGCCACCGTCTCCGGTGTGCATCCAGCCACCGCGAAGGGCGGCATCGGTCTCGCCTGGTTTGTTCCAGTAACCGAGCATCATGTTCTCGCCGCGAACGGCGATCTCTCCGACGGTGCCGCGCGGCACTTCCTGGTCCCCGGCGTCCACGATCCTTATCTCGCAGTGGGGAGCGGCCCGCCCCGCCGAGCGCAGGCGTGCCTCCGGCCAGTGCTCTGCATGAGTCAGCACCGCCGCTACGGGGCCGAGTTCGGTCATTCCGTACACCTGGACGAACTCCGCCGACGGAAACGCCTTCATCGAGCGGGCGAGCAACGCCTCGGAGATGGGGGCGCCGCCGTAACTGATGCCGGTGATGCTCGAAAGATCATGGAATTCGAGTTGGGGATGGTCGACCAGCGCCTGAAGCATCAGGGGTACGAGCAGCAGGATGTCGACCCGGTGTTCCTGGACGGCCTTCATGACGGCCACCGGCTCGAAGGAGGGAACTATGACGTGAGTACCACCGGTCATGTGCAGCGCGGTCCATGCTGCCAGGGCGGCGAGATGGAACATCGGCGCGACGTGCAGCAATCGGCCTTCCGGCGCCACCAGTTTGGAGCGCGTCTCCGTCCCCATGGACGAGGTCAGCATGCTGGCGTGGCTGAGCATGACTCCTTTGGGGAATCCGGTCGTACCCCCCGTGTAGAAGATCCCCGCCAGCGCGCTCCCACCCCTCCGAGCATCCTCTACGGCTCGCGCACCCTCGATGAGGTCTTCGTATGACAGCATCCCGTCGGGAGCCACGGAACTCTCACCGCAGTAGATGACGGTGGTCAGTCCTGGGCACCGGTCGCGCAGTTCCGGGACGACTTCGATGAAGGCGTCGTCGACCAGTAGGAACCGGGTGTCGGAGTCGGTCAGGGAGTAAGCGATCTCCGCTGGGCTCCATCGGACATTGATCGGATTGACCACCCCGCCCAACCACCAGGTCGCCAGCAGGTACTCGTGATAGCGGTCAGAGTTGAGCGACGCCATGGCGCATCTGTCGTCCTCGGCCATGCCGAGAGCCCGCAGGGCGCCCGCGAGGCGGGCCACCCGATCGGCGGTCTCCCGGTAAGTCCTCACTCGGCCGCCGTAGATCGTCGAAGGCCGCTCCGGCGTTTGCTGCACCGCGCGGTGCAGTCCTTGCGTGAGATACATACATGTCCTCCTTGGCTTGGAGACGACGGCCAGACGCCTTCGGGCCACCCAGGCGGTCAATCTGAGGATAGACGCTATCAGATGGCAGGTGTCATCAGATAAGGCGCGGACCTACTCGACGTCGGGAATCCAAGAACCAGGGAGCCTGTCGGAACCCCGCGGGACAGGTCGACCGCGGCGGCAGACCAGCGGAGACGTTCGAGGCATTGAGGACGGCAACCGCGAGGCGCTGCCGTCCCGGCGGGTGGTGATGGAGAGCGGCCAACCGTCATCTTCGCGCCGTCGTCGGTCGCGGGGACGAAGACCGCCTCGCCGGCGACCGTGTCGGCTCCGAACTCATAGCTGGGGCGGGCGGTTCACGGATCCGGACCGGCTGGAACTCGCCAGGCCTGCAGGCGGTCACCTCGCCTTCGGCCACGGCATCCATTACTGCCTCAGCGCCCCGCCGGCCAGGCTGGTGGCACAGCTCGCCATCGGCCGGCTACTCGATCGATTCCACACTTTGGAACTCGATTCGGCTGCCCTGCAATCGCGTATCGGCACCCGCATGCGCGGCCCGCACGCGCTGGCCGTCGGCTCCGCGGAGGTCTTCAGTAGGACCGGGGCAGCCTGAGTTCGTGCTGGGCGATCTGGGCCAGGACGAGTTCCTCGGCGACGGGGATGTTCTTGGTGATACGGGCGTCGCGGAAGAGGCGGGCCACCGGGCACTCCAGGCTGTACCCCATACCGCCGTAGGTCTGAAAGGTGCGGTCGGCGGCCTGCCAGGCCGCATCGGCGGCAGCGAGTTTGGCGATGTTGGCCTCGGTGCCACAGGCCTGTCGGCGATCCCAGAGCCAGGCCGCCTTGTACGTCATCAGCCTCGCCAACTCGACGTTTGCCTTGATCTGGGCGAGCGGGAACGCGACTCCCTGGTAGGCGCCGATCGGCCGGCCGAAGGGCGCGCGGTCGCCGGCGTAGTCGCACGCGATCTTCAGGGCGAGTTCCCCGGCACCAACGGCGCCTCCCGCCAAGATGATGCGCTCCGGGTTCATGATGTCCCACAGCACGGCGAAGCCCTCGTCGACCGTGCCTATGACGTTCTCCGCGGGGACGCGCACTTCGTTGAGGAAGACCGCGCTTGATCCGATCGTGTTGTTGCCCAGTTTCGGGATGGGCTCGTATGTGAGCGTCCCGTTGGCGACCGCTTCCTCGACGTCCACGAGGAGAACTGTGAATCCGCTGGTGCGCGGTGTGGCCTCAGCCGCGGGGGTCGTCCGGGTGGCGAGGATCATGTACCGGGTTCGTTCGACGCCGGAAACCCAGATCTTCTTTCCCGTGACGACGAAGTCGTCACCGTCCCGGACCGCCTGGGTCCGGATATTCATCACGTTGCTGCCGGTATCGGCCTCCGTGATCGCAAAACAACCCTCGAACTCGCCGGCGGCCAGGCCGGGCAGCAGCGCGCGCTTTTGCTCCTCGGTGCCGTGACGGGTAATGGTGAGCGCTCCGAAGGCGGGCGTCAGGAGATAGAAAAAGGCACCCGTCACGCCCGCGCCAGAGGCCGACAACGCCTCGGCGGCCACCGCAAGCTCGAGCAGCCCCCGGCCCGCTCCCCCGTATTCCTCGGGAACGGCGAGGGCGAGCCAACCCCCATCGATGAGATCCCGCCAGACCTCCTCCGGCCATCGTTTCTCCGCGTCACAGCGGTCCCAGTAGTCCAGCCCGTACCGCGACCCGACCGCGGCCACGCCATCGCGCACGGCAAGAGCGCTCTCCGGCAGGTCGAAATCCACGCCGAACCTCCTCTTCGTTGTTGGTCGTGACGTTATCGGCACCGCACCTGGCAGCATCGAGCGCATCATCCGTGCACCGTCGCCGACTCTGGAGCCACCACAGGGACAGTGCTTCAGACTCCGGTGAACTCATCGACGACCCGCACGTCCTGGTTTGGTTGTCACGGCGATTCGGTTCTGTAGCAAGATCGGTCTTTTCGCTGTTTTTCTGTTAGTATTTCTCGGAGCTCGGACAGTGGTCATAAAACGTATTCGAGAACGCGTTCAGCGCGGTTTTCCGACCGGGTGACGAGGTGGGGACACTTCAACGCAGCGTGGGTTCAATTATCATTTGTCGCCCGCTGTCATGGCGAGTGCGGGGCGCAGAAGTAGATCTCGAGCTGGGTAGCTTGGGTGATGGCGGCGTGGTCGGCCATCTTCTGTCCCTGATCCCGGGTCAGAGTGCGACGCAGGGAGTTGGCGCCACATAGGCGCCCGTGACTCGGATCGACAATGGGGGAACCGTGGTGGGGTTCAGGACCGCGATGGCTCTACACGCAGACGTCCTGCAAAGCCGCGTAGCTCGCAAATGGGAAAAGGGCGCACTGTTGCCGTTGAGGCATCAAGACGGTTCGGAGAAGGGTGCGCACGCCTCGTGCAGTACGCCCCGGACCAGTAGCATCGCGTGCTCGACAACCTGCTCGCGCGTCATGTTGAAGGATTTGGCCACCCAGTCCATGAACAGGCCGTTGACGCCCACGACGATCGCCATGGCGACCGCGTTCCGATCCAGGTCACGGCCGGGGAGAAGCGGCGGCAGGATGTCCGCCACGATGGCGGCCGACTGCCGCAAGCCCTGTTGCCGATGTTGCTCGGCCAGCGGACCCGCTCCGAAGATCTCGATCATCGTGATGCGCGCGAACCGTGGGTCCTCCTCCAGCTTGCGCGTGTTGGCGTCAATCATCCGGCGCAACCGCTCCGCCGGCGTCGCCGCCGCGATCCCAGCATCGACGACGTCCTCGAAAGCAACGTCGCGGATCTCGTCATACACCGCCACCAGAAGCTCCTCCATACTCGCGAAGCTCTCGGCGAAGTACCGGTCCTGGAGGCCTGCCTGACGCAGTAGGGCACGGATCGAAGTGTTGGCGAACCCCTGGGTGCCGAACAGCTCGGTACCGGCTTGGATCAGCCGCGTCCGTCTTTCGGCACGACGTTGCTCGGCATTCTTGCCTCCGTAGTCTCTCATCGAGATGTGAGATTACAGAACGGGCCAGATCAGTGCGTTGCTCGCCGGGTCCTGAGCACCCGATTCGTACCGGCGATCCACCAGGCGAGCCGTCAGGGGGCGGAACACACTGGCTGGACCCCGGTGAAGTGGTCCATCGGCTGTGTCGGCATGACCCGTTTGTGCCGCGCTGCCGGATAAAGGTGGGTGGTCTTGGGCTCCAGGACACTCGGCGCGAGTTCCATGTTCGTATCGACGTACTCCGCGAGTGCCATGGTTGCCGTGTTCGGGGCGGATGCGGTTCGTCGGTCATCATGCCGCCTCGGCAGGGTCCTGGTGGACGGTCCCTGGCACCGTATCGTACAGATATAGCCGATCTGGAGCGGTCTTCACACGACCATCCACTCAGGACGCTCAATTCCTCGTCCGTCACGACCATTGGCTCAAGCTTCGGGCTCGGCATCGCCACACCCCACAGCCAGCAACGAACTACCGACTCACGACACTGAATCCCCTGCAGGTAGTGGTCGTGGACTCGTGGCGTGGATTCGGGTGCGCAGGGCGAAGGTGGCGAGAGCGACCACGGCGCATGCGGTGGCCCATGCCACGCTGATCGCGACGTGCCGCAGTGGAATGATGTCGGTGAAGCCCGCGCCAAGGCAGGTTTGCATGGCGCCGTAAGCCGGAAGGAACGTGATAAGCGCGGCGTCGGCAGCGGGATTGGCGATCGGGTTCTGCAGCGCCAGATCAATGAGACTGGTCATGATGATGGTGAACATGCCTTCGAGTTCCCCGGGCAGGAACAGGGCCAGGAACAGGCCAATCGCGCCGTAGAGCAGCGCGGCGAGGAACACTCCGACGGCCATGAGCAGGGGCTGTTCCATCGGCCAGTACCACCACAGCCACGCGGTGGCGTAGGCGCCGACAACGGCGGCGGAGACGATGAGGGTGGTCAATTTGGCCAGCAGCAACTCCGTTCGAGGGTAGCCCGCGGCAACGAGGCGCTGGTCGAAGTCGCTGGAGCGCTGAGCCGCGGTGAACATGGCGAATCCCACCAGCAGCGTGACCGCACTGAGTGCGCAGGTGATCATGGTGAACTTCTCGCCGGTACCGTGCAGGAGTGCCCCGGTGGCGCGGTAACGGAACGCCACGACGTTCCGGGTGACAACGAAGTGGGCCAGCGAAACCAGGAGCGGGATGAATCCGACCAGCACCACCATGGCGAGCCGGTTCCTGGCCAGCACCAGCAGCGAATAGCGGGTGGCGACGCGGTAGGCGTTCATGTCGGGCTCCCGGTGACAGCGTGGTCGAGAACCCCGTCGCGCAAGCGGTGCAGCGTGTCGAGGCGTTCGGTGTCGTAGGCGAGGTGGGAGATCACCACGATGGTCCGGCCGGTGTCCCGCAGTGCCGCGGCGATGTCCCAGAACCGAAGGTAGGTTTCCCAGTCGAAACCTTGATAGGGCTCGTCGAGCAGCACCACGGCCGGGTCATGCATCAGCGCCAGCACGAGGTTGAGCTTCTGTCTGGTGCCGCCGCTCAGGTGGTTGACCGTGGTGGTGCGGTACTGGCCGAAACCGAGTTGGTCGATCAGTTCGGTGGCGTGGTCCAGGGTCGGGAGCCGGTAGGCGACCTGGAAGTAGCGCAGGTGCTGCTCGATGGTGAGTTCCGCGTTGAGCACCGGGTGTTGTGGGCAGTATCCAAGCGTGCCGTCCAGGTTCACCGTGCCGGAGTCTGCCCGTAGTTGCCCGCACAGGATGCGCAGCAGCGTGGTCTTTCCTGCGCCGTTCTCCCCGACGATCCCGACCAGCTCCCCTGGTTGCGCACGGAAGCTCACACCGCGTAGCACGGAGCGGGCCCCGTAGGACTTGTGCACCTGCGACACGTCCAGCATTCGTGTGCTCCTCACTCGGTCGTCGAGGTGGCCTTCTGGCCGGCCTTGAAGGAAGCCGGGTACGGCGCCGGTAGTTCCCCGGCTGGTGGCTGGCGGGTCGTCCGGGGCCTGGGGGCGGATCCGTAGCGTCGTTCTCGTTGGGTGTAAACGCTGATGGCCTGCCACAGGTCGCGGCGGTCGGCGTCGGGCCAGAGGGTGTCGGTGAAGTAAAGCTCGGCGTAGACGGCCTGCCAGGGCAGGAAATTGGAGGTGCGCTGTTCTCCGCCGGTACGCCACAGCAGGTCGACATCGGGCAGATCCGGGTGGGGCAGGTAGCGGGCGAGCGTCCGTTCCGAGATGTGGGCCGCGTCGACCTCTCCGGCGCTGACAGCACGGGCCAAGGCGCCGGCGGCCAGCGCGAGTTCGGCCCGGCCGCCGTAGTTGACGCAAAGGGTGCAGGTCAGGCCGGTGTGGTGACGGGTGACGTCTTCCAAGCGGGAGAATTCCTCGACGACATCGGCGGGCATGCCCAGCTCACTGCCGGACCAGCGCACCCGCACGTCCCGTTCGAGCAGGCCGCTCTCCTCGCCGAAGGTCTTCAACAGCGTCATCAGGGATTCGACTTCCTCGTGCGACCGTTTCCAGTTCTCGGTGGAAAAGGTGTAGAGGGTCAGGTATGGCAGGCCGATCTCCAGGGCGCCATGGATGATGTCGAGCGCGGTCTTCGCCCCCGACCGGTGGCCCTCGGCCCGGGGCAGACCGCGCTGGGTGGCCCAGCGGCCGTTGCCGTCCATGACAATGGCCACGTGCCGGGGCAGGTCTTCCGGCGGCAGTTCGGGCGGTCGGGCACGATCGGGATGTGGGACCGGAGGCAGCGGAGCTTCGGTGGTGCGGGCGGGGAGGGCCGGCGCGGCAGGACCGGCGGTGGCTGCGAGGGCAGGGGCTGTGATGGGGATGAGCCGCCACAGCACGGCCGCCCGGGCACGAGCGGGTCCGAGGATGCGCCAGCGGGTCGCCGCGGATCGGCCAGGGCTTCGGTGCAGCAGAGCGGGGCCTGCCGCGATCGTCTCCCGCAGCCGGGCCCGGAACATGGCGGTGGCGCTGTCGAACAGCATGGTCAACCACGGGGGCAGTCCAACGGTGTCCAGCCGCAACCACCGCAGCGCCAGAGCGTTCACCTGTTTGGTCAACGACTCGACGCCCGGGGTCCAGCGGCGCGCCAGCAGGTCGGCTGGATCCGCGCCGGCCTGCTCGAAGGCTTCGACAGGCCACACGAGGTGGCCACGGGCCAAGTCGGCGGGAAGGTCCAGCAGCGAGTCGACGAGCAGAGTCGCCTCACCCCACCGCCGCCAGGAGCCCAGGTCTCGCAACCGCACTGGCATGCCGAGACCGGCCCCAGCCAGCACAAGGACGCTGTTCACGGTGGCGACGTCGAACGATGCGCGCTCGGTGCGCCACTGCTCCCAGGTATCGGGTTGGTCGTCGGAGATGTTGTGATGCATTGTGCGAAGGGAGGCATAGATCTCACCGGAGGAGAAGTTCCACGTCAGCATGGTGTGGACGAGGGCGCGGCGGACCGGATCGCAGCTCGTGCCCCGCTCCAGATCGGTCGTGAAGGCGGCGGTCCACGCTTCCAGCGCGGCGGCGCGCTGCTCCGCATCGCCGCCGTGGTCCGCCAGGTCGTCCGTCACGATGAGGGCCGCCCACAGGGCCCAGTACGCCGGGCGGAGCGCGGGAGGGACCAGTTGCGTGAGCGCGTAGTCATCGGGGGTCCGGCGCCGCACGATGCGGCGGCAGACCGCGTAGGCGTTCCTCAGGTCCGGGTCGAGGATGGCTGCTTTGGCGTAGACGTTGAGCAATGTCGCCTCCTGCGGTACGACGAACGTGCCGGTTCAGCTGCGTGACGGGTTGCGCGGGGTTCAGGAGAATGCGGCGCAGCCGCTGAGGATCCCGCAAGCGGTGCGGACGAGGTGCCCGTCGACGATCGCACGTCAGCAGGGCGAGTAGGGACAGGCGGTGGCCGGGACTTTGACGCTGGCTTGCCGGGAGGAAAAACGCCGTCGCACGACGCCGCACAGCCGCAGCGGCAGGCCTCACTTCCCGGCGCGGAGCCGGCGACGCTCTCCTGGAAAAGGGCGAGCGGCGTGTCGAGGAACGACAACAGCATCAACCAGGCGCCCTGAACGGGGCGGCGGAAATCGATCGGCCGCGACCCGCACCAGGTCCGACACTCACCACGGTGTCGGTCCCCTCGGCACTGCGCCGACCACCACACGCTTGACCGCACCTACGCCCATCCGGCCCTGCCCCCGATCATCTGATTGCAGCAATAGCGTCGCACGGTCGGGTGTGGGCGTTAACG
The DNA here is from genome assembly GCA_035685725.1 of Amycolatopsis sp. Lineage (GTDB taxonomy): Bacteria > Actinomycetota > Actinomycetes > Mycobacteriales > Pseudonocardiaceae > Amycolatopsis_E. Next base: position 3,377 of record DASSAD010000278.1, on the reverse strand, counting down.
TCCAAAAGGGTGACTCCCACTGGGCCGAATGGGTGTTTGGCACCGGGACAATCTGCACCGTAATCCTCGCAGTGAACTCGCGACAGTTGACTATGTGATCTCCCACGCACATTGCGGCCTTGCGAGTAATGGCGCATCAAACAAAGGATCTCCGAGATTATCCATGCCCGACGCGTACCCAGGTCCGCGTTTCCTGACTAATGATGGGGGTATTGTCAAGATCTCTTTAGGATGCTTTCTCGCCGGGTCGTTCGGTAAGGACGCCATTGGCAATAGTGGCGCCGGCGCGGCGGAACACGACGAGGCGGGGTGCGTTGCCCGCGCGCCGGCGGGCCCGGGTTGGCTCGATCAATCCGAACGCCATAGCTCGGCCCGGCCGCGCGAGCCCGGCCCCCTTGGTGACCTTCGCGGGGTGGCGCACGGTGGCGGAGCCAGGCTCGTCGGGGCTGTCGCGGTAACTGCGCCTCTCTGCGTCAAGGTTACGTACCCGGGCGGGAAGGTTCCGGAACACAGGATGGATGACTACTTGGCACGTGTGGTGGGCGAACGGGTCCGGTTCTACCGGACGGCTGCGCGCAAGACCAAGGCGATCGTCGCAGGGCCGGCCGGGATCACGCCGGACTACCTTTATCAGATTGAACGCGGCCAGAAGCTGCCGACTGTGCCGGTGCTCTCACAGTTGGCCAGAGCTCTGAATGTCGAGCCGGGCGACCTGCTCCGCACCGTGCCGAAAGCTGCGCGGCAGCCGTTGGGGAGCGGGGCGGGGGAGACGATTTACCGTACTCTGACCAGTCCTCGTACCGAACTTGACGAACCGCCTCGTGTCGACCGGGTGCGCCGCGAGGTACCGGGGACCTGGGCAACGTGGCAGACTTCGCCGAACCCGTACTCCGTCCTGACGGCCAAGCTCCCAGCCCTCATCGTGAGGACGGAGACGCTGCTGCGAACGACGGACGGCCGTGCGACCAGCAGGCAGCCCAGGCCTGTGCCGCGGATCTGTGTGATCTTCTGCGCACGGTTGCCGAGTGTGTGTGCGTGCGCCACCGTGTTGCGGTCGGAATTCCCTCCAACACTGTACTTCCGACGGAAAAGAGCCGGTGTGCGAGCGGACCCGGGAGCCTGAGCACTCCCGGGTCCGTCCACCTTGAACGGGTTCACCTGGGAACGAAGACCGAACGCACGGCGCAAATCGACCGGTTGTCGAGGCGGTGGGCCGGCGCATCAGTCCAACCCGGCCGCGTTCCCGACGCACACCGACTACCAGCCATGCCGGCTCCGTTCGAACGAACCCACCCCCGTCGCGCCGGCACCTGCGGCAGGGCCAATATCAGCACCTCGCCAGGCGAGCGCCATGCCGCCGACCGTGCCTAGTTCTGTTGCAGCCACAGGTTGTAGCTGTAAAGCGTTTGCCCTGAAGGGAATACCTGCGACCCACCCTGGGCACAGTAGTAGAAGCCATTGGAGGAGTCGTTTGCGTTGTCGCGGTCCGAATCGCTTTGACAGGACGATTGAGCCGTACCCCAGTCGCCCGTCCAGTATGTCCTGATCAGCTCGTTTTGGGCGGCCGCGGCCGAGCCGACGGTCAACCCCAGAGTCCCGACGATGAGAGCTCCGGCGAGCCCGATGCCGGCGAATACCTTCTTCAATTTCATAGCCCAACTTTGTTCCAGTCCACTGCTGGCCAAATCCGACGAGCAGTAGAACGATCATTGCCGGCACAAACTTAGCAGCCACGTCGACACTGCCGAACGTGTGTCGCCGCCGACTACGAGAAGCCGCTTCACCCAGGCCGCACCGTCTGTCCACAAGGTATGAAAGGCGGTGCCCCGGTTCAGAGCAGGACGCGTGCTCGTGCCGGCAAGGGCTGCCGTGTGGGGTGCGCGCACGGTGCCAGCTCGACCTTGCGCTTGGTGAAGTTTATCCGCACTTGTCGAGTTCGATCTCGGGTGGTTCGAAGTTCGTGGACCCGGGTCGCACGTCGTGGGCGAACTCGACCCGCTCACCGGCCATGAGTCGGTGGCGACAGTGCTCAGGACCATCCGTTGTTGGATCCCGGTGTCGGGGAACCGTCCGTGGCACAGCCCGATCCACCGGGACCTGCCCTACGACGGCATGGCGACGAGAATCGTGGCCCCCGACCGTCACGACTCGGCGTCTTCGGGTCGGAGGTGGCGGTGTCCGGAATGGACACCCCAGCGGAACAGGACCAGGCTCACGGCCGCCACGGCGAGCGTGTCCCATGGCGCGGGCAATGCGCCGGTTCCGCCGAAGCCGCCCAATCCGGAGATCACGAACAGCGCAACAATATAAACGATGATCCACAGCCCCTTCCGCAGCTGCGAGGTCAGGTGGGCCCGGTTTTCCCGGGCGGCAATGAAGATCACGAAGCCGACGAGGGCGAGCGGAAGCACGATGCGCAGTGATTGCCACTTCGACCAGTAGATGATTTCGGAGGCGACCGTGAAGCTCGCCGGGGTGATCCATCGCATGCCGCTCACCCAGCGGGACAGCCGGTCCGGCTCGGCGGCACGGAATGAGCCCGTCGCCACCGCGGCCACCGCGTAGTTCAACAGAAAAAGATCGCCGGTGACACTGATGATCTCCTGCCAGCCCCGGAACGGTACCAGCATGATCAGGGCGAGTACGAAGTTGACCCACAGCGCCGGCCGTGGCACGCCCGACCGCTCGTCGACGTGGGCCACTTTCCGCGGCAGCAGCTTGTTCTTGGCCAGTGCGAAGGTGACGCGGCTGTTGCCGGCCACGCCGACCAGTAGCGCTCCTCCCGGTGAGAAGACCGCGTCACTGTACAGCAGCGCAGCCAGCCAGCCGAGATTGAGCAGCAGCGCCAACTCGCCGAACGGCGAGCTGAAGTCGATTCCCCGCCAGCCGTGCACGAGGCTGCTGTGCGGTAGGGCGAGCAGGAACGCCGCTTGGAGCACCAGGTAGAGCAGTACGGCCAGCCCGATGGCGGTGAGCACCGCACGAGGAAGGTCCCTGCGAGGATTGCGTGCTTCGCCGGAAAGATCGATAGTGGGCGCGAAGCCGTTGATCGTATAGATGATGCCGGCCGTGGCGACCGCGCTCAGCGCCGCCGACCAGCCGTTGGGTGCGAACCCGCCGGCATCGGTCAGGTTTCCCGGATGGAAGCTCGAAGCGAGCAGCGCGACGATGGTGACGACCGGGATGACGAACTTCATCGTCGTGAGCACGAGGTTCACCCTGGCGAACAGTCGCACGCCGAACCAGTTGAGGAGGACGGCGACGATCAGCAGACCGGCGGAGAGCGCCAGGCCGGGCAGGGTCAGCAGGCCATTGTGGTAAACGCCGGGTACGTAATGACTGGCGTATTGCGTGATGGCCGAGGCTTCGGCCGCCGT
>DASSAD010000277.1:0-8842 GCA_035685725.1 Amycolatopsis sp. | reverse complement strand
CGGGCGAACCACTTGCGGTCCGCCGGGATCACGTACCACGGCGCCCACGGTTTGCTCGTCGCCGACAGCATCTCGGAGAACGCGCGCTGGTACTCCGTCCAGAACCGCCGTTCCCGGATGTCGGCGGCGGAGAACTTCCAGTTCCGCTCGGGCACGTCGATCCGCTTCAGGAAGCGCTCGCGCTGTTGCTCCCACGACAGGTTGAGGAACAGCTTCACCACGGCGAACCCGTTGTCGGCCAGGTACCGCTCCCAGTCGTTGATCTCGCGGAACCGACGGGCCCACACGTTCTTGCCCGCCGACGCGTCGGACAGGCGTTGCCGGTCGAGGTTCTCCGGATGCACCCGGACCGCGAGCACCTCCTCGTAGTGCGACCGGTTGAAGATGCCGATCTCACCGCGGGCGGGCAGCCGGCGCGCGTAGCGCCACAGGTAGTCGTGGTCGAGCTCTTCGGCCGAGGGGACCTTGAAGCTGCTCACCTTCACGCCCTGCGGGTTGACCCCGCTCATCACGTGCCGGATGGTGCCGTCCTTGCCGCCGGCATCGAGCGCCTGCAGGCACAACAGCACCCCGCGGGTCCGCTCCGCGGCCAGCCTGCGCTGGTACTCGGCGAGGAGTTCGACCCCGGTCCGCAACAGCTCGCGGCCGTCCCGCTTGTTCGTCACGCCGGCCTTGAAGGCCGGGTCGAAGTCCTTGGCCAGCCTGACCCTCGAACCCGGCTCGACCCGCAGCGGCTCGATGAAGTTCGCGATCCTCTTGGCCCGCGCGTCATTCATTACGACACGTCCTCGGTTTCGGCCGCCAACTGCGGCTCGGCGGATTTTTCCGTGCTGTCGAGGGTCTTTCGCCTCCGGCGAGAGGGGACAAGCGCCCCGGGAGAGGGGCCGGTGTGCCGGCTAGCATCGTGACCACCGTCCGTCGGCGGAAGGGATCGGCCATGTCCCAATGGATTCCCGGACTGCGCCAGCTCAGGTCCTACCGGCGCGGCTGGCTGGCCAAGGACGTCGTCGCGGGTGTCGTCCTCACCACACTGCTGGTGCCGCAGGGCATGGCCTACGCGGAACTGGCCGGGCTGCCCGCGATCACCGGTCTGTACACGTCCATCCTGTGCCTGCTGGGCTACGCGGTGTTCGGACCGTCGCGGATCCTCGTGCTGGGCCCGGATTCCGCGCTCGGGCCGATGATCGCCGCGACGATCCTGCCGCTGGTCGCGGCCGACGGCGATCCGGCGCGCGCCGTCGCGCTCGCGTCCATGCTGGCGATCACGGTCGGCGCCATCATGCTCCTCGCCGCGGTGGCGAAGCTCGGCTACCTCGCCGATCTCATCTCGAAGCCCACGATGATCGGGTACCTCAACGGGTTGGCGCTCACCATCATCGTCGGCCAGTTGCCCAAGCTGTGCGGGTTCAGCGTCGACGCGGACGGGCTCATCGCCGAGATCGGCGCCGTGATCCGCGGTATCGCCGGCGGCGAGGTGGTCGGCGCGGCCGCCGCGGTGGGCGTCGGCGGTGTCGTGGTGATCCTGGTGTTGCAGCGCTGGGTGCGCAAGATCCCGGCTGTCCTGGTCGTCGTCCTGCTCGCGATCGTCGCGGTGCCGATGTTCGACCTGGCGGCGCACGGCGTGCAGCTGGTCGGTGTCCTGCCGGGCGGTTTCCCGCCGCTGACCATTCCGGACGTGCGCCTCTCGGATCTCGGGCCGCTGGTGGCCGGCGCGCTGGGCATCGCGGTGGTGTCGCTGGCCGACACGATCTCCACGGCCTCGGCGTTCGCCGTCCGCACCGGGCAGGAGATCCAGGGCAACCGGGAGATGGCCGGCATCGGCGTGGCGAACCTGGCGGCCGGGCTGTTCCAGGGTTTTCCGGTCAGCACCAGCGGCTCGCGGACCGCGGTCGCCCAGCAGGCCGGGGCGCGGACCCAGCTGGCCGGCGTCGTCGGGGCCGTGCTGATCACGCTGACGATCGTGTTCGTGCCCGGGCTTTTCCGGAACCTGCCCCAGCCCGTGCTGGCCGCGATCGTGATCACCGCGGCGCTGTCGTTGGCCGACGTGCCGGGCACGGCGCGGCTGTGGCGGCAACGACGCACCGAGTTCGTGCTGTCGGCGGCCGCGCTGGCCGGCGTCGCCCTGCTGGGTGTGCTGCCCGGGATCGCGATCGCGGTGATGCTGTCCATCCTCAACGTGTTCCGGCACGCCTGGCGGCCCTACCAGACGGTGCTCGGCAAGGTCGACGAGCTGCCCGGCTTCCACGACGTGCGCTCCTACCCGCGGGCGCGCCGACTGCCCGGCCTGGTGATCTTCCGCTTCGACGGGCCGCTGATGTTCGCCAACGCCAGGACGTTCCGCGACGAGATCCGCCGGTTGGCGGCGACCAGCCCGGCGCCGCACTGGATCGTGGTGGCCGCCGAGCCGGTGACCGATGTGGACACCACCGCCGCCGACATGCTGCGCGACCTCGACGAGGAGCTCAACGAGCGCGGCATCCACCTGGTGCTCGCCGAGCTGAAGGATCCGGTGCGGCGCAAGATGAACCGCTACCAGCTGACCCGTACCCTCGATCCCGCCCATTTCCACCCCACCATCGACTCGGCCGTCGCCGCGTTCCGCGCGGAGCGGAACACCGACTGGATTCCTTTCAGTGCAGGTGAACCAGAACCAGGTTCTTCAACAGGATCATGACGACGCCGAGCAGCCCGGCCGCGCAGGTCGCCCCGATCAGCGTCGGCCCGCGCAGCTGGGCGGCCCGTGCGGCCGACCACGCGTGGTACACCAACAGCAGCACCGCCACGGCCAGCCCGGCATTGGCGGCGGTCACCGGCGAGGCGCCCGCCAACCGGACCAGCAGCAGTGCGGCGAGCGGGCCGTAGGAGGCGGTCACCATGGGCCAGGTGGCGCGCAGCTCCGCCAAAATCCTTGCCATGCCGGGAAATCTGCCGTCGTCGACATGCCCGCCCAGCAGTTCCGCGTATTCCTCGGCTGTCCAGTAGACCAGCAGCGTGACCACGATCGCGATCGCCAGTGGCAGCGTGGGCAACTGCCCGCCCGCCGAGGTCAGCACGGCCGCGGTGACGATCGACCCGTAGATTCCCGAAGCCCGGCGCCGCCCGGCGGCCCGGTCAGCCGGGTGGCCGGCCATGTCCCGTTTCCCAGTTCCGGCTGGAAAGGACGGGCAGCAGGAGTGACTCCGTCCGGCGGACCGCGCCTTCCCGCTCCGCGCCGTTGTCCGCCAGCGCCCGCACCACCGGATCGTCCGGGCTCCGTCGTGCGCGCAGCTCCGCCGTCCGGGCCCGCAACGTCACGTGCAGGCCTCGGGGACTCGTGGTCAGGTCGCAGTACCACAACGCGTCCCGGACCGGGCCGCGTTCGTCGGGGAACTCCGCGAGCTGGGGGCCGAGGCCCATCAGCGCGGCAACCGACGCCGCTCCCGAATGGTGAGCCACCAGCGCGCACACCCGAGCGGGGACACCGAGCTCGGAAAGGTGGCGTGCGCCGTCCAGCTGGTGCAACCCGCTCCGCCTGACCACATCGGCGTACCCGATGTCGTGCAGCCAAGCCGCCGCGATCAGTGCCGGCCGGCCCACGGGTTCGACGGCGAGGGCGACTCGTTCGGCCTTGTGCCCCACGGCCTGGCTGTGCGTCCATTTCCGCGGCAGGTCCGCCAACAATCGGCGCGCTGTCGACCGTGCCCATTCCTCCAGCGGCGCCCCATTTCGGTACGCGTCGCCCGGTGAGACCGTCGGGCCCCGAGGCTCCTCCATGGGCGCGACGTTAGGGCGGTGGCGTCGCCCGCAGCTCATCCCGGCGGGATGAACCAGGCGCCTCGCGGGGGCAGCAGCCCGAAGCTCGTCCGCGCCGGGTGAGGCCCGCCGCGGCAGGTTCGGAGACAGTGTTGGCCGCCGGCAGGAGGGTGATGTGGCGATGGCCTCGCATGCGGTTCGCTCCCCAGTGGCACGGCGCGGCTTCGCGCTGGCCGCGCTGGCCACCGGCGTCGCCCCGCTCGTCCTCACGGTTGCCGTGCTGTTCCGTGATCCGCTCGAGTTGATCGCCGCCGTCCTGCTGGTCGGCTGTGCGATCGCCGCCGCGTGGGCGGCGCTGGTCCGTCGGGGACCGCGCCGTGTGCCGGCCGCCGTGGTCGCCGCGCTGGCCCTGGGCGCCATTGCCGCGCTGCCGGATCTGCATGCGTACCTGTGGTTTCTGGTGGTGGCCGGCCTGGTTGCGCTGTCCGCGGGCGCGACCAGGGCCGCATTGGGGCACGCCGCCCGCCATGCCGTCAGCCGGACCGGGCCGGCGCGTCACGGCGTGCTGTTGATGAACCCGCGCTCCGGCGGCGGGAAGGCTGCCCGGTTCGGACTGGCCGACAAGGCCCGCGCCCTCGGGGTCGAGCCCGTCGAGTTCATGCCGGGTGACGACCTGCGGACGCTGGCCGAGCAGGCGGTCGCCAACGGCGCGGACGTGCTGGGCATGGCCGGCGGCGACGGATCCCAGGCCGTGGTCGCCGACGTGGCCCGCCGGCACGGTGTGGCGTTCGTCTGCGTCCCCGCGGGCACCCGCAACCACTTCGCGCTCGACCTCGGGCTGGACCGCGACGACGTGCCCGCGGCGCTGGCCGCGTTCGGAAACGCCATCGAACGGCGCGTCGACCTGGCCGAGCTCGATGGGCGGGTCTTCGTCAACAACGTCTCGCTCGGGATCTACGCGACCGCCGTCCAGTCGCCCGCCTACCGAGACGCCAAAACGGCGACGGTGGTGCGGCAGATGCCCGAGCTGCTCGGTCCGGACGCACAGCGCCCGGACCTGCGATTTGCCCTGCCCGACGGCACCCGGCGCGAATCGGCCGATGTCCTGCTCGTCTCCAACAACCCGTACCGGCTGGCGCACCTGAGCGGGTTCGGCACCCGCCAGCGCCTTGACGCCGGGACGCTCGGCATCGTGACCGTGACGGTGAACCGGGCCGCGGAGGTGCCCGCGTTGATCTCGGCCGAGCTGGCCGGCCGGATCGACCGGTTCCCCGGCTACCGGTCCTGGTCGGCACCGGAGTTCGTGGTGGACTCCGGGCGCCCCCTGCTCGAGGTGAGCATCGACGGCGAAGCGGTGCGGCTCGCGCCTCCGCTGCGTTTCCGGATTCTGCCCGAGGCGCTGCGGGTCCGCGTACCCCATGACGCACCGGGCACGTCCCCGGCGGCAACACTGCCGCCCGGCACGTGGGCCACGGTCGTCGCGCTACTGCGCGTGCTGGCTGGCCGGCCGGCCTGACCGCACGGCTCGCGACAGCTGGAACAGGGGAGGCGACCACGGCGCCTGGCGTTCCCGGCGCACGACCACGCCGACGTTCCTCATCTGCCAGGGGTGATGCTGTCCCAGCCCGCGAATGGGCAAGGACCATCAGCCAGCTGCCGTACGGCGTTGCACCCCGGCGTCTTGCGCGGCCGCGATCGGATCAGGACTGACGGCTCTGGGGGCCGGCGGCGGCGTGGGCGGCCGGTGCGCCTGGTCCGTCCAGCCAGTCCAGGATCCGCGCGGCGACCAGATCGGGTGTTTCGAGCTGCGGCACGTGACCGACGTCGGGGAAGTACTCGACCGTCCAATGTGGATTGCGGCGGGCGGCGACCCGGGACGCGCGCACCGGCACGAGGCGGTCCCGCTCGCCGTGCAGCAGCAGCACCGGCGCACGGACCTGGCGCACCTCGGCCCAGGCTGTGAAGGGGCGGGCGTTCACCGCGACGATGGATCGGGCGGCCTGGCCGAACGCGACGTCCAGGCCGCGCATGGTGGCGCGCTGCTGGACCAGGGCCACGGCGGCGGCCAGCAGATCCTGCGGAATCGCCGAGCTGTCGGCGAAACACAGATCGATCAGCAGCTGAACCTGTTGCTGGGCGGACAGCGTGCGGCGGTCCTGGGCGAGCAGCCGCCGGCCGATGCCGGGCAGCGCGTACTCGGCGGCGGTGACCACCGTCCTCAGGTCCGGGAGGGAGAGCACGAACGGCAGAGCGGGGTCGATCAGCACGACCCCGGCCACGATGTCGGGACGGCGGCGGGCCAGCCGCAGCGCCACCAGACCGCCCATCGAATTGCCGACCAGAATGACCGGCGTGCCAACGGTCTGCCGGACGAACCGCTCGAGCAGGTCGGTGTTGGCCCACACGGTCGCGGACCGGCCCATCGGCTCGCTCAGCCCGAATCCGGTCAGGTCCACCGCGAACATCCGGGCTCGACCGGCCAGCTTCGGCGCCAGCAGGCACCAGTTCAGGTGGTCACCCGCCAGGCCGTGCACGAACACCAGCCGTGGCGCATCGGCCGGACCGTCGAAGTCGACGTAGTGCACGGGGCCGCCGATCGAGGTCAGGTGGCTGGTTCCGCCCCAGCGGGCCGCCAACGAGGTCATTCCGCCACCCCGTTCCGGGTCGCGCGCAGCGTGGACCGACGAGCGGACCGGAGTTCGGCGCGCAGCGCGTCGGCGGCCCGGGCACTCGGCCCGGAAATGGCGCTCAGGGCCAGCGGTTCCGGCGCGACGCCCAGCGAGTTCAACGTCATCGCCAGCATCTCGTAGTGGCCGACCAGGAAACACAGCTCGATGAGCTCGGTGTCGCGCAGTTGGCCGGCCAGCTGCGCCCAAGTGGCGTCGGTGATCACCTTCGCCTGGTGTAGCTCGTCGGCGGCTTGGAGCAGCTGGCGTTGCCGCGGCGACCAGCCGGTGCCGGCGGCCCAGTCGGGGACCGCGTCGACGAGCTCCGGCGCCAACCCGTGCGACCGGGCGATGCCGGCGTGCTGCACCCAGGCGTACCAGCACCGGCAGTTCCAGACGGTGCGCAGAATCAGCAGTTCGGCGTCCGCCCGGGGCAGTTCGCCGTGCAGCAGCAGGAGATCGGCCAGCGGCAGCCAGCGCCGGAACAGCCTGCGGTGCCGGCCGATCGTGGTGAATACGCGGTGCGGCCCGGTGTGGGTCACGCGCCCGGCGACGGCGGCCACCAGGGTTGCCAACGGCGTGCGCGCCGGCGGTATCCGCGTCTGCGGGCGCTCGCTGTCCATACCACGAGAGTCGTGCGGCCGACCCGTGGCGCGACAGGGCCGAAGGTCAGCCGGGACAGGCCCTCCTGCTCTACCTGGCCGCCGATCCGTTCGCGACAGTGCAGATCTGAGGAGTTGAGGTCAGATGATCAGTCGCTGGCTGGTGATGGACGAGAATCCGCGATCACCTCATCGCGCCCGCATCCTGAGCGCCGGGCGGTACCTGCCGCCCACCCACCTCACCACGGACGAGCTGATGGCGACCACCCGCCATCACACCCACATCGACCTCGAGCGGCTCACCGGGGTGCACGAGCGACGGGTGTCGGTGGGCGACGAGGACTCCGTCAGTCTCGCCACCGCCGCCGCCGTCGACTGCCTACGTCGCGCCGACCGGCCCGCGGCGGCGCTGGACGTGGTCGTCAACTGCAGCATCACCAAGTACCGCGACGGGCTCACCCAGTGGTTGGAGCCGACCATGGGCCTGGCGGTGGCGAAGGCCATCGGCGCGACCAAGGCCATGACCTTCGACCTGTCCAACGCCTGCGCCGGGATGCTCACCGGCGTGACCGTGCTGAACAACTGGATCCGCCAGGGTGTCGTCGAGCGTGGCCTGGTGGTCAGTGGCGAGTACATCTCCCAGCTCGGTCACAACGCCGCACGGCACGTGCGCAACGTCATGAGCAGCGAGCTGGCGTCGCTCACCCTGGGGGACGCGGGCGCCGCGCTGCTGCTGGAACGGGCCCCCGAACAGGCCGCCGGGATCAGCCTTGCCGGGTTCACCACCGTGGCCGAGTACAGTCGCCTGTGCCTCGCCTACACCACGGGCAAGGAGCCGGGCGCCCGCATGTTCACGAAGTCACGGGCGATCCACCGGGCGGCGACCGCAGTCCTGCCCGCGCTGCTCCAGGAGGCGCTCGACTCCGCCGGCATCGCACTGGGCGAGGTCGACCACGTGATCACTCACCAGACCTCCACCCGGGCCATCCGCAAGGGAATGGCCGAGGTGACCGCGGTGCTGGGGGACGCGCCCCGGCACGAGGCGGTGGTCACCGTCGACCGCTACGGCAACACCGCCTCGACCACGCACACCGTCGCACTCGTCGAGGAACTGGCGGCGGGCCGGATCAAGGCCGGCGAGCGGGTCGCGCTGATCGCACTGGCATCGGGCCTGGAGATCGGGATCGTGCTGTTCACCGTCGACGAGGAACTGGCCAGCAGCCATGGGCATGATCGTTGAGCATCCGAGCATGGTCGGCCGGGGCTGGCGCACCCGGCACAGCGCACTGCGCCTCGCGGTGACCGCCGCGCGGCGCTGCCTCGACGCGGCCGGCTGCCCGCCGACGGACCTCGGCCTGCTTGTCAACGTCGGGCTCTACCGGGACCACAACCTCGGCGAGCCGGCCCTGGCGGCGCTCATCCAGCAGGACATCGGCGCCAATCCCGAGGATCCGCACCCGGACGCGCACGGCACCTTCTCCTTCGACATCGCCAACGGCGTCTGCGGTGTCCTCACCGCGTTGCAGGTGATCGACGGGTTCTTGCGGTCCGGCGTGGTCCAGCGCGCCCTCGTGGTCGCCAGCGACGCCGATCCCGGCCACGGGCTCAGCGAGAACTTCCCGTTCACCGCCGCGGGCGGGGCGTTGTTGTGCCGCTGGACCGACGATGACGTCGGCCTCGGCGCAGTCCACTGGACCACGATGCCCGACGGCGGGGATTCGCTCCGCGCCACTCTCGGTACGCACCACGGACGCAACCGGTTGATGTTCGCCCAGTCGCCCGCCATGGACAGCCGGTTCGCCGCGGCGGCCCTCAGCGCGGTTCGGGACTGCCTGGACAGCG
>DASSAD010000276.1:0-10213 GCA_035685725.1 Amycolatopsis sp. | reverse complement strand
GGGGCCGATCGAGCAGTTGCCACCCGACCCGGCCGCCGCGCCGGCGGGAAGTCCACAAGCGACTCTGGTCGGTGACGACCAGTAGGCGCAACCTACCGATGACAGGAGCTCCATGAAGATCACCGCCGTGAGATGCGCAGTACTCGGTCACAACCCAGTGATCCGGGTGGTCACCGACGAGGGAATCGACGGATACGGGCAGATCGAGGCGCGCAAGCCCTACGCCGCCGCGCAGGTGCCCTTCTTCGAGTCGTTCGTCCTGGGCTGCGATCCGACGAACGTCGAGGCGGTGATGCTGCGCATCCGCCGGATGGGCGGGTTCAAGCCGTGGGGCAGCGTGGTGAGCGCGATCGAGATGGCTCTGTGGGACATCGCGGGCAAGGCGGCGGGCCTGCCGGTGTACAAGCTGCTCGGTGGCCAGGTGCGGGACCGGGTCCGGGTGTACAACGGCGGGGTCCGCTTTCCCCGGAAAGGGCATCAGCCCGAGGACTTCGCGGACATCATGACCCGCATGAAGAACTCGCCGGAGGGCTTCACGATCATCAAGCAGCCCATCGGGTTCCATGATCCGATGGCGACCGGGCTGCCCGGTTTCTTCTACGGCGAGCCGCGCAGCGGCCCGCCGCACCCGCACCGCGGTCTGGTCACCGAGCGAGGGCTCGATCACGTCGTGGAGTGCGTGCGGGCGATGAAGGAGGTGCTCGGCGACTCGGTCGGTCTCGCCCTGGACTGCGGTCCGGGCTGGATGGTGTCCGACGCGATCCGGCTGGCCCGCCGGCTGGAGCCGTTCCACCTGTTGTGGCTGGAGGATCTGCTGACCGGTGACTACGTGCCCTATGTGGACGCGGAGTCCTACCAGCGGGTGACCGACGCGACCAGCACGCCCATCCACACCGGCGAGCAGCTTTACCTGCGGCAGAACTTCACCCAGCTCATCGAGCGCGGGGCGGTGCGGGTGATCGGCCCGGACCCGGCCGATGTCGGCGGTATCGCCTAGCTGAAGTGGATCGCCGAGTACGCCGACCTGCACGGGGTGCTGATGGCCCCGCACGGCGTGTTCGACGGGTTGCTGGGGCTGGCCGCACAGGTGCAGGTCGCCGCGGCGATGCCGGACAACTTCATCGCCTTCGAGTATCCCGTCGCCGAGCCGGACTGGTGGTACGACATTGTGGACGGACTGCCGAAACCGCTCGTACAGGACGGATTCATCGAGGTGTGGGACCGCCCGGGGCTCGGTGTCGATCTCGTCGCGGAGGCCGCCCGGCGGTATCTTGCGGACGAAGACCGGTCGTTCTTCGACTGGTGAGGACGAAGGAAGGTAGCGATGGACGGATCGACGGCCGAAACCAGGTTCCTCGGGCGCAGCGGGCTGCGGGTGTCGACACTGACCCTGGGCACCATGACCTTCGGCGGCAGCGGCCGCCACGCGCACATGGGCACGGTCGGGGTCGACGAGGCGACGCGCATGGTGGACCTGTGCCTCGATCACGGCGTCAACCTGTTCGACACCGCCGATGTGTACTCGGCGGGGTTGTCGGAGGAGGTGCTCGGGCAGGCGCTGGGCAAGCGGCGGCAGGAGGTGCTGGTCGCCACGAAGCTCAACGGGCCGATGGGCGAGGGCCCCAACGATCGTGGCCAGTCGCGGCATCACATCATCGCCGCGTGCGAGGCGAGCCTGCGCAGGCTCGGCACCGACTACATCGATCTGTACCAGGTGCACTCGATCGATGAGCGGACGCCGTTCGAGGAAAGCCTGCGGGCGCTCGACGATCTGGTGCGGCAGGGCAAGGTGCGCTATATCGGGTGCTCGAACTATTCGGCGTGGCACCTGATGAAGGCGCTTTCAGTGTCGGATCAGCGCGGTTTCGAACGGTATGTCTCGTTGCAGGCGTACTACAGCCTGGTGGCACGGGAACTGGAGCACGAACTGCTGCCGCTGAGCCAGGACCAGGGTGTCGGGGTGCTGGTGTGGAGCCCGCTGGCCGGCGGTTTCCTGGCGGGCAAGCAGCGCCGGGGCGAGGGCGCGCCGGCCGGGACGCGGCGCGCGGTCAGCGGTGACACCGGAACCATGGATCTGGAGCGCGGTCTCGACATCGTCGACGAACTGGCCGTGATCGCGAAGGACCGCGGGGTGAGTGTGGCGCAGGTCGCGATCAACTGGCTGATCGCCCGCCCTGGCGTGTCCTCGGTGATCGTGGGCGCGCGCAACATCGCGCAGCTGGAGGACAACCTCGGCGCGGCCGGCTGGCAGCTGACCGCCGAGGAGGTCGACCGCCTCGACCGGGTCAGCGCCGCCACGCTGCCGTACCCGTTCTGGCACCAGCAGAAGTTCAACGGGCCGCGCATGCGGTACACGCTGTCCGGGTCGGGACAGGAGCTGTAGGAGGCGCGCGCCGGTGGCCGGGGTGGCCCGGTCACCGGCGATCGCCGCGCGCCCGGCGGTGCTGAAGTGGTGATGGGCCGAGCGGACACTGAGTGCCCGGGCAGGCCCCGATATCCCCAGTGCTGTCCTGGAGTTGCGATGTCCTCTGTCGACCGTTCGTCCCGTCCGCTCTCGCGCCGTCAGGTGCTGGCCGGTGGTGGTGGGCTGGCCGCGCTCGCGGTGCTGACCGCCTGCAACCCCCGCACCTCCGCGGCCGCCCCGGGTTCGACCGCCGCGGCGCCCGGAGCGCCGGTCCGGTCCGCCACCCTCACCCCACAGGTCACCCGCCTGGACCTCGGCGGTCCGGTGGTCGACACCTGGGCCTTCGGCGACAGCCTGCCCGGCCCGCTGTTGCGCGGCACGACCGGTGACGTGCTGCGGGTGGAGGTCGCCAATCAGCTGTCGACGGGCACCACCGTGCACTGGCACGGTCTTCCGGTCCCCAACGACATGGACGGCGTCCCCGATGTGACGCAGCCGGAGATCGAGCCCGGTGCGTCGTTCACCTACGAATTCACCCTGACGGAGCCGGGAACCCATTGGTACCACTCGCATGTCGGAGTGCAGCGCGATCGCGGGCTTTACGGACCGCTGATCATCGACGACCCCCAGGAGCCCGGCGGTTACGACGTCGACTGGGTGATCGTGCTGGATGACTGGATCGACGGCACCGGCACCACGCCGGAGCAGGTCCTCGCCGGCTTCGAAAGCGGCGGGAACGCCGCGGCGCTGACCTCACCCAGGCTGGGTGGCACCGCCGGTGATGTGGCCTACCCGTATTACCTGCTCAACGGCCGGGTTCCCGGGGCGCCGGTGTCGTTCACCGCCAAGGCGGGGCAGAAGGCGCGGATCCGGTTGATCAACGCGGGTGGGGACACGACCTTCCGGGTGGCGCTGGGCGGGCACCAGATGACGGTGACCCAGACCGACGGCTATCCGGTGGTCCCGGTCACGGTCGACACGCTGCTGATCTCGATGGGCGAGCGCTATGACGTCGAGGTCACCCTTGCCGATGGGGTGTTCCCGCTGGTCGCGGCGGCCGAAGGGAAGACGGGTCAGGCACTCGGGATCGTGCGCACCGGGTCCGGTGCCACCCCGGCCGCCGACGCGCATCCGTCCGAACTGGACGGAAAGCTGCTGGCCTACGCCGATCTGCACGCGGCGGCCGGTGCCGAGCTCCCCCAGCGGAATCCCGACGTCAGCTACGATCTCGTGCTCGAAGGCAGCATGAAACCCTACCGGTGGACCATCAACGGGCACGCGCATCCCGACGATCAACCCCTGCCGGTGAGCCAGGGGCAGTACGTGCGCCTGCGGTGCGTGAACAGATCGACGATGTATCACCCCATGCACCTGCACGGCCACACCGTGGCGCTGCGGGCATCGGACTCCGACGCGACCGGGCCGCGCAAGGACACCGTCATCGTCCTACCCGGACAGACGGTGGTGACCGATCTGCTCGCCGACAACCCCGGGCAATGGGTCACGCACTGCCACAACATCTACCACGAAGCCGTCGGCATGATGACCCGGTTGTCCTACCAGACCTGACGGTTTTCCGCGCCTGGCGGTCATTTCCTCGTGCACCCGGATTCATCGGTGACGAGTCCCGGCGGTAGTTTCTCGCTGCCGAAGGCGTGGCCGATCGTTGCGCAGGGACAGCGGGCCCGCTCCGGGCCCGCTGTCCATAGTGGTTCAGGTCGTTATCGGGCTTCGGGTCACGGCACCTGTCGACGCCGGCCGGGTTCCTGCGTGGGCATGGTCTGCCGGGCGGGCGGGACCGGCTTCGGCAGCTGGGCCACCTCGTACTGGGCCAGGTTGTACCGGCCGTTGGTGTCCGGCAGCACCGGCGGCGTGTGGTTCGCGTCGTTGAACCGGAACGCCGAGGTCAGGTCGCCGACGGTGCCGCGCCGCCACTGGCTGATGTTGGGCTCGACGACGCCGGTGACCCGCTCCAGCAAGCGCAGCTGCGAGGTGTGGTCGAACAGGTCGGAGCACACCCAGCCGCCCGCCGTCCACGGGGACACGATGATCGAGGGAACCCGGTAGCCGAGCCCGACGGGCAGGCCACCGCCGGCGGTGCCGGCCTTCGAGGTCTTGGTGACGAACTCGTCCGGGGTACCGGCCGGCGGGGTCGGCGGCAGGACGTGGTCGAAGATCCCGTCGTTCTCGTCGTAGGACAGGATGAACACGGTCTTGGCCCAGACCTCCGGGTTGGCCGCGATCGCGTCGATCTTGCTCGCGATATAGCCGGCACCGGCGGCCGGCAGGTTGGACGGGTGCTCGTCGAGCGCCGACGGCGGAAGCAGCCAGCTGACGGTGGGCAGCTGGTCGTTGAGCGCGTCGTACTCGAACTGGCCGGTCGGCGAGCTGGCCATCACGTACTTGTACAGGTCCGAGCCCGGCTGTGCGTTGTTGTACTGCGCGAAGTGCGTGAACGGCGACAATCCGGTCACGCCGCCGGGCTCGTGGTAGACCTTGAAGCTCACACCCGCCTCGAGCAGCCGCTCGGGGTAGGTGGTCCAGGACAGGGCTCCGTTGGGGAAGGTGGTTTCGAGGATCGGGCCGCCCGCGGTGCCGTTCGGGTCGACGGTGCCGCTGATCCACATGGTGCGGTTCGGTCCGGTGGGCCCGATCACCGAGCAGTGGTAGGAGTCCAACACCGTGAAGGCGTCGGCCAGTGCGTAGTGGAACGGGATGTCCTCCCGGGTGAGGTAGGACATCGTGAACGGGCCCGCCGCGCCGTCGGCGGCCCGGTGCGCCGGCAGCCAGTTGTCCATCGCGCCGTTGTTCCAGGCTTGGTGCTGGACGTCCCAGGCGTGGCTGGTCGACGGGATGGACTGCCCGGAGGTGGTCCGGGTGTCGAGGCGCCAGGGCAGCGTGTAGCGGTCTGGATTGACCGGATCCGGCTGGTAGAACACGGAACGCCCGTTCAGCAGCTTCAGCGCGTTCGGGTCGCTGAACCCGCGCACGCCGGACATCGTGCCGAAGTAGTGGTCGAAGCTGCGGTTTTCCATCATCAACAGCACGACGTGCTCGATGTCCTGCAGCTTGCCGTTGCCGGCGGGGCTCGTGGCGGCGAGCGCCTTGCGCACATTGGACGGCAGTGCCATGGAGGCTGCCGCCAGACCTCCGGCCATCGCGGCGGACTGGAGCAATCGCCGCCGGCTGGTGCCGGTGGGCGCGTTCGGGGTTTGTGCGTCGTCCTTCATCAAAGACCTTTCTCCGGCCGGCCGATGGGCTCGAACTGGACGTCGAAACGGTCGCTCATGCTGTTGTGGCTCGCCCGGCGTTTACCTGTCCGGCACCTGAACTTCTCCTGAAGAGGTCGGCCGGTTCCGGCGAATGCGGAAAATCTGGCGCATTCGCCTGATTGTTTCAAAACAAACCACGCTCGTGCGGTCGGAATTTAACTGATTCTCGGGGTTCCACGAAAATATCACCTCGGGCGACGCCGCGGCACCCGGGCGACCCGGGTTCGCCCGGGTGGATCTTGGCGGCGGGCCCGTCGCGCGCCAGGCTGGGGGAGTAGCCGCAATGATCGCGATGGCGAAGGAGTCACGGATGACGGACGGGACAGCGTTGCCCCGCTACGACGACCTGCCGCCGGCCCAGGCCGGCGGGCGTTCCGCGTGGGAGGTGTTCGGCGCGGGTGACTGCCTGGGCCGGATCGGGCTGCAGACCGAGGACACGGTCCTCGCCGCGGCCGGACTTGTCCGCCGCGGTGCGGTGTTTTCCCTGAATGCGCCGCAGAACATCATGACACCACCGTTGTTCAGGCGTGGCGCCATCAGGCACACGCTGTTCGGCCGCGAACGCGCGGTGGGATATGACGACGCCTACGACAACTACTACCCGCAGGCGTCGAGCCAGTGGGACGCGCTCGCGCACGTGGCCTACCGGCGAAACGTGTACTACCAGGGCGCTACCGCGGACGAAATCGCGGAGCAGCACCGGAACACGATCGAGCACTGGGCGCGTCGCGGGATCGTCGGGCGCGGGGTGCTGCTCGATGTGCGGGGAGCGCTTTCCGAAGCCGGACGCGCCTACGATCCCGGCAGCAGCTATGCCCTTTCCGTCGACGACCTGGAACTCGCCCGCGCCCGCGCAGGTGTCACGTTCCGGCCCGGCGATGTCATCCTGCTCTACACCGGTTTCCTGGACTGGTACCGGGAGCAGCCCGATGATGTGCGCCTGCGGTTGTCCGACCCCGATCGGTTGTGCGCCGTGGGCATCGAGCACACCGAGGAGATGGCCCGCTACATCTGGGACACCGGCGCCTCGGGGCTGGTCAGTGACACGGCCGGACTGGAGGTGTGGCCACCCGACCGGTCCGACGAGGCCGCGCCCTTCGGGTTCCTGCACCGGGTGCTCATCGCGCAGCTCGGCATGGCGATCGGCGAGCTGTGGTGGCTGTCCGACCTCGCCGCCGACTGCGCTCAGGACGGCCGCTACGAATTCTTCCTGACCAGCGCGCCGTTGAATGTGCCGGGAGGCACCGGTTCCCCGGCGAACGCGCTGGCGATCAAGTAGTCGCGCGGCACTCGGCTGATCGGAGAAACCCCTGCCGCGCGGGGGTTTCTCCGATCCTGGCGGTCATGCCGACGTGATGGCCCGGACGAGCGAGTCGCGGGTCGCTGGCGTGCCGGCACCACCGAGGCGGCGACCCCGGCTACCGCCGCCAGCGCGAAGTACGCCAGGATCTGCCCGATCGGAACGGTGATCGCACCGACGCCACCGGTGCCCGCGATGAACACCCGCATCACCGCCCAGCCGAACCATTTCCGACACATGGCTGGTGCCCCCCGCGTGTCCGGGACGTGCACGGTCCAGGTGGGCAGGGAAAATCGGCGACCCTCGGCGACCCTGGTGCGCCATGGCGGTATCGCACCGCTTCGCCGAATTGGACCCGGACCGCCCGAATAGTCCGAAGTTGATCGTCGGCAAAAACTCGTTCCCCCGAACTGCTGTTAATTCTCTGTTCGGGTTTCCTTCGTATCGTGTGCGGTCGCCGGCCATGCACCGGGCTCAGGGTTTCCCGTCGACGCTCCGGGTATGCGGGCACGCACACCCCGGGGCTGGCCAAACCCGGCTCCGAGGGGCCAATCGGCCCAGACCAGGAGGCTTTGGTGCGAAGGAAGTTGAGATATGCCGCGATCGCCGGTGCCGTCGGGCTACTCGGTTGTGTCGCCGCCGTTCCCGCCGCTCAGGCGGGTCCGCGAACCGGGCATGTGCTGTTGCTGAGCGTGGACGGGCTGCACCAGTCCGATCTCGCCTGGTACGTCGCACACCACCCCGGCTCGGCACTGGCGACGTTGGTGCGCAAGGGAGACGAGTACACGAACGCGAAGACGCCGGTCCCGTCGGATTCCTTCCCCGGCATGGTCGCGCAGCTGACCGGGGGAAACCCGGCAAGCACGGGGATCTACTACGACGACACCTACAACCACGCCCTGCTGCCCGCCGGCACCACCGACTGCAAGAACGCGACCCCGGGCGCCGAGGTCGACTACACCGAGGATCTGGACAAGAACCAGAACAGCATCGACGCCGGACAGGGACTGCCCGGCCTGCCCAACGGCGTGCTGGCCATGACCGGCACGCCGCGGACCCTGATCAACCCGGCGAAGCTGCCGGTCGACCCCGCGACCTGCCAGCCGGTCTACCCGTACCAGTACCTCAAGGTCAACACGGTGTTCGAGGTGGCACGCCAGGCCGGACTGCGCACCGCGTGGTCGGACAAGCATCCCGCCTACGACCTCCTCAACGGACCGTCGGGCACCGGCATCCAGGACCTGTTCACCCCGGAGATCAACAGCCAGACCGCCGGCGGGGACTGGACCACCGACAACGCCGACACCCGGACCTATGACGGCTACAAGGTCCAGGCCGTGCTGAACGAGATCGACGGCTACGACCACAGCCGCGCCACCCAGGTCGGCACCCCGGCCGTTTTCGGCATGAACTTCCAGACCGTGTCCACGGCGCAGAAACTGCCCACCTCGGACGGGAAACAGGGCGGCTACCTCGCCGACGGCACGCCCGGCCCGCTGCTGTCGGACGCGCTGGACTGGGTCGACCAGCGCGTCGCCGCCATGGTCGGGGAACTGCGCAAGCAGCACCTCGATACGACCACGACGATCATCCTGTCCGCCAAGCACGGCCAGTCGCCCATCCGGCCCAGCGCGCTGACCCGCATCGACGACGGACCCCTGCTCGACGGCCTCGACAACGCCTGGCGCGCCGCGCATCCCGGCGCGGGTGACCTGGTCGCGCATTCCCTCGACGACGACGCGATGTTGTTGTGGCTCAACGATCGCTCGCCGGCCGCCACGGCCTTCGCCCGCGATTACCTGCTCGCACAGTCCGGCACCGGCAACGACATCAACGGAAGCCCGAAAGCGTTTACCCACTCGGGCCTGCAGACCGCTTATGCCGGTGCCGACGCCGCGCACTATTTCGGTGTAGCACCGGGTGATCCGCGGGTCCCGGACTTCGTGGGAATCGTGCAGAACGGCGTCGTCTACACCGGCGGCCAGGGCAAGATCGCCGAACACGGCGGCGCGGCCCCCGACGACCGTGATGTCCCCCTCGTGGTGAGTGGCCCGCAGACCGGACACCAGACGGTGTCCAGTCCGGTCGAGACCACGCAGATCGCCCCGACGATCCTCGCCCTGCTCGACCTCGACCCGTCGGCCCTGCAGGCGGTGCGCATCGAGCACACCGCCGTCCTGCCCGGGAGCCAGGACTGACCTCCGGCGGGGCCGTCCGATCGCGGACGGCCCCGCCGCATGTCTCCCCGAATCGATCGCGACAGCGCCGGTCCGGGTTGCCGTCATACGAGGGTAATGTTCCTCGGTGGGAGGTCGGCGGACGATGGCGGACAAGACGGTGCTCCACGTTTCCTTGCGGTGATGGGAAACGGCGTATCTCGCGGGTTTGATGCTCGCCGTCGGGGTCGGCGGCATTGTCATGGGCCTCGCCACGGATGTCCTTTGTCGAGGTTCTTCACAGATAGTTCCTTGGCTGGCCTCGATCTTGTTGCTCTTTTCGGTTCTCGTCTGGTATCTGCGTCGGATCCGAATCGTGGTCGATCGGGACACCGTGCTCGCCTACGATGTCGGGTCCCCGGTCTGGGAGGTGCGGCGCGACGCGGTCGCGTGCGTCCACCGGAACGGTCGATTCGTGGTTTTCGTCGATGCCGAAGGGAAAACTCTCATGGTGATCCGTGATCACTGGACCACCGGGCAACTCGAGCAGCTGTGCGCCATTCTCGGTGTGCCGTTGACCAGCCGCCGTCGCTGACCGCGAACGCACCGATATGTCTGGACCTATCGAACAGGCCGCGGCGCCGGTGGCACGACCATCCTTGGCAAACGACGTCGTCGAAAGAGAACTCCGGCGGTTGGGGATTGTTGGGGACGTGCGCGCCCGTTACCGCCGGGCCAGCAGCTGACCTCCCGCAAAACCACCGCGCGCGAGAGCCCCCAGCAACCGGACAGGAGACTTCGACAACCGGAAGAGGGGACACGGCGACGGGAAGAGGGGACACGGCGGCCGGAAGGGGGGACACGCGGGGCATGCGCGTGTCCCCTCTTCCGGCGGGCGTGTCCTCCCGTCCGGGCGCTGAAGTCTCCCGTCCGGTCGGCGAGTTCTCCCGTCCGGGTGCTGAGGTCGCTTGACCGTGCGTTGGGTTCGCGTCCGGGCGTCGGGGTTTTGGTGCGGTGGCTGGGTTCGCTCGTCCGGTTGCCGGGTCGGGTTCCGGTATGGGCGCGTATTTCGTCTTGTGTC
>DASSAD010000275.1:0-8818 GCA_035685725.1 Amycolatopsis sp. | reverse complement strand
CATGGCCGAGGCGCTGGGCATGCAGCTGCCCGGCTCGGCCACCTGGCCCGCGGTCGACGCGCGCCGGTTCGAGATCGCGCAGTCCGCGGGGCAGCGCGTGGTGACGATGGTGAACGAGGAACTGCGGCCGTCGCGGATCCTGACCCGGGAAGCCTTCGAGAACGCGATCCGCGTCAACGCCGCGATCGGCGGTTCCACCAACGCGATCATCCACCTGCTCGCGATCGCCGGGCGGGTCGGTGTCGACCTGGCGCTCGACGACTTCGACCGGCTCGCCAGGGCGGTGCCCACGCTGGTCGACCTGATGCCCAGCGGGCGTTTCCTGATGGAGGACTTCTGCTACGCCGGCGGTCTCCCGGTGGTGATGAAGCGGCTCGTCGACGCGGATCTGCTGCACCCGGCGAACATCACGGTCACCGGGAAGAGCGTGGCCGACAACGTCAGCGACGCCCAGTGCTGGAACGACGAAGTGATCACGCGGCTGGACGAGCCGTTCCAGCCGGCGGGCACGGGAACGGCCGTGTTGCGCGGGAACCTGTGCCCGGGTGGCGCGGTGATCAAGCAGTCCGCGGCCTCGGAACACCTGCTCACCCACCGCGGCCGGGCGCTGGTGTTCGACTCGGCCGAGGACTACCACGCGGTGTGCGACGATCCGGCGCTCGACGTGGACGCCGACACCGTGCTGGTCATCCGGGGCGCCGGGCCCAAGGGCTACCCGGGCATGCCCGAGGTCTCGAACGTGCCGCTGCCGGCGAAGATGCTGAAGGCCGGGATCACCGACATGGTGCGCATCTGCGACGGCCGGATGAGCGGCACGGGCTACGGCACCGTCGTACTGCACGTCACCCCCGAATCGGCGCTGGGCGGCCCGCTCGCGCTGGTGCGCACCGGCGACGAGATCACCCTCGATGTCGGTTCCCGCACCCTCACGCTCGAAGTCGACGACACCGAGCTGGAGCGCCGCCGGGCCGAATGGCAGCCCCCGGAATCGCCCCACAGCAGCGGTTACGCCTGGCTCTACACGCACCACGTGCTGCAGGCCGACGAGGGCGCCGACTTCGATTTCCTGCGCGGGTCCCGCGGCCACGCCGTGCCCCGCGACTCGCACTAGACCCGGCCTGAGTCGTCGGGCCGTCCTCGGGCCGTCCTCGGGCCGTCCTCGGGCCGGACGGGGTCGCCCGGCCCGAGGGATCTCCTAGAGCAGCCCGCGGGCGGCCAGGTTCGCGATCAGCGCGCGGACGCCGAAGTTCCACGGCGCGGCCTTCTCGGCGTGCGCGACCACGTTGGTCAGCGAGCCCAGCCGCGGCGAGGAGATCCGCACCCGGTCACCGACCTTGTGCGTGAACCCCTCCCCCGGCACGTCGCGGTCCTGGGTCGGCGCGAACAGCGTTCCGGTGAAGAGCACGAAACCGTCGGGGTACTGGTGGTGGTCACCGATGGTCTGGCCGACCAGGTCGAGCACGTCCCGGCTGATCTCGCTCAGCGAGCTGGTTCCTTCGAGAACGAAGCCGTCGGTCCCGGTGACCGTCAGCTCGATGTCCAGCCCGCGCACGTCGTCGACGCCGAAGGAGTCGTCGAAGAGCCGGATGAACGGGCCGATCGCGCAGGACGCGTTGTTGTCCTTGGCCTTGCTCAGCAGCAGCGCGCTACGGCCTTCGACATCGCGCAGGTTCACGTCGTTGCCGAGCGTCGCGCCGACCGCGCGGCCGTCGGAGGTCACCGCCAGCACCAGCTCGGGTTCCGGGTTGTTCCACAGGGAATGCTCCGGGATGCCGATCTCGGCACCCGCCCCGACCGCGGAAAGCACCGGCGCCTTCGTGAACACCTCGGCGTCGGGGCCGATCCCGACCTCCAGGTACTGCGACCACAGGCCCTCGGCGACGAGCACCTCCTTGACCCGCGCCGACTCGGGCGAGCCGGGCACCAGGCCGCCGATCATCCCGCCGATCACGCTTTCGATGCGCCGGCGGATGTCCGCGGCGAGCTTCGGGTCACCCTGCGCGCGCTCCTCGATGACCCGCTCGATCATGCTGCGGACGAAGGTCACCCCGGCCGCCTTGATGACCTGGAGGTCGCACGGCGCGAGCGGCCGCAGCGCACCGCTGAGCAGGTCTTCCAGCGGCCACTCCCGGCCGCCGGCACCGGTAACGACGTCGAGGAGATCGGCGCGGTCCAGTAGCCCGGACATCGTCGGCTCTACGGGGGTCAGGTCGACGACCTTGTCGCCGCGCACGGCCACGACACAGGGTCCGTCGCTTTCGGGGTCGAACACCCGGCCCACCAGGGTGGCCCGGTCGGCATCGATCGGCAGCAAATCAGTCACACGCACACCCTAGGCCCACCGATGGCATACCAAGCCTGTGAAATTGCCCCCGCTTCAGCCGCCGCGCAGGCGGGCGAAGGGTGCCAGCCCGGAAAGCTCGACCGCGCGCCGGACCGGCGAGGTGACGGGGACGACGAGCTCCAGCGCCGTCTGCAGGGTCCGCAACCGGTCGGCGAGGGTGAACAGGATGCGCAGTCCGGCACTGTCGAGGTAGGTGACCTCGGTGAGGTCGAGCACAACCGCGTTCACGTGGTTGGTGATCAGCGAGTTGATCTCGTCCTGCACCACCGTCGCGTTCGCGAGATCGATGTCACCGGAGAGCCGGATAGCCACCGCATCGCCACGCTCGTCGAACTCGACACCGTCCGTCGCGCTCACCCCCGTTCGTCCGTCAGGCGCCGCCGGATGACGACCTCGGTCCCCGCTTCGCCGCGGTGCACCTCGACGTCGTCGGAGCAGCTTCGCATCAGCGGCATGCCCCGTCCGCGGTTCGTCCCCCGGGGCGGACGCCAGCGGCCCTGGTCGGTCACGGTGGCCACCACCTCCGGTCCGGCCGCCGGCTCGCGCAGCTCGAGGCGGACGCCCACGGTGCCGCCCGCGGGACCGTAGGCGTGCTCGACCACGTTCGTCCCCGCCTCGCCGACCGCCAGCAGCAGGTCCGCGGTGGGCTCGGGCGGGGCGCCCACCGCGGTCAGCCAGCGGCGCATCCCGGCGCGGATCTCCTTGAGCGAGGGCGCCACCGCCGGCATCGCCATCTCCAGCGGGCCGACCTCGGTCACGTCGTGGCGGCGGACCACCAGCAGCGCCACGTCGTCCTCGGGGATCTCGTCACCGATCATCCTGGCCATGAGCTGTGCGCACACGCTGTCCGCGCGGCCGGAAGCGGTCACCTTCGTCAGTCGCGCCAAGCCGTCGTCGAGGGAACTGTGCCGCCGCTCGACCAGTCCGTCGGTGTAGAAGGTGACGAGCGCGCCCGGCACCATGTCGAGGACCGTGGTGTGCCGGCGCACGCCGCGCAGCGCCCCGATCGGCGCGTCGATGGTCAGCTCGGGCATGCTCGCGGGCTCGCCCGGGCACAGCACCACCGGCGCGAGATGTCCCGCCGAGGACAGGTGGAGTCGTTCGAATCCGGGTTCGAGCATCCCGTAGAGCACGGTCGCCATGATGCCGGGCTCGAAATGCTGGACCTTCCGGTCGAGCCTGGCCAGCGCCTCCGCCGGATCGCCGCAGTCCAGGGCATAGGCGCGCAGCACACTGCGCAGCCTGCCCATCACCACGGCGGCCGGGAGATCGTGCCCCACCACGTCCCCGATCACGATCCCCAGGTACCCGGACGGGAGCGTGAACACGTCGTACCAGTCGCCGGCGACGCTGGCCCGCCCGCCCGGCACATAGCGGGCGGCGAGGTCCAGGAACGGCACCGACGGAAGCCGCGGCGGCACCAGGCTCCGCTGCAGCTCGGCCGCCGCGGCGCGCGCCGCCTGGGACCGCTGCGCCTGCACGGTCAGCGCGATCCTGGCTGCGGCCAGCTGGAGCAGCTCGACGTCGTCGTCGGTGAACGTGCGCGGCCCGAAGGTGCCGACATGCAGGATTCCCAGCACATCCCCGCCGACCAGGAGCGGAACACCCAGCAGCGTGCGGATGCCCTTCTCCCACAGCAGCGGGTTCACCACCGTGGTCTCGTCGACCCGGTCCAGCACCAGCGGCTTCCTGCTGGCCGCTATCGTGCCGGCGAAACCCCGGCCGAACGGGACGCGCACGCCCTGCCGGACCTCGGTCTCGATCCCGAGCGCCGCGGTGGCCACCAGCTCACCGGAACCGGGTTCCAGCAGCAGCACCACGGCCGTGTCCACGTGCAGCACCTGCCGGACCCGGTCGAGGACCTCGTCGAGCGTGTCCTGGGCTCCGAGGTGGGTGATCGCGTTGGCGCCGACGAATCCCATTCGCCGCAGCCGATCCTCCGGGCTCGCAACCATGGACACGCTCCGAGATCAGTCGACCGGGGCGTGACCGGCGGTTCGCCGCGAAGCCGCGCTACGCACGTTCGATCACATGCCCCACCACGTCCGGGCCCGGATGGGCCGCTCCGGAGCCGTCGCGCCGCGGATTGGGCTCGGGCAACTCGACCGGGTCACCGTTTTTCGCCGCACCGGCCGGCCGCGGCCCGATCCAGGCCACCGAGAGCCGCTGCTCGCCCCGGAGGAACCGGTGCGCCCGCACCCCGGCGGTCGCGCGGCCCTTGGCCGGGTACTCCGCGAACGGCGTGACCTTCACGGTCTCGCCCGTCGCGGTCACCACCATCGGCTCGCCGTGCTCCAGGTCGTCCGTGCGCACCGCGCCGAAGAACACCGCCTCCTCCTCCGGCATGAGCTTGATCCCGGCCATGCCGGCGCTCTTGAGGCCCTGTGGCCGCACCAGCGACACCGAAATCCGCAGCAGCGCGGCATCCGAAGCGATGAAGGCCAGGGTCTCCCTGCCGTCGATCAGCCAGCTCGCGCCGATGACCTCGTCATCGTTCTTGAGGCCGATGACCTCGAACTCGTCGGCCCGGACCGGCCACTCCGGCGAACAGACCTTCACCACACCCGCCCGGGTACCCAGCGCGAGGCCCGGCGAACCGGCCGCCTGCTCACCCAGTGGCGCGATCCCGACGACCCGTTCGTTCTTCTCCAACGGGACCAGCTCGCGGGCCGCCATCCCGCCGCGCAGCGACACCGTGCCCGCCTGTTCGGGCAGCACCGGCAGCGGCAGCACGGCGGTCTTGAAGGCACGGCCCCGGCTGGTGATCAGCAGGACCTGGCCGCGGGCGGTCGAGTGGACGACCGCGGCGACGGCGTCGTGCTTGGTCCGGCCGTTGCGGCGGCGCGCCTCCGGGGCCTCCTCCGACTCGGCCGCGGTCCGGGCCACCAGCCCGGTCGCGGACAGGATCACCTGGCACGGGTCGTCGGCGACCTCGCGCGGCCCGGCCGGCTGCGAGGCGGCCAGCACCTCCTTGAGGTCACCGTCGATCAGCGCGGTGCGCCGCTCGGCGCGGAACTCCTTGGCGATCTTGGCCAGCTCGGCGGAGACCACGCGCTTGAGCACGGGCTCCTCGTCGAGGATCTTGGACAGCTCGGCGATCTCCTCGCGCAGCCGGTCCTGCTCCTCTTCCAGTTCGAGCTTGTCGTACTTGGTCAGCCTGCGCAGCGGAGTGTCCAAAATGTAGGTCGCCTGGATCTCGGAGAGCTTGAACCGCTTCATCAGGCCGTCCCTGGCCTCCTGCGCGTTCTCGCTGTTGCGGATCAGCCGGATCACCTTGTCGATGTCCAGCAGCGCGATCAGCAGGCCCTCCACCAGGTGCAGGCGTTCCTCGCGCTTGCGCCGCCGGTACCGCGTCCGCCGGGTGACCACGTCGTAGCGGTGGGCCAGGAAGACCTCCAGCAGCTGCTTGAGGCCCAGGGTCCGCGGCTGCCCGTCGACCAGCACCAGGTTGTTGATGCCGAACGACTGCTCCAGCGGGGTCAGCCGGTAGAGGTCGGCCAGCAGCGGCTGCGGGTTGACCCCGACCTTGCATTCGATCACCAGCCGGGTGCCGTTCTCCCGGTCGGTGAGGTCCTTCACGTCGGCGATGCCGGTGAGCCGCTTCGACTTGTTCACCTCGTCGGTGATCTTCTCGATCACCTTCTCCGGCCCGACGCCGTAGGGCAGTTCGGTGACCGTGATGCCCTGGCGGCCCCGGCTGCCCTCCAGCGGGCCGATCACCACCTTCGCCCGCATCCGGACCACGCCGCGCCCGGTCTCGTATGCCTTGCGCACCTCGTCGAGCCCGAGCAGCAGCCCACCGGTGGGCAGATCGGGGCCGGGCACGAACTCCATCAGCTTGTCCAGCGTGGCGCTCGGGTGATGGATCAGCCAGCGGGCGGCACCGATGATCTCGCCCATGTTGTGCGGGATCATGTTGGTCGCCATCCCGACCGCGATCCCCGAGGTGCCGTTGACCAGGAGATTCGGGTACGCGGCGGGCAGCACGGTCGGTTCGGCCAGCGAACCGTCGTAGTTCGGCCGGAAGTCGACGGTCTCCTCGCCGAGCTCACCCACCAGCAGCATCGCCTCCGGCGACATCCGGGCCTCGGTGTACCGGCTGGCCGCCGGGCCGTCGTCCGGGGACCCGAAGTTGCCGTGCCCGTCGATCAGCGGCGCGTTCATCGAGAAGTCCTGCGCGAGGCGGACCATGGCGTCGTAGATCGCGGTGTCGCCATGCGGGTGATAACGGCCCATCACGTCACCGACGACGCGCGAGGACTTCACATACGCGTGGTTGGGCCGGTACCCGTTTTCGCTCATCGAGAACAGGATCCGGCGGTGCACGGGCTTGAGCCCGTCACGGGCGTCCGGCAACGCGCGGGAATGGATCACCGAGTAGGCGTACTCGAGGTAGGAGTCCTCGATCTCGGTCTTGACCGGGTTCTCGAACACCTGCGCGCCCGCGCGGTCGAAGGCGCTCGGATCGACCCGGGTGGTCGGCGTCTTGCGGCGTGCCATGTCTGACGTTCTCCTACGTTTACGCGATCTGCCGTCCTACGGCATGGTGCGAATACCCGCGTTCGGCCGCAGAGACGACCCCGTGCGCGGTGCCGGGAGGATGGACAACAGGTGCCGCCCGCCGGGCCCGGCGGCGCGAAAACCGCGCCCGGCCACGGCCCGGCCGCCCAGTGAATCGCCCAGCCTCGCCGGAACCCAGCCTAGCCGGTCGCGCTTGCGCCCTCCTCCGCCGCCGAACCAAAGCCCCACGGACCGTCCTAGATGTCGATCGCCGCCTGGTCGACCCGGGCCGCGGATTCGACCAGCCAGTTGCGCCGGGGCTCCACCTTCTCGCCCATGAGCAGTTCGAGAGCGGCCTCGGCGGCTTCCACGTCGTCGAGGGTGATCCGCCGGACCGACCGGGTCGACGGGTTCATCGTGGTGTCCCACAGCTCCTCGGCGTCCATCTCGCCCAGACCCTTGAACCGGGGGACCGGCGTGACGATCTGCTTGCCCCCCGCCTCCAGCTCGTGCACCTTCGCCTCCATCTCCCGCTGCGTGAAGGTGAAGTGCGTCTCCGGGTTCCGGCCCTTGGTCAGGATCTTGTGCAGGGGCGGCATCGCCGCGTAGAGCCGGCCGTCCTCGATGACCGGGCGCATGTACTTGGCGAACAGGGTGATCAGCAGGGTACGGATGTGCGAGCCGTCGACGTCCGCGTCGGCCATGATGATCACCCGGCCGTACCGCATGGTGGACAGGTCGAAGGTGCGGCCGCTGCCGGCGCCCAGCACCTGCACGATCGAGGCGATCTCGGCGTTCTTCAGGGTGTCGCCGAGGCTGGCCTTCTGCACGTTGAGCACCTTGCCGCGCAAGGGAAGCAGCGCCTGGTACTCCGAGACCCGCGCCATCCGCGCCGAGCCAAGCGCGCTGTCACCCTCGACCAGGAACAGCTCGCTGCGCGAGATCCCGGTGGTGCGGCAGTCCACCAGCTTCGCCGGCATCGCCGCGCCCTCCAGCGCGGTCTTGCGCCGGGCGGCGTCCTTCTGCTGCTTCTGCGCGATGCGGACCCGGCCGGCGTCCACGATCTTCTGCAGCACGACCTTGGCCTCGGACTTGGTCCTGCGGTCCTCGGTCCACGCCTTGAGCTGCTTCTCGACGATCCCCTGGATGACCCGGGTGATGCCGGCGGTGGACAGCTCGTCCTTGGTCTGCGAGGTGAACTGCGGCTCCGGCAGGCGGACGTGGACGACCGCCGTCATGCCCTCCAGCACGTCGTCGAGGACCGGCAGGTCCTCCTTGGGCTTGAGCAGGCCACGGGTGCGGGAAATGGCGTCCTGCAACGCCTTGACCGCGCCGCGGTCGAAGCCGCGGCGGTGCGTGCCGCCGTGCACGTTGCGGATGGTGTTGGTGAAGCACTCGACGGTGCGCTCGTAGCCGGTCCCCCAGCGCAGCGCCACCTCGACCTCGGCGCGGCGCTCCACGTTGGCCTTCATCACGCCGTTCACGTCGGCGGCGTTCTCCTTGTAGGTGCCCTCACCGGTGATCATCAGAATCCCGGAGACCGGCTTGTCCCCGGCCGGGGCGAGGAAGTCGACCATGTCCCGCAGCCCGTGGGGGAAGTGGAAGGTCTCCTCCCCGATCGCGCCTTCGGCAGCGGTGCGCAGCACGTAGGTGACGCCCGGCACCAGGAACGCGGTGTTGCGCAGCTTGGCGCGCACCGCCTCGGCGTCGAGCTTCGCGCCGGTCTCGAAGTAGCGGGCGTCGTACCAGTACCGGATCGAGGTGCCGGTCTTCTCGCCGCGCTTCATCTTCCCGGTGATGCGCAGGCCCGGCTGGGGCGAGAACTTCGCCTTGGCGCCGGGTCCGTCGAACACCCCCGGCACACCGTGCGCGAAGGACATCTCGTGCACCTTGCCGCCGAGCTTGACCGTGACGTCGAAGCGGTGTGACAACGCGTTGACCGCGGAGGCGCCGACGCCGTGCAGGCCGCCCGAG
>DASSAD010000274.1:0-7352 GCA_035685725.1 Amycolatopsis sp. | reverse complement strand
GACGGCCTTGTCGAAGTCGCCGCCGGACTCCTCCAGGGCCTTCTTGCAGTCCATCATGCCGGAGCCGGTGAGCTCGCGGAGACGCTTGACGTCAGCCGCGGTGTAGTTCGCCATGGTGCGTTGTCCGTTCCCTTCGGAAGTTAAAGGCCGCGCGGCCGGCCGGCTGAGACGGCCGCGCGGGTACAAAATCAGGAGGAGGCGGTCTGCGGCGCGGTCTCGCCGCCCTCGCTGCTGACCAGGAGGTCCTTCTCCCACTCGGCCAGCGGCTCGTCGGCGGCCACGCCCGGCTCCGGCTTGTCCTGGCCTTCCGGCGCCGAGCCGTTGCGGCCCGAGCGGGCCAGCAGACCGGCCGCGGCGGCCTCCGCGACGACCTTGGTGAGCAGCGCCGCCGAACGGATGGCGTCGTCGTTGCCCGGGATCGGGTAGTCGACCTCGTCCGGGTCGCAGTTGGTGTCCAGCACCGCGACCACCGGGATGTTCAACTTGCGCGCCTCGCCGACGGCGATGTGCTCCTTCTTGGTGTCCACGATCCACACCGCGCTCGGCACCTTCGCCATGTCGCGAATACCGCCGAGGGTCTTCTCCAGCTTCTCCTTCTCACGGGTCAGCGTGAGCACCTCGCGCTTGGTCAGCCCCTGGAAGCCGCCGGTCTGCTCCTGCGACTCGAGCTCCTTGAGACGCTGGAGCCGCTTGTGCACGGTCTGGAAGTTGGTCAGCATCCCGCCCAGCCAGCGCTGGTTGACGTAGGGCATGCCCACCCGCTGCGCCTCGCTGGCGATCGCTTCCTGGGCCTGCTTCTTGGTGCCCACGAACATGATCGTGCCGCCGTGCGCGACGGTCTCCTTGATGAACTCGAACGCGCGATCGATGTAGGTCAGCGTCTGCTGCAGGTCGATGATGTAGATGCCGTTGCGCTCGGTGAGGATGTAGCGCTTCATCTTCGGGTTCCAGCGCCGGGTCTGGTGCCCGAAGTGCACACCGGAATCGAGCAACTGCTTCATGGTGACGACGGCCATGGCCGGATTCGCACCTCTTCTGTAGTCGAGCGGCCCGGGTGGAACCCGGCCCGCTGCGGTCGGTTTGTCGCCACCGGCCGGGTGACCGGCGGCCCTGGTGCCGTGCCGGCGCCCGGACCTCGGCGCACGCACCGAGAACCGCCGGACGCCGCGCATCCACGGATCCGAAGAAGCTCCGAGAAGCACTGTGGAAACGTGAAACACGCACGTACACGCGAAGTCAGCCCATGCTCAGACGGGCCGCTGGAATAGTGTACGCCGAGCCCGGCCAGGCTTCAGCACGGGCAACGGGAATCCGGGGCAGTTGTCCACACCCTCCCCAGTTATCCACAGATTTCCGATCGGCCTCCCGTTACCGAGTTCGGCCGGTCACGCTAGGTGCATGCCCGTTCTCAAGCTGCTCCTGATCGCACTGTCCGTATCCCCGGCCACGCCCCCGGCTTCGCCGCAACCCGCGGTCGAGTCCCCGACGTGGGCAGCGGCCGTTTCCGTGCCCCGATCCGAGACGATTTCCGCTCCCCCGACCACGCCAGCCCGATCCAGCCCGGCCGACCCGGAACCGAGATTCGCCTGGCCTCTTTCCCCTGTGCCGGCGGTGACCAGAGCCTTCGAAGCCCCGGCGGACACCTACGGTCCGGGCCACCGCGGTGTAGATCTCGTAGCGGCACCCGGCCAGCAGGTGCTCGCGGCCGGCCCCGGGGTCGTCGTCTTCGCCGGGGAGGTAGCGGGCGCTGGGGTGGTTTCCATCGATCACGACGGAGCTTTGCGCACCACCTACGAACCGATCACCCCGGCGGTCGCCACGGGAACGCAGGTATACCGGGGCCAGGTGATCGGCACGGTGGCCGCGGGCCATGCCGGGTGCCCGGCGGCCGCGTGCCTGCACTGGGGCGTCCGGCGTGGAGAGGAGTACCTCGATCCGGTCGGCCTGATCGAGGTTCACATCATGATCGGCCTCAAACCCTGGGAGGGCCCCTGACTACCCCTGACTACGACGTCGTCTTTGCCTTGACTCCCCGTCGGACCAAGTCCAACCGCCGGCCGGATCCGGCACCTCCACCCACCGAACGGCTGCCCGATTGGGAAGGGGTGCCCGCCAAGTACCACCAAGGACAACGACACCGCAAGGCATCGCGCTGGGAAGGAGCGCCAGGCAGGGACGCGGTCCGCCGACTGGGCGGGTGGGTCAGACGCTGGCTTGCTCGGTGAGCCGCGCGCGCAGACGTAACACCGCGCGGGTGTGCAACTGGCTCACGCGGGATTCGGTGACACCCAGCACCTTGCCGATTTCGGCCAGGGTGAGGCTTTCGAAGTAGTACAGGCTGACCACGATCCGGTCGCGCTCGGTGAGTTGGGCGATGGCCTCGGCCAGTTGCCGGCGGTTGTCCCGGTCGACCAGGACTGCCACCGGGTCGACCGCCCCGTCGTCCGGCAGCGTGTCGACCAGTGAGCCGCTGTCCTTGCCCGCGGCGATGAGATCCTCCAACGCGGCGACACTCGTCAGACGCAACTGCCGGTAGAGGTCGCGAAGCTCGCCGAGGCTGATGCCGAGTTCGTTCGCGACCTCGGTGTCGGTCGGGGTCCGGCGCAACCGGGCGCCGAGACGCTCCATGGCACGCTCGGCCTCCCGGGCGCGGCTTCGCACCACCCGGGGCACCCAGTCCTGGGACCGGAGGTCGTCGAGAATCGCCCCCCGGATGCGCTGCATCGCGTAGGTCTCGAACCGCAGCCCGCGTTCGGGTTCGAACTTCTCGATCGCGTCGATCAGCCCGAAGATCCCCGACTGCACGAGATCACCGACATCGACGTGGGTGGGAAGCCCGGTGCCCACCCGGCCGGCCACGTACTTGACGAGCGGCGCGTAGTGCAGGACCAGACGCTCGCGAAGCCGTTGGTTCGGACAGACGCAGAACTCGCGCCACAGTGCCTGGATCCCCGCCTCGACATCCTTGTGATCGTTGTCTTTGTGATCGTTGTGCGCCTCACCGGCCGGCGCTGATCGGTCGGCTTTCGCGGGTACGCGACGATCACCGTTCGGGTAGCGATCCGAACGGTCTGTGTCGGTCAGACGCAGATCGGCTGTCACGCGGTGGACACTCTCGGCAACGGGCTCAGTCCGGTCTCCGGCTCGGGATGTGATCGATCGGCTGTCGCCATCCTGCCGGCCATCCTGCCTGCTCTCGCGCTCGCTCATTGGGCACGGGGGTGTGCTTGGTCATGGATCGCCTTCAACCGCTCGGCTGTCACATGAGTGTAGATCTGGGTCGTGGCAAGCGTAGCGTGACCGAGTAGCTCCTGAACGCTGCGAAGGTCCGCGCCTCCCTCCAAAAGGTGGGTGGCGGCCGAGTGGCGGAGGCCGTGCGGACCCATATCGGGGGCCTGCGGAAGCGATCCGACCGCGTCGTGGACGATCCGCCGGACCGCGCGCTGGTTCAGTCTGCCACCACGGATCCCGAGGAAGAGCGCGGTGTGTGACGCTTGCGGCGCCTCCCTCACCATCGCCGGACGGCCCACCTCCAGCCACTTCCGCAGCGCTCGTTCCGCGGGGAGTCCGAACGGGACGGCCCGCTCTTTGTCACCCTTTCCGATGACACGGACGACCCGCCGGTCGAACTCGACATCATCGACGTCGAGCCCGCACAACTCCGACACCCGGATCCCGGTGGCGTAGAGGAGTTCGAGGGTCGCGTGATCACGCAGGGCCTGCGGCTCCTCCTCAGCCGCGCCGGTGGCCGACATGCGCATCACCTCGGCCGCCTCGTCCTGCCGCAGCACCGCCGGAAGAGTGCGCCTGCTTCGCGGCGCCACCAACCGCGCGCCGGGGTCCGCGTCCAACTCGCCACGACGCCGGGCCCATGCCGTGAACGCGCGTGCCGCGGCCGTCCGGCGGGCTAACGTAGTCCGCCCCGCACCCGACCCATGCAGATCGGCCAGCCAGGACCGCAGAAAGGGCAGGTCGAGGCCGTCGAGCGCACGCATGCTCCAGGCTTCCGCCCGGGCGCTCATGGGCACACCGTCGGTACCCTCGACGTCACTCTCGACGCGAGGCCCCGTTTGGTGATCCGGGTCTGGCCGAGGCCCCGTTTGGACATCGTCCGGTTCTGGACGGGACTGTCCATACACGCCGTCTGTCTCTGTCCCGGTTCCTGGATTGGCGGCTGTGAGCGATGCCTCCCTGCCCGGTCCCGATCGTGCGTCCACCGGCTGGGTGTCCGGACGGGACGGTGTGTGCGCGCCCTTGCTGTCCGGTCTGGACCCGGTGTCCATGCCATCCGAGTGCGGTCGGGTTCCCGTGGGATTCGCCGAGGATTCGCGCCCGGGTGCCGGGTGCGGCTGTCTCGGGCCGCCCGGCACCGTGGGGAGCCGTGGCTTCCGCGTGCTGCGGCCTTGGCGGCCGGTCGCCGTGTCGTCCACCGCGTGCAGGTAGCCGAGCATGGACACCACATCGCCGACGTAGGCCCGCACCGTGTGCTCGGACAAGCCGCGTTCGGGGCCCAGGTGGCGCTCGAACTCGTCCACGAGCCGGACGGCCTCCTCCGGCAAGGCTGCCCGCACGCGATGGAGATCAACCCGGCTTTGCCGATCTTTCGGTGACACGTTCTTCACGCTGAGCGAAGCGGCGCGAATGGTCAAGCATCGCCACGCGTCCAGCGCGGTATCACCTCACCTCCCCTCTTTTCGGCGATCATTTTCGGGCAGCTCAGGCGACGCGCGCTGCCGAGCCGCCTGTCTCCATCCGGCGTCGCAGCGCTCGGCAAGCTCGTCCACCTCGAGTGCCGGAAGCAGGCCCCGGACGCGGGCGAGGGGCACGCCGGACTCCGTCGCGATCCGCTCGGCCGACTTGCCCTCGCGCCGGTCCAGCGCATCGTGCACGCGGAGGGCATCCGGCCCCAGCTTGTCCGTCGGCCTTCGCGGCCTGATCTTGTCCGCGACCGGAAGGCCGAGCCGCCCCACGTTCTCGATCACGTCGTCGATCGAGGTGACCAGGGTGGCGCCGGATTCCTGGATCAGCTCGTGGCACCCGGTCGACATCGCCGACGTGACCGGACCGGGCACGGCCATGACGACCTTGCCGAGTACCCCGGCCGTGGTGGCGGTGTTGCGGGCTCCGCTGCGCCGTCCGGCCTCGACGACCACGGTGCCCTGGCTGAGCGCGGCGATCAGCCGGTTGCGAACCAGGAAGCGATGCCGGGCCGGGGTGGTTCCCGGCGGGTACTCGCTGACGACGAGGCCACCCCGCTCGGTGATCTTGTTGAGGAGCACCACATGCCCCGCGGGGTAGCCCGCGTCCAGGCCACAGCCGAGCAGAGCCACGGTGACTCCGGACGCGGACAGTGCACCCCGGTGCGCGGCGCCATCTATGCCATAGGCGGCGCCGGAGAACACCGACATGTCGTGGCACGCCAGCCCGTAGGCAATTTCGCCGGCGACGTGCTCGCCGTAGCCGGTGGCCGCGCGCGAGCCCACCACCGCGACCGCCGCCTCCGTCGTCGTGTCGAGGCGGCACTCTCCGCGAACCCACAAGGCGAGCGGCTGCGCCATTCCCTGCACACCTCGGCGGGTGGCCTGGTCCAGGCTGAGCAGGGGCCAGCCCGGCCATTCGTCGTCCTCGGGGATCACCAGCCGGGCACCATGCCGCTCCCCCGTGGCCAGGTCTCCTTCGGCGCGGTCGAACTCCCGGCGCGCGGCCGTCTCGTCGTGAACCCGCGGCGGGCAGTCGCCCTCGCGCACGGCCGTGGCCGCCGCAATCGGACCGTGTCCGGCGACGAAGGCGTTCAGTGCGGGCGCCGGGGGCTCGGCGACCCTGAGCAGGTACGCCCGGGCAAGGCGCGCTTCGGTCAGGTCCGTCATGCCGCCCGCCTGTCTCGGAATTCCAGCGCGGCAGCAACATGATCGCCGTCCGGTCGCGCCGCCTCGGCGAGATCGGCGAGAGTCCAGGCGATCCGCAGGCAGCGATCGGCTCCGCGCGCGGTGACCAGTCCGCGGTCGAGTCCACGGTCGAGTAGTTCGGTCACCTTCCTCGGCAGAGCGAACTCGCGCCGCAGGACAGGACCCGGTACTTCCGCGTTGGACCGCCACCCGCGCCCGGACCACCGCTGGGCGGCACGCTGCCGGGCCGCGAGCACCCGTTTCCGGACGATCTGAGTCGATTCGGGCTTGTCACACGCGTGCGTGCTGATCGCCGTCATCGGCCGCATCCGAACCCGGAGATCCACCCGGTCCAGCAAGGGCCCGGACAACCGGCTCAGGTAGCGCCGCCGCGCGGTAACCGAACAGGAGCAGTCGGTCTCCCGGGGCGGAGCACACGGACACGGGTTGGTCGCCAGCACCAACTGAAAGCGAGCCGGGTAGCAGACGGCTCCCTTTGCCCTGGCCAGCCGGATCTCCCCGTCCTCCAGTGCGGTGCGCAGCGATTCCAGACGGTCCGCGCCGAATTCACAGGCCTCGTCCAGCAGCAGCACGCCACGGTGCGCCCGGCTGACGAGCCCGGGCACCGCCAGGCCACTACCGCCGCCGATCAGCGCGGCCACCGACACCGAATGATGCGGGGCGACGAACGGCGGCACCCTGATCAGCGGCGCTGTCCGGGACAACGAGCCGTAAACCGAGTGGACCGCGGTGACCTCGAGCGACTCGGCGGCCGTCAACATCGGCAGGAGTCCGGGCAAGCGTTTGGCGAGCATCGTCTTCCCGACACCGGGTGGGCCGGACAGGAGCAGATGGTGGCCGCCGGCCGCGGCCACCTCGAGTGCCCAGCGGGCCTCCGGTTGACCGAGCACGTCGGCCAGATCGGGGATGTCCGGCTGCTCCGCCTCGACCGGTGACTCGGGCGGGGTCAGGGTGGCCTCCCCGTGCAACCACGCCACGACATCGCACAACCGGGCGGCGCCGCGTACCTCGAGCCCTTCCACCAGCGCCGCCTCGAACAGCGAAGGCGCGGGGACGATCGCGCGCTTCATCCCGGCGGCACGCGCGGCGAGCAGTCCCGGGAGTACGCCGCGGATTTCGCGGACCCGCCCGTCCAGCGCGAGCTCGCCGAGCAGCACGGTGCCGAGAAGGCGAGTGGCGGGCACCTTGCCGGCCGCGGCGAGGACAGCGACCGCGATGGCCAGGTCGTAGCCGGACCCGAGTTTGGGCAGGTTCGCCGGTGAGAGTCCAAGCGTCAGTTTCTCCCCCGGCCATTGCTGGTCCGAGTTGCGCACGGCCGAGCGCACCCTGTCCTTGGCCTCCCGGAGCCCGGCGTCCGGGAGGCCGACCAGCTTGACGCCGGGCATCCCTCCACCGATGTCGGCCTCGATCTCGATCAGCCTTCCGTCGATCCCCAGCAGGGCGACC
>DASSAD010000273.1:0-3900 GCA_035685725.1 Amycolatopsis sp. | reverse complement strand
CGCCAGCCCGGAGATGGGTTGCAGGCCCGTTTCAGCGCCTACCATGCGGCCGCGGTCGGCCTCCTCGACGGCCGGGTCGCACTGCGACAGTTCAGCGACGAGCGCGCGGTGATGCCGGACGTCGAGCGCCTGCGCACGCTGATCACACTGGTACCGACGGAATCGTGCGCACGCGACGCGGCCACGATCCGGATCGAACGCGCCGGGGCGTCGCCGGTGTCCGTGCACATCCCGCACGCGCGGGGCAGCCTCGCGCGGCCCTTGACCGATGCCGAGTTGTTCGCCAAGGTCGACGGACTCGTCGAGCCGGTGCTCGGTGCCGGCGCCGCCCGGGCCCTGGCGGAGGCCGTCGACGAGATGGAGTCGGCGCTCGGCCTCGGCGCGCTGCTCATGGCGATCCGCCCCGCGGAACAGGAGGAAAACCGGTGACCACCACCGATGAGGTCGTCGCTTTCGCCCGCACCACCACGCCGCCCGAGGCGGTACTCGAGCGCGCTGCCGCGGAGCTCGACCGGTTTCGCCGGGCCGCCGACACCTACGGCGAACACGCGGTGGTGCGTGCGTTACGGCAGGCGGTGCCGAACCCAGAAAGTCCAGTGTGGACAGCGTGTCTCCGGGGCGTCGCAGCGGTATTCGACGAGGCCGCACCGGAGTGGGTGGCGGTCTGCGCCGCCGCGTCGGCGCTGAAAGGCACCGACTCCGCCAGTGCCGGCGACGCCGAAGTTGTTGAGGCGACGGCCGTCGGCTACGAGGTGGCCGAACGGGTCGCCGACGCGCTCGGAAAATCGCATACGGCGGCTGGCTGGTGCGTGCGTGCGACAGCGGGAGCCATCGGCGCGGTCGTCGCGGCGGGCCGCGTGCTCGGCCTCGACACCGAGCGGTTCCGTGACGCTGTCGGCATCTGCGCGACGCAGGCGGCGGGGTTGAACCAGGCTGACGGAACGGAGGTGGGGGCGGTGCAGATCGGCAAGGCCGCGAGCAACGCGGTCGAGGCGGTGCTGCTCGCCCATAAGGGCTTCACCTCCTCCGCGCAACCGTTGGAAGGACGGCGGGGCATGTTCGCCCTGCTGTCGGCCGAGGCTGACGTCGCCGCCGTGACCGAAAAGCTGGGCGTCGAGTGGCGCTGAAAGGTCCGAACCAGAATTCCGCGGTTCCACCACCGCGGCTGTCGGATCGCACGAAGGGATCGATCGGTGGGCAGGGACAAGGTCGTCCAGCGGCGCCGTAACGCGCTCGGCTTCTGTACCAAAGAGCTGTGTTCGGGCCTGTTCGTTTCGGGACGCGAGGCGAAAAGTCTGATCGAGGCCGATCTGGCGGTCATCTGTGACCGGTTCGCGGGCGGGGTCCTCCATCCCGGCGAAATCGACTTCTCGATCGACTACGAGCATCGAAGTGTCACCGGCCGCTTGTCGGACGGTACGTGCCGTCGAGCGGTGTACTCCGGGGACAAGGGAGCAGCACTGGTTGCGGGCCAGCGGCGCGATCTGGCCGGAATGCCCGTTCTCGCGGGGTATTTCGATGACCGGAGCTGGCCCGGCGGTGACGGGTTCGAGCCCGATCCCGGTTACTCACCGCTGCGCTCGGCGATTCGTGATCACCTGGCCGGGACGGCCGCGCGCGGTGTCGCCGTCGTCCATCATGGACGGTTGGTCGCGCAGGAGTTCGCGCCAGGTTTCGGTCCGACCACACCGACCAGAGGGTGGTCGACGGCCAAGACTCTGACCGGTCTCGTCGTGGGTCTACTCGCCGGTCAGGGGGTCGTCGATCCCGCGGCGCCGGCCGGCATCGCTTCGTGGAAGGGGGAGCGTGACCCCCGTTCCCGGATCAGCCTCCTGGATCTTCTCCGGCTCCAAAGTGGTCTGTCCATGCGGCGGGCTCCCGATGGCTCGGAGGACATGCTCACCGACGCCGACGACTATTTCGCCGCGTACTGTCGACCCGTTTCGGTCAAGGCGATGGTGTCCGAAGTGGACTTCGCGACCTCTGGTGTGTTCTGCTACCAGAGCATCGACTTCCTCGCGATAGCGGTGGCGCTCCGGGAAAAACTCGGGCCCGCGATACACGGTCATCTTTCCGGAACCGTGTTACCGGCGCTGGGCTTGCGGCACAGTCTGCTGGAAACCGATGCCGAGGGCATCCCGCTGCTGTCAGGTTCCTGGTACACCACACCGGCCGACCTCGCACGGATCGGCCAGATCATCCTCGGCCGGGGCAAGCTGGGTGGGCGGCGCGTGGTCACCGAGTCGTGGACAGCCCTGATGCGTGCCGAGTCGCCGGCGATCGTGGCCGGACGAGTCACCGGTCCTCCCGCGTTCCGCCACCCCTACGGTGCCGGGCTGTGGTTGAACCACGACGGGCACCTCCCGGCCGCGCCCCGCGCGATGTCCTATGCCCTGGGCAGCCTCGGCCAAGGTGTGTTCATTCTCGATGAAGAGGATCTGGTGATCGCTCGGACTGGTCTGGACCCCGAGCCCGGCCACCCGGCCCTGATCACCGCGGTGCTCGCCGCGCTCTCCCGATGTGAGGTGGATCGATGACGATCATGGCAAGAGTGGACCGGCTCCCGTGGTCGGGCTACCAGCGGCGGGTGGCCGGCATCCTGGCCCTCTGCTTCGCGTTCGAACTCGCCGATATCAACACCTTCGCCTACGCGGCACCGGCGTTGCGCGGTTATCTCGGCATCAGCGTGCGCGAGGTTTCGTTCATCACGTCCGCGGGCTTTCTCGGTATGTTCCTCGGCTCCGCGATCGGCGGCCGGATCGCGGAACGGTTCGGCCGCCGCCGGTCACTTCGCGTCTCGGTCGCCTGGTTTTCCGTTTTCTCGTTGCTGAACGCGGGTGCCTTCAACGCGGCCGGACTCCTGGTGACACGGGTATTCACCGGCATCGGTCTGGGCGCTATGACGGTCATCGCGATCACCTTCCTGGCC
This sequence comes from Amycolatopsis sp., assembly GCA_035685725.1. Classification (GTDB taxonomy): domain Bacteria; phylum Actinomycetota; class Actinomycetes; order Mycobacteriales; family Pseudonocardiaceae; genus Amycolatopsis_E. The sequence continues at coordinate 971 of DASSAD010000273.1, read as the reverse complement.
GAGCTGGTGCCGGCCCCCCAACGCGGCCGTCTCCAGTCGATCACGCTCGCGTTGGGGCTGCTCGGCATTCCCGCGATGTCGTTCTTCGCCCGTGGGGTGATCGGCGTCGGGCCGCAGGCGTGGCGGCTGATCTTCCTTTTCGGCGCGCTCGGGCTGGTGCCGCTGCTGCTTGTCGGGCGCCTTCCGGAATCACCGGGATGGCTGGAAGCGCACGGGCGCGCGGAGGAGGCCGACCGGGTGGTCGGCGCCATCGAGGCCGAAGTCGCACGACGGCACGCGCTTCCCGAGGTGACGGCCGCGGAGGTGAGCGCACCGGTGCCGAAGGTGGCCGTGCGGGAGCTTTTCCGTGGTGGGCTGGCGAAACGGACGACGATGCTGATGCTGGTGTGGGTCTTCCTCACGATCAGCTATTACGGGTTCGCCTCCTACGCCCCGACCCTGCTGCACGATCACGGCTTCACCGTGACCAGCAGCGTCGGCTATTCGGCCCTGACCACGCTGGGCGCGGTGCCGGGCGCGCTGCTGGCCTGGCCGGTGGCCGACCGGTTCGGACTGCGCGGGCCGGTCACGGTGTTCAGCCTGATCTTCGCCGCCGCCGGTGTGGCCTATGGGCTCACCTATGCGCCGGCGGCGATCATCGTCTTCGGGATTCTCGTCGCGGCGTTGAACCAGACCCTGGTCGCGCTCATGTATTCCTACACGCCGCGGCTGTTCCCGGTCGGCGTGCGGGCCACGGGGACCGGGTTGTGCTACGGCGTGGGCCGGGTGCTCAACGCCGTGGGGCCGCTCGTGATCGGGCAGATCTACCTGTCTTTCGGCTACGTACCGGTGTTCGTGTTCATCGGCGCCTGCGGGGCGATGATCACCGTGTCGGTCCTGCTGCTCGCCCCGGCCCGGCGAGTCGTCGACCACGCCGAGTCCCCGGCCCCGGCCGGCCGCGGCCTCCCCGCCGTCCCCGACCTCCCCTGACC
>DASSAD010000272.1:0-18481 GCA_035685725.1 Amycolatopsis sp. | reverse complement strand
CGCCGCGCTGGTGAGGCTCGCCGACGAGCTCGACCGGCTGATGAGGGAGGTACGGTGACGGACGACGCGCGGAACGCGTTGATCGCGCTGCGGGCCGAGGTCGGCAAGGCGGTCGTGGGCAACGACCCCGCGATCACGGGGTTGATCATCGCGTTGCTCTGCCGCGGGCACGTGCTCGTCGAGGGGGTGCCGGGTGTGGCCAAGACGCTGCTGGTGCGCACCCTGGCCACGGCACTGGACCTGGAGACGACGCGGATCCAGTTCACTCCCGACCTGATGCCGGGAGATGTCACCGGCTCCCTCGTCTACGACGCGCGTTCCAGCGAATTCTCTTTCCGCGAGGGCCCGGTGTTCACGAACCTCCTGCTCGCGGACGAGATCAACCGCACCCCGCCGAAAACGCAGTCCGCCCTGCTGGAGGCGATGGAGGAGCGGCAGGTGTCGGTGGACGGGCGGCCGCGCCCGCTGCCCGACCCGTTCATCGTGATCGCGACGCAGAACCCGGTGGAGTACGAGGGCACCTACCCGCTGCCCGAGGCGCAACTCGACCGGTTCCTGCTCAAGCTCTCCGTGTCGCCGCCGTCGCGGGAGGACGAGATCGGGATTCTTTCCCGGCACGCGCAGGGCTTCGATCCGCGCGACCTCGCGGCGGCCGGGATCAAGCCGGTCGCCGGGCCCGCGCAGCTGGCCGCGGCACGGTCGGCGGTCGGTGCCGTCACGGTGGGGCCCGAAGTGCTGGGCTACATCGTCGATCTGTGCCGCGCCACGCGTTCGCTGCCCGCCGTGCGGCTGGGGGTTTCGCCGCGCGGGGCCACCGCGTTGCTCGCCGCGACGCGCGCGTGGGCCTGGCTGGCCGGGCGCGGTTACGCGACGCCGGACGACGTCAAGGCGCTCGCCCGGCCGACGCTGCGGCACCGCCTCGATTTGCGTCCCGAGGCCGAACTCGAAGGCGCGACCGGGGATGGCGTCATCGACCGCGTGCTCGCCACCGTTCCGGTTCCCCGCTGAGTCCCCGATGAGAACCATCTCCGCGAGTCACGGGCGGGAGTAGCGATGGCGATCACCGGGCGAGCCGGAGTGCTCGCGCTCATCGGCGTCATCGTCGTGGCACTGGGCGTACCGTCCTGGACCGGCGTGCTGGGCGTGCTCGCAGTGCTGTGCGTGGGCGTGGTGGTCGACCTCGCGCTCGCGGGCAGTGTGCGGGGACTCGTCTTCACCCGTGACGGCGCCACCTCGGGCCGGCTCGGGGAACCCGTCGAGGTCACCCTGTCCGTCTCCAACCCCGGACCGCGGCGTGTGCGCGGCGTACTCCGGGACGCTTGGCCGCCGAGCGCGGGCGTGGTCCAGGACCGGCACCCGATCGCGGTTCCCCCGCGCGGCCGGCAGACGGTCACCCTGCGGATGCGGCCGTCGCGGCGGGGCGACCGCGAAGCGGACCGGGTCACCGTCCGTTCGGCCGGGCCACTCGGGCTCGCCGCTCGCCAGGGAGCGCACCGCGTGCCGTGGACCGTGCGGGTGCTCCCGCCGTTCCACAGCCGCCGGCATCTGCCGTCTCGGCTGGCCCGGCTCCAGCAGCTCGACGGGCGCCAAGCCGCGCTCGTGCGGGGCGAGGGGACGGAGTTCGACTCGTTGCGGGAGTACGTGATCGGCGACGACGTGCGCTCAGTCGACTGGCGCGCCACCGCCCGCGCGGCCGACGTCATGGTGCGCACGTGGCGCCCGGAACGCGACCGGCATCTGGTGCTCGTGCTGGACACCGGGCGCACCTCGGCGGGTCGCGTCGGTGATTCCCCGCGCCTGGACGCGGCGATGGACGCGGCCTTGCTGCTGGCGGTGCTCGCCTCCCGGGCCGGCGACCGCGTCGACCTCATCGCCTACGACCGCCGGCTGCGCGCCAAGGTCACCTCCACGTCCGCGGCGGAGTTGCTGCCCTCGCTCGTCGGCGCGATGGCGCCACTCGAGCCGAGCCTGGTGGAGACCGACGCGCGCGGCATGGTCGCCGAGATCCTCCGCCGCGCGCCCCGGCGTGCGCTCATCGTGCTGTTCACCGGTTTGGACGCGGCTCCGCTGGAGGAAGGCCTGTTGCCCGTCCTGCCGTCCCTCTCCGCCCGCCACCGCCTGCTGCTCGCCGCGGTCGGCGACCCGCGCGTCGCCGAGATGGCCCGCGGGCGCGGCGACGCCGAAGCGATCTACGACGCCGCGGCGGCCGAACGCGCCCTCGCCGAGCGCCGCCACGTCACGGGATTGCTGGTGCGCTACGGCGTCGAAGTCGTCGATGCGGTGCCGGAAGAACTCCCCCCGGCCCTCACCGACCGTTACCTCGCTCTCAAAGCCGCCGGGCGCCTGTGAATCCCCCGACCCGAGCCTCCACCGCACGACCGCAACCCCACGGTCCCACCAGTCACTCCCGGCCCACCAGTACCGCGGGAATGGGAGGAAGGGGTATTTACTACGGATGGTCCGTAGTAAATACCCCTTCCTCCACTACCGAGGCGCCGCGTCAGTTGGTGGCGATGACCATGAAGAGACAGCGGTTGACCGTTTCCATGACCGCCGCCGAAACCTCGCCGAGATGGGTGGTCAGGCATGCCTTCGGCACGTGGTCCAGCCGTGTGTAGGCGATCCGCGTGCCGCCCGCGGCGATCACCTCCAGCGGGCCCGCCCGGTCCACCACCTCCATGGTGATCACGTAGGGCACGTCGGCGAGTTCGTTGAACATGTCACCGCTGTAGATCAGCACCCGCCGCGGCATTGGACCGTCCACGGTCCAGAGCTGCCCCCTACGCGGCCGAGGAGCCACGTTTGATCTCGGTACGCCACTCCTGCCGGCGGTGGAAGTTCTGCGCGTTCCGGGCGACTTCTTCGGGATGTTCCCGCCACCACTGGTTCGTCTTCTCGCAGAGCTGCCGGAAGGTTTCCCGTTCCACCGCGGCGATGATCCAGGCGTGCACGGACAGGCCCGCCTCCTCGGCGAGCCGCCGGATCTGGGCGTGCGTGTCGTCGGAAAGAGTCAACGCCTCGCGCTTCGGCATCGCGCCACTATAGGACGTCGCTCGCCCGGCGCACGGGGAAGATCCGCGGCGTGTCTCAGCCGCTTTCGGGTAGCGCGTCGCCGCGATACCGCGCGTCGACATCGCCGGTGAACCCGGCCCGCGCGGCCCGGCGCCCCAGCACGAAGACGTAACTCAGGAACGCGGCTTCGGCGAGCACGCCGATCCCGATCCGCGCCCAGGTGGGCAGCGGAGACGGGGTGACGAACGCTTCGATCACCCCGGACACCAGCAGGACGCAGGCGAGGCCGAGCGCCATCGCGGCCGTCGCGCGGCCCTGCTCGGCGAGCGCGGCTCCGCGGGACCGCCGCCCCGGGCTGAGCACGGTCCAGCCCAGCCGCAGGCCCGCGCCCGCGGCGATGAACACGGCCGTCAGCTCCAGCAGGCCGTGCGGGGTGACCAGGCCCAGGAAGATGTCGAGCCGGCCGGCCGAGGACATCAGGCCCGCCCCGACGCCGAGGTTGAGGGCGTTCTCCCACAGCGCGAAGATCACCGGAATCCCCGCGAGGACGCCGAGGAACAGGCAGGTCGCGGCGACCCAGGCATTGTTCGTCCACACCTGCGCCGCGAAGGATCCCGCCGGGTTGCTGGAGTAGTAGGTCTCGTACCGGCCGCCCGGCTCGGTCAGTGCGCGGATCTCCGCCGGTGCCGCGATGGCCGCCTGCACCCGGGGATCGGTCGCCACCCAGGCCGCGAGTAGCCCGCTGACCAACATGGTCACCACGGCGGCGGAGATCCACCAGCGCCGGCTGAGATAGATCGCGGCCGGAAAGCGGCGGGCGAAGAACAACCCGACCTCGCGCCAGGCCGGGTTGTGCGTGCCCGTGACGGCCGAACGAGCCCGCGTGACGAGGGAGGAAAGCCGCCCCAGCAGCGCCGGGTCGGGCGCCGACGAGCGCACGATCGACAGATGTGTCGCACTGCGCTGGTAGAGGGTGACCAGTTCGTCGGCCTCGGGACCGCGAAGCCGGCGGCGGTCGAGCAGTTCGCCCAGCCGGTCCCATTCGGCGCGATGGGTTGCGACGAACAGGTCCACGTCCATGAGGCCTCACATTACAGTTGACGGGTGTCTGCCGAACCCGACCTGGTCACCGGTGAAGCCGTCGTCCTGGACCTGCGGCTCGCGCGTCTGGCCAGCCGCGGTGTCGCGGCGGGGCTGGACGCGCTCCTCCAATGCGCCGTGCTGCTCACCGTTCTGATCGCGGTGGTGGTCGGCGGCTTGGACGACCCCGCCGAGGCCGCCGCGATTCTGCTGAGCGTGTTCGTGCTGGTCCGGGTCGGCTACTCGGTGTTGTTCGAGACGCTCAGCCGCGGGCGCACCCTCGGGAAGATGGCATTGGGGCTGCGCGTCGTGCGTGACGACGGCGGCCCGATCCGGTTCCGGCACGCGCTGACCCGCTCGCTGACCGGGGTGATCGTCGATTTCGGGCCGGTGCTGGTGTGGAGCGCGGTGGCGGTGGTGGTTTCGCTGTGCTCGGCGCGATCGAAGCGTGTCGGGGATTTCCTGGCCGGGACCGTGGTGATCCAGGAGCGGTCCCCGCAGACCCGGGCACCGGCCCTCGCGATGCCGCCCGCGCTGGCCACCTGGGCGGCCCAGCTCGACCTGTCCGGGTTGACCGACGACCTCGCGCTGGCGATCCGCCAGTACCTGGCCCGTTACCCGGAACTGCGGCCGGAGGCCGGGCACGCGCTGGGTATGGACCTGGTCCAGGAGGTGGCTTACCGCACAGGTGCCCCGCTGCCCTACGGGGTGCCGCCATGGGCCTACCTGCAGGCCGTGTTGGTCGAACGGCGCGCCCGGTACACGGTTGCCCCGGTTCCAGCGGCGTTGCCGGGGCCACCGGTAGCGCCCGTCCCCGAACCGTCCACGGCGGGCGACAGCCCGTTCGCACCACCGAGCTAGCAGCGTCCGGCTCCGCGCCTCACCAGTCACTCCCGCCCCACCAGTACCCCGGGAATTGGAGGAAGGGGTATTTACTACGGACTATCCGTAGTAAATACCCCTTCCTCCACTACGAGCACTACGAGCCGGGGGTCAGCGTCGCGGTGATGAGGGCGTCGCTGAGCGTGCGCAGGCGACGACGCGCCTGAGCTGAAGCGGCCTGGGCGTTCGGCTCGGCGGGCTTCATCCGGTTGAAGTAGGTGCCCGTCACGGCGTCCAGATCGGGATCGGTGATCAGGCGGAGCAGCGCCGCGCCGCCTTCTTCGATCGTGCTCATGGTTCCCATGGCGGCCTGGAGCACCATGGTCGTCGGCATGAGCGACGCCGGGTGCAGCGCGTTCACGGTCACGCCCGCTCCGCGCAGTTCTTCGGCCAGGTCGATGGTGAACATGATCTGGGCCAGCTTGCTCTGCCGGTAGGCGCGCAGCCCGTCGTAGGACTTCGTCAGCTGCGGATCATCGAAGTCGATCGGCACCTGTCCCGCCGAGGCGACGTTCACGATCCGCGACGGCGCCGAGGCGGTCAGCAGCGGCACGAGCCTGCGGGTCAGCTGATACCCGGCGAGGAAGTTCACCGCGAACCGCAACTCGATCCCGTCGGCGCTTTCCTCGCGCAGCGAAGTGTCCGCTCCGAAGCCGACACCGGCGTTGTTGACCAGCACGTCAAGCCGGTCAAAGCGGGAGAGGATCTCGTCCGCGAGCCGGTCCACCTGCCACAGGTCGGCGAGGTCGGCACACACCGTCTCGACGCCGAGTTCTTCGGCGATCTCGCGTAACCGTGCGGGGTTCCGTCCGTGCGCGACCACGGTTTCGCCCGCCTTCACCAGTTCCGTGGCGGCATACCGGCCCAGCCCGTCGGTCGCCCCAGTAATCAGGATCATGCGGCCGACGCTAACCGACCGCCACCGTCCACGTGCGGGACGACACCGGAGATGGAATGCTCCGTCGCCAGCCGGTGGTCTCGGCTACCTGCCGCCACGCCGCGGTCGACGCCGAGGCGTCCACCTGACGCGACGGCGCGCCTAACGAACCCGGCCCCGGCAAGCCCGCCCGTTCGAGCACCGCGACCCTCGACCACGACCGCGCGGGTCGCGGCTACCCTCGTAACATGGCCGCACCCGAAAACCTTCGCTTCACCCTGGACAACGGCCTGCGGGTCGTGCTCGCGCCGGACGGAACAGCCCCCGTCGTCGGTGTCGCCGTGCACTATGACGTGGGCTTTCGATCGGAGCCGGAGGGGCGGACCGGATTCGCGCACCTCTTCGAGCATCTGATGTTCCAGGGCAGTGAGAGCCTGGAAAAGCTCGCGCACTTCAAGATCGTCCAGTCCAGTGGGGGAACCTTCAACGGTTCCACCCATCCGGATTACACGGACTACCACGAGGTGCTGCCGGCGGCCGCACTGGAGCGCGCGCTTTTCCTCGAAGCCGACCGCATGCGGGCGCCGAAGCTGACGCAGGAGAACCTCGCCAACCAGATCGACGTGGTGAAGGAGGAGATCCGGCTCAACGTGCTGAACCGCCCGTACGGCGGGTTCCCCTGGATCCTGCTGCCGCCGGTGCTCTACCGGACCTTCCCCAACGCGCACAACGGTTACGGCGACTTCACCGACCTCGAGCAGGCCACGCTGGACGACTGCGCGGCCTTCTTCGACACTTACTACTCGCCGGCGAACGCGGTGCTCACCGTCGCCGGAGACTTCGCGCCCGACGCCGCCCGTGAGCTGATCGAGAAGCATTTCGGCGACGTGCCGCATCGGCCGGCGCCGGCGAAGCGTTCGTTCGCCGAGCCGCCACCCGCCGGCGAGGTCCGGGGAAACCACGCGGACCCGCACGCTCCGTTGCCCGCGCTGGCCGTCGGCTACCGCATGCCGGACCCGATCAACGAGCTCGACGCCTACCTGGCCAACCTGGTGCTGGCCGGTGTGCTCACCGACGGGGACGGCTCCCGGCTTCAGCAGCGGCTGGTGCACCGCGAGCCCTTGGTCACCGACATCGGCGCCGGCGCCGGCCTGTTCGGCCCGTTCGAGGCCCGCGACCCGGACACCTTTTCGGTGACCGCGATCCACGCGCCCGACGTCTCGCCGGAGCGGGTGCTGGCCGCGCTCGACGAGGAGCTCGAAAAGCTCGCCTCGGCCCCGCCGGAGGCCCAGGAGCTGGTCAAGGTCACCGCGCGCTGGAGCGCGAGCCTGCACGCCGAGCACGACAGGCTGGTATCCCGGACTCTCGGGCTCGGTGCGTTCGAACTGCTCTACGGCGACCCGTCCCTGATGTACCAGCTGGCCGACCGGATGGCCGCGATCACCGCGGAGGACGTCGCCGCCGCGGCCAAGGCGCTGCGCCCCGATTCGCGTGCGGTGCTGGTCGTCGAGCCCGCCCAGCCCGGCGGGAACTGAAGTGGCACCCGGGGTTTCCACCCCCACGCGGATCGGCGGACAAGACTGCAACGGAGGAAGCAAGTGACTTCGACGACCCACCGCACGGCGGCGGAGATCGGCCGCACCGTGCTCGGCGCGCGTCCGGTGCCGGTGCTCGGCGAGCAACGCGCGCCCGGTGAACTGTCCCATGTGGACACCGTGCTGGGCAACGGGCTGCGGGTGCTCGCCGTGCGCAAGGCGAACGTGCCCATGGTCGAGCTCCGGCTGCGCATTCCCTTCGGTGGCACGGAAGCGCTGCATGCCGCGACCGCCGAGGTGCTGGCCGAGACCATCCTGACCGGCACCGCGCGGCGTGACCGGATCGCGATCGACACCGAGCTCGCGCTGATCGGCGGTGAGCTGAGCACCTCGGTCGACCCGGAACGGTTGGCCTTCAACGGAAGCGCGCTCTCCAGCGGACTGCCGACCCTGCTCGAAGTGCTCGCGGACTCGCTCACATCCGCGTCCTATGTGGACGGTGAGGTGCACAGGGAGGCGGCCAGGCTGGTCGAACGACTCGCGGTCTCGCGCACCCAGCCGCGGGTCATCGCCAGGGAAGCGCTGCTCAAGCACTGCTACGGCGAGCACCCCGCGACCCGCGAGATGCCCCAGCCGGACGACGTCACGAAGGTGACGCCCGAAGCGGTCCGGGCGCTGCACGGCACGGCCGTGCTCCCGCGCGGCTCGGTGCTGGTCCTGGTCGGCGACATCGACCCGGACCAGGCGCTCGGGCAGATCGAAACCGCCCTGCGCGGCTGGGAGTCCGCCGAGGCCGCCCGGACCCTGCTCACCTTGCCCGAGCTGTCCGGGGGAGACGCGCTACTCGTGCCGCGTGCGGGCGCGGTGCAGTCGCAGATCAGGCTGGTCGCGCAGGCCCTGACGCGCACCGACCCGCGCTACCCCGCGCTGCAACTGGCCAACCTCGCCTACGGTGGGTACTTCTCGTCGCGGCTGGTGGAGAACATCCGTGAGGACAAGGGATACACCTACTCCGCGCACTCCGGTTTCGAGTTCACCGGTTCCCTCGCGACGCTCGGCGTCGACGCGGACACCGCGAACGAGGTGACCGCCGCCGCGGTGCTGGAGACCCGGTACGAACTCGGTCGGCTGGCCATGGTCCCGCCGGACGACGCGGAAATCGAGTCCGTTCGCCAGTACGCGGTCGGTTCGCTGGTCATCGGCACGTCCTCGCAGGCGGGTCTGGCGGGTCAGCTCTCCGCTCTGGCGGTCACCGGGCTGGGCGCCGAATGGCTGGCCGAACACCCGGACCGCCTCGCCGCGGTCACCGCCGACGAGGTCGCGCAGGCTGCGCTGGACTTCTTCGCGCCGTCCCGGTTCACGGGAGTGGTGGTCGGCGACGCGGAGAGCCTGGCGTCGAAGTTGGCCGCCCTGGGCGGGTTCACCGTGGGAGAAGCCGCCGCCTGATGACCGAACCGTTTCAGCTCGGCAAGCTCCCCACCCTGTCCCGTTCCACTGTGGACCGTCAGGAGACCCTGCGGACCAACCCCGACCGGCTCCGGTCCCGCTGGGCCACCGCCCAGGTCGTGCTGCTCGACGAAAAGGCGCGCACCCCGGTGCGTGAAGGCGAGCGGACACTCGCGACCCGCAAGGCGTTGTCGTTCGGCGACGCGCCCGGAGACGACGCGGTGTTCCTCGGCGAGTGGCAGGGGGTGGATTACTGGTCCCTGCCCGGTGCTCCCTCCGGCGAGCCCGAACTGGTCCAGGCCCGCGGAAGCTGGGGCGTCCGGGAGGAAATCCCCAGGGTCGGCGACGAACTGTGGGTCGACCTGCGGGCATATGGCGATCTCCTGGACGACACCTCCGCGGGGCTGTTCACCACGGCACAGGCGCTCCGGCACTGGCACCGGCAGGCGCGGTTCTGCGCCCGGTGCGGGGGCCACACCCACCGACTCCAGTTCGGCTGGGCCACGCGCTGCGAATCATGCGGCCGCGAGGAGTATCCGCGCACCGATCCGGCGATCATCTGCCTCGTGCACGACGACACCGGCGTCAACGGCGAAAAGGTGCTGCTCGCCCGCCAGCCGATCTGGCCCGTCGGGCGTTACTCGGTGCTCGCCGGGTTCGTCGAGGCCGGCGAGTCGCTGGAGGGGTGCGTGACCAGGGAGGTCCGCGAGGAGGCCGGTGCCGACGTCTGGGACGTGCGGTATCTCGGCAGCCAGCCGTGGCCGTTCCCCCGCTCGATCATGCTGGGCTTCACCGCTCGCGCCGACGCCTCCCGGCCGCTTGTCCCGGCCGAAGGCGAGATCGAGGAGGCCTTGTGGGTAGCGCGCGCCGATGTCCGCGCCGCCTTCGAGGCGGACGGTGAGCCGGTGCCCATCGGTGACAGTGGCGCCAGCATGATCCTGCCCGGCAACTCGTCGATCGCCCGCGTGATGCTGGAAGCCTGGGCCCACACCGAAGCGTGAGCAGAATGTCGTGCCCGGGGCCGGGTTGCTCGTAATCGCCCGTTCACGACGGCTGTCCCGCAGGGCAGCCGTCGTGCGGGGCGGTCGTTTCGCCGTCGTCGTGCCGGTTCCGGCAGGTGGAGGTCTGCGCGCAGGGAAGGTCGTGGCCGAGTAATCTCCTGCGAGTGAGTGCGGCACGAGCGATCGGACTGCTGCTGGGGGCGGCCGCGGACGGTGTGATCAGTGAGCCCAAGCGACGCGCGCGCCTGTTCGATGGCAAGCGGGGATTTGTTGTGGCCGGCGCGGCACTGGTGACCGGAGCGTGCGTCGAGCGGATGGGCCGGCGTGCTCCGGTGGCCCAGGCGTTCGGGACGGCGGTGGCCACCTGGGCGGTGCTGGGCGGGGCGAGCCTGGCCGTCGACGGCACCGCGCTCGCGCGGGATCTGGAGGACGGCGAACTGGGTTCGGCGCGCCACACGCTCGCGCACCTGGATACCCGCCGCAGCAGCGGTCTCGACGTGATCGGACTGTCCAGGGCGTCGGTCGAGTATGTGGCACGGCACACTTCGAATGCCGTCGTGGGCCCCATGTTCTGGGGTGCGGTCGCGGGGATCCCGGGCCTGGTCGCCGCCCGCGCTCTGGCCGTCCTGCGCGGCCGGGGAATCCCGTTCGCCGGGATCGACGACCTCGTCAACCTCGCGCCGACCCGGGTCGCCGCTGCGCTCACCGTCGCGGCGGCACCGGTGGTCGGCGGATCGGCCAGCGGGGCCTGGCGGGCGTGGCGGCGGGACACCATCGCACATCCGAAGCCGAACGAGGGACGGGTCGAGGCCGCCTTCGCCGGTGCGCTGGAAATCCGGCTCGGCGGCCGGACCGTCTACCCGCACGGGGTGCGGGAACGGCCGGTGCTGGGTGATGGGCGCAATCCCGACGCCGGACACGTCACCCGTGCCGTGGAGCTGTCCCGGGTGATCGGCTGGCTGACCGCGGTCAGCTCCGCTGTGCTGGCTGCTCTGCTCGGGCTTCGCCGTTCTCGTTCACGTTCTCGTTCTCGGTGACCGAGGACCGGGCCGCTTCTTCGGCCTCGTCCTCGGCGAGCATCTCCGCGATCGACATGCGGCGCCGCCGCTTGGCCCGCTCGCGGTTGTCGCTGATTTCGCGCAGCACACCGCCGGGTTTGAGTTCGCGGACCGTGAAGTAGGTCAACCCGAAGATCGCCATTACGCCGAACGCGATCCACTGCAGGGCGTAGGAGAAGAACGGCCCCGAGTCCAGCTGAGGCAGGGGCAGCGCGTTGAGCACGCCCGGCTGGTTCGGGTCCAGCTGGAAGTAGCCGGACCTGATCGGCAGGTCGCTCGACTTGGCCACCACCCGGGAATCCACGTCGTAGCTTTGCAGTTTGCCGCCGGTGGACGCGTCGGCGAAGGCGGGACGGTTCTTCGGGTCGGTCTCATCCTGCCGGACACGCGTCTCGACCTGCACCGTTCCCGCCGGCGGGGCAGCGTAGGGCGGCACGCTGCCGTGTTCTCCGGGGCTGACGTAACCGCGGTCGATGAGCACGATCTGGCCGTCGGTGGTGCGCAGCGGCGTGAGCACCTCGAACGCAGGTTCACCGAGCACCGTGCGAAGCCGGGCGACCACCTCGTACTGCGGCAGGTAGGTGCCGGTGATCGTCACCCGGCTCCATTCGGTCTTGCTGGTGGGCGCCACGCCGGGCGGCAGCACGCTGTTCAGCGGTTGCGGGGTCGCGGTCAGCGAGGCCTGGATGGCGTCGTTCTGGGCGACACGCTCGGAGTTGCGGCCGAACTGCCATGGCGACAGCAGGTAGAAGCAGGCGAAGGAGAACGCGAGCACGCCCACCACCAGAGCTATCCAGCTCGGCCGGAGCAGGAACTTCAGCGTCCGCAGGACAGACGGGCGGTGGGGGCCCGGCTCGGGCTGCTGCGCCGTCCGCCGGTCGTCGCTCTCAGCGGCCTGGCTGTCCGCGTCTGTGACTTCGCCTCGCGCGCTCACGGTCACCTCGAGATCATCCGTGTCACCGCGCGGACCGATGCGCCGCGCGCCCTCTACGTTAGGCGCAGTGACTTTCGGGCAGCGCTCAGGGCCTGTCGCGGGTAGCCGCCACCGAACGCGGCCGCATGCATGAGCAGGGGAAACAGCTGATGCAGCTCGATGCGCTCGCGCCAGCCGTCGGCCAGCGGCCGTCCGGCGCTCGCCGCGCCTTCCAGGTAGGCACCGAGGATGTGGTCGAGCAGGGGAGTGCCGAACAGGTGGAGCATGGCGAGGTCCCCCAGCCGGTGCCCGCCGTGCGCGGCCGGGTCGATGAGCCAGACCCCGTCCCGCGACCAGTGCACGTTCCCGCTCCAGGCGTCACCGTGCAGCCTGGCCGCCGGTTCCGCCGGGCCGGCCAGCTCCGGCAGCCGCTCGCAGACCTGGTCGAAGATCGCCACCTCCTCGGCGCCGAACAGTCCCTGATCGGTGCACATGCGGACATACGGCTCGATCCGGTGCCGGGCGTAGAAGGCGGGCCAGTCCGGGGTCGCCTCGTTGCGCATCGGCAGCACACCCATCCAGGCATCGGCCGGACCGCCCGGGGGCGGGCTGCCGAAGGCCGGCGCCCCGCGCAGGTGCAGCTTCGCGAGCCCGCGACCGAGTTCCCCGGCCGCTCGTTTCGAGGGCGGGCCGGGTGCGACGTACTGGAGGACGATCCACGCCTCGTCGTGGCCGTAGACCTCGGGGACCAGCACATCCCCGAACTCTCCGAGCCAGCTCAGCCCGGCGGCCTCGGCCGCGGTCGCGCCCTTGCCGGCGCCGTACTTGGCGACGACGACCCGGCCGTCTTCCAGCGAGGTCAGGAAGATCGACCCGCCGCCCTGGCGGGTTGCCGTGACGCGGCCGCCGCACAGCCGCTCGACGGCCTCCGGCGCGTTCACAGCCGTTCCCGGACCCAGTCGAGCAAGCCCGGCATGGTGCCCTCGATCATGGCGAGAACCTCGTCGAACCCCTCGTCGCCGCCGTAATACGGGTCGGGAAGTTCCGCGCCGGGCCCGGCCGTCGGGTCGAAGCCGCGGAGCAACCGGGCGCGCTCGGCGTCACCGACCTTGTGCCGGAGTGCGCGCAGATGCCCCGCGTCGGCGGCGAGCAGCAGGTCGGCGCTCAGGTGGTCCTCGTCGACCTGTGCGGCAATGTGTTCGTTGCTGTGCCGGCCGTAGCCGTTCGCGGCGAGGACCGCTCGAGCGCGCGAGTCAGCGCGCTCCCCGACGTGCCACGGCCCGGTGCCGGCGCTGGTCACCCGGACTTCTGCGGCCAGCCCGGCGCGGCGCAGGTGCTCGCGGAACACCAGCGCGGCCATCGGGGACCGGCAGATGTTCCCGGAGCACACGAAGCAGACGTGGATGTCACTCACCTCGACCAGTCTGCCCAACCCGGGCCGGGTAGCGGAGGAAGGGGTATTTACTACGGATAGTCCGTAGTAAATACCCCTTCCTCCAGTTTCACCCCTGGCAGGCGGAGTGGAGGCTCCGGGTGAGGGCGTCGGCGTGCAGTTTGTCGAGGCGCCGTCGCGCGTCGACCAGCCGGGCGCCCGCCACGATCCGGATGTCGCAGGTGATGCCGGTGCGAGTCGGGGCCGTGGCGGCCAGTTCGGTCAGGAGCGCGTCGTTGATCCGGTCGATGACGGGGCGGAGGGCGGCGAGGTCGGGCCGGTGGGTCGGCACCTGCCCGGGGTGGGCGGTCCACAGCGCGTAGAGCCCGCGCTGGACCAGCTTGTTCGCCTCGATCTGGTTCCGGAAGAACGCGATCACCGCCGCCGGATCCAGGCCGAGCGCGGGGGCCTTCGCGGCCATCGTGTCGAGCACCTCCTGCTCGCGGACCGGATCGTTGATGGGCTGGGTGGTGCCGAACTTGGCGGCCGCGACCTGATCGGCGACCTGGACCCGGTCGGCCGCGGATTCGATCAGGGGAAGGAGCGAGCCAGTTCGATAGGTGGCGCCGTAGGCGGTGGCCGGAGCGGCCAGGCAGAGCGCCACCGCGAGCAGGGTTGCGCGGATCGGCGACCGAAGCTGCATGTCCGTTGACGCTACATGCGAAGATCCCCGGTATGCCCGCCCTCGCCGAGATGATCACCGTTTTGGAGGCAGCGTACCCGCCCGCGCTCGCGGAAGGCTGGGACGCGGTCGGCCTGGTCTGTGGCGACCCGGCGGCGGAGATCGACCGGGTCCTGGTGTGCGTCGACCCGGTCGCGACCACCGTCGAGGAGGCGATCGGACTCGGCGCTCAGTTGATCGTCGCGCACCATCCGCTGCTCCTGCGCGGTGTCCACGGCGTCGCCGCCGACACCGCCAAAGGCCGCCTGGTCCACCGGATGATCCGCGCGGGTGTCGCCCTGTACTGCGCGCACACCAACGCCGACGCGGCCAACCCCGGTGTCTCGGACGCGCTCGCCGAGGCCATCGGGCTCCGGGTCGTCGGGCCGCTCGACCCGCATCCCGGCGGTGAGACGGGCATCGGCCGCATCGGCGAGCTCGCCGAGCCGGAACCCCTCTCCGCCTTCGTCGAGCGGGTGGCCAGGGCGCTGCCGGAAACGAAGCCCGGCGTGCTCGGTGCCGGTGACCCGGATCGTCCGATTAGGACGGTGGCGGTGTCCGGCGGTGCCGGTGACGCCTACCTCGACGCGGCCGGTGCCGCGGGTGTCGACGCCTACGTCACGGCAGACCTGCGCCATCACCCCGCCGGAGAGCACCTCGAGGCCGGTGGGCCCGCGTTGGTCGGGGTGACGCACTGGGCCAGCGAGTGGCCCTGGTGCGGGCAAGCCTCGGCGGTTCTGCGGGCCGCCTTTGCGGGTAACGTCGAGGTTCACGTGTCCTCGCGCGCGACGGACCCGTGGACGGTTCGCGCCGGGGGCGGAGACTGAAGATGACGGCACCGGCAGGGCCCCGGCGCTCGCACGACCCGGAGCGCGCCGCCGGCCCGGGCCCACAATCCGACACAGCTTCAAAGGAGAACGACCGGTGAAGGCAGAACACGCCGTCCAGCGTCAGCTGCTCGAGCTCGCGAAGGTGGACGCCGAGCTGTCGCGCGTCGAGCACCGTCGGCGCACGCTGCCCGAGCTGGCCGAGATCGACGAGGCCGAGAAGACCATGCGCGAGCGGCGCGACGCGCTGGTGTCGACCGAGACGGCGGTCTCCGATCTCGACCGCGAGATCGCGCGGCAGGAGAAGGAGATCGAGTCGGTCCGCGCCCGTGGCGACCGGGACCGCAAGCTCATGGCGTCCGGTTCCGTCTCGGCCAAGCAGATGACCGACATCCAGCACGAGCTCGACACCCTGGCCCGGCGCCAGAGCGCGTTGGAAGACGACCTGCTCGAGCTGATGGAACGCCGTGAGGCCCTGGAGATGGACGCCCGGCGCACCGGAGCCGAGGTGGACAAGGCCGGGCAGTCGCTGGCGGAGGCCAAGCGCCGCCGGGACGAGTCCTTCGCCGACCTCGACACCACCCGCGCCCGTCGCGAGGACGACCGGGCCAAGCTGCTGCCCCGCTTCGGTGAGGATCTGCTGCGGCTCTACGAACGCGTGCGGGAGCACAAGGGGATCGGTGCGGCGCTGCTGCGGGCCCGCCGCTGCGGAGCCTGCCAGCTGGAGCTGGACCGCGCCACGGTCGCCGAGATCAAGGCGGCGCCGGAGAACGAGGTCGTGCAGTGCGACAACTGCGGCGCCATCCTGGTGCGGACGCTGGAGTCCGGCCTGTGACCGTGGCGGGTGGCGGCCCGCAGGGGCCGAGCGTGATCGTCGAGGCTGACGGAGGGTCGCGGGGCAACCCGGGCCCGGCCGGTTACGGCGCCGTGGTCAAGGACGCCGCGACCGGTGCCGTGCTGGCCGAGCGAGCGGAGGGACTCGGGGTCGCGACCAACAACGTCGCCGAATACACCGGGCTGATCGCCGGGCTGCGCGCCGCCGCCGAGCTGGGGGCGTCCACTGTGGACGTCCGGATGGACTCGAAGCTGGTGGTC
Organism: Amycolatopsis sp.; assembly: GCA_035685725.1. Classification (GTDB taxonomy): domain Bacteria; phylum Actinomycetota; class Actinomycetes; order Mycobacteriales; family Pseudonocardiaceae; genus Amycolatopsis_E. Next base: position 2,662 of record DASSAD010000272.1, on the reverse strand, counting down.
GAGCAGATGTCCGGCCGCTGGAAGATCAAGCACGCGGCACTGCAACCGCTGGCACTGCGGGCACGCGAGGAGATGGCGAAGTTCGATCGCGTGCGCTTCGAGTGGATCCCCCGCGCGCGCAACGCCCACGCCGACCGGCTCGCCAACGAGGCGATGGACGCACAGGCGGGAAAAGCCCCGAAACCGGCGACCGCTGAAGCGGGCTCGCCGGCAGCCACGGCGGGCCCGGGCCGGCCCCCGCGCCCGGCCACCTCCTCGCCGAGCCAGTGGAGCGGCGCCCGGGGCGAGCCGGTGAGGATGCTGCTGCTCAGGCACGGCCAGACCGAGCTGTCGATCGACCGGCGCTACTCCGGCCGCGGCGACGTGGCGCTCACCGAAGCCGGCCGCGAACAGGCGGCCGCCGCGGCCAAACGCATCGCGGGGATGCCCGGTGTGCTGGCCGGCGGTGCGGCCGCGCCCGTCGTGTGCTCGCCGCTGACCAGGACGAAGCAGACCGCGCAGGCGGTCGCCGACGCGATCGGCGGGCGGGTGGAGACCCACCAGGGACTGCTCGAGACGGACTTCGGCGAGTGGGAGGGCCTGACCTTCGCCGAGGCCGCGCGCCGTGACCCCGAGGTGCACGGCCGGTGGATCCGGGACACCTCGGTGGTCCCGCCGGGCGGCGAGAGCCTCGAAGCGGTGTACCGCCGGGCGGTCGAGACCTGCGAGGAGCTCATCGCGGCCCACCGCGGCCGCACGATCATCGTGGTCAGCCATGTCACGCCGATCAAGTCCCTGCTGCGGTTCGGCCTGGACGCGGGCCCGTCGGTGTTCTTCCGCATGCATCTCGACCTCGCGTCACTGTCGATCGTCGAGTTCTACCCCGACGGCAACGCTTCGGTCCGCCTCGCCAACGACACTTCCCACCTCGGCTGAGGGAGTCCGAAGTGGACCCGGCCGGTCCGGGGACGACCCGTGGCCAGGGGTAACGCCGCCCATCCCGGGTGCGGCGGCTATCCTGGACAGGCGGACGAGTTGGCCGGGCGGCCGCGAGAGGGACACCTTTCGAGGAAAGTCCGGACTCCACAGGGCAGGGTGGTTGCTAACGGCAACCCGGGGTGACCTGCGGGACAGTGCCACAGAAAACAGACCGCCCCGGTCCATCGGCCGGGGTAAGGGTGAAACGGTGGTGTAAGAGACCACCAGCATCCCGGGTGACCGGGATGGCTTGGTAAACCCCACCCGGAGCAAGGTCAAGAGGACGCCCACCGTGGCGTCTGCGCAGGCGTTCGAGGGTGGCCCGCCCGATGCCTGCGGGTAGACCGCTCGAGCCTGCCGGCGACGGCAGGTCTAGATGGATGGTCGCCGCCCCGGCGCCGCGAGGCGCCCGGGGCACAGGATCCGGCTTACACGCCAACTCGTCCGCCCGGTCTCCAGGGCGGCGGCACCCCGCACCGCGCTGGGCCGATGATCATTTGACGACGGGACCGTCGGCGACTCCGGCCGCACGCGATACCGTCTGTGTGTGGACCACGCACAAGCCTGCGCCCTCGCCGAGCGATGCCATCGCGTCACCAACTCCTTGCACACCCCGATCTACTTCGCTCCCGAGGCCGAGGAGCGCTACACCGCCGCGGGCCTGCGGCCGGGCAGGATGGGCTATTTCGCCAGCCGGTCGGCCCCGCTGGGCCCGGTCGAGCCGGGCGTGGTCACGGCCACCTTCTACAACTTCAGCCCGGAGCTGATCGCCCGGCACATCCCGGACGCCTGGACACTCGCGAGTCCCGACAAGATCCTCTCCGCCCGTCTCGATGCCGCCGACGCCGCGCTGCGGCGGTTGCTTCGCGACGCGGTGTCCTCGCCCGAACTGGCCGAGGCCGCCGAACTCGCGCGGGAAGCGGCCGCCGGTTGCACCGTCGAGGGCCGCCCGCTCTTCGCCGGGCATGCCGAGCTGGACTGGCCGTCCGAGCCGCATCTGGTGCTGTGGCACGCGTGCACGCTGCTGCGCGAGTTCCGCGGCGACGGGCACGTGGCCGTGCTTCTCGCCAACGGCGTGTCCGGATTGTCCGCGCTGATCGGCAATGTGGCCACGGGTAAGAGCTTTCACCCGCAGGCGGCCAAGGCCATCCGTGGCTGGTCCGACGCACAGTGGGACGTTGCCACCGCCGGCCTGGTGAAGGACGGCGTGCTCGACGAAACCGGAGCACTCACCACCCACGGCACCGAATTCCGGCGGCGGCTGGAGGACCAGACCAACGAGGTCTCGGTGGGCCCCTGGCTGAAACTGGGCGCGGAAAAGGCGGCCCGGCTGGCCGAACTGGCCGAACCACTGCGCCGCACGATCGTCGCCGCCGGCGCGTTCCCCACCGACCTCTTCTCGGCACCTCCGGGTAGTTGAGACGGGCGACCGTCTCAACGACTGAGAACCCGAAAATGACGCTGTGTCACGACGAAGGGGATAGACACGTGGGTCCTCGCCCGGTCGTCGCCGGGCTGGGTGATCGACATCTAGAGTGTCTCGATCACAGCCGGGTATGGCGCCTGCCGCCGAACGGGGCATGCCACACTGTCCCGGTTGCGATCAAGCAACGCAATAACCAACCCAGAGTGAGCGAAGTACTCGCCGCAGAGTGAGTTCGAACGCAAACTACGAAATAAGGGTGGTCGGGGTTAATCCTGGGCG
>DASSAD010000271.1:0-2873 GCA_035685725.1 Amycolatopsis sp. | reverse complement strand
CATGCCGCATGAACTTACTGAGCTTCGGCTGGACGCGGTGACGCGGCCAGCCACCGGGGCCGTGCACGAAATCACGGCCGACGTATGCGTTGTCGGTGCGGGGATCGCCGGGTGTTCCGCGGCGATCGAATCGGCGCGGCTGGGGCGCTCGGTGGTGCTCGTCGATTCGCTACCGCTGATCGGCGGGCAAATGGTCCACTCGCTGATCGGGCTGTTCGCCGGGGTGTTCAGCAACGCGCCCGATTACGTGCAGCTGACGCATGGCGTGTTCGACGACATATTCGCGTCACTCGAGCCGACCGGAGACCTGTACTTCTCGCGCGGCCACACCACCACGGTGTTCTACAACGAGGTCGCGCTCGGCCGGTGGCTGGAGCGGACCGTGCGGCGCCTCGGGATCCGGGTCATTACCGGCGCGGTCCTCGGGAACGTGGAACTGCGCGACGGCTTCGTCTCCTCGGTCGACCTCGCCACCCGGTACGGGGACGTGCGGGTACGCGCGGCCGGGTATGTCGACGCGTCAGGGGACGCGGCGCTGACGTGGCAGGCGGGACTCCCGTGCTGGGAGCCGTCCCGGCCGATCTACGGCAGCCAGCAGGTCATCGTGGAGAACCTGGACGAGGCGCACAAGCCGGAGGCCGGGGAGATGGACGCGGTCTTCGCCACCCGGGGCGAGGAGTTCGGGCTGCTGCGGCGCGGCGGCCTTGCCTTCTTCTTTCCCGGGCGCGGTACCGCCGTCCTCAACGTGACGCACATCGACGCGCCGCTCGACCCCGTGGACGCGGCCCGGGCGATGTTCGAGGGGCGGGACCAGGCGGACGCCGCGATCGCGCTCCTCAAGTCCGAGTTCCCGAAGGCGTTCGGCGAGGCGCGGGTGCGCGCCTACGGGTTCCCCGGGCGGCGCCAGACGCGGTGGATCCAAGGCACGCATCAGCTCACCGTGGACGAGGTGCGCTCGGGGACCGCCTTCGACGACGCGGTCGCGCGGACAGCGTGGCCGGTGGAACTGCACGACCGCTCGGACGGCTACGTGTGGGAGATGTTCCCGGCCGATCACGTGCACTACGTGCCGCTGCGGTCAATGCTGCCGCCGGGGGCGCACAACCTGGTCGCCGCGGGTCGGTGCGTCGACGGCGACGCCGCCGCGCTGTCCAGCGTGCGGGTGATGGGGCCCTGCTCCGCTATGGGCTTCGCCGCCGCCCACGTGCTCGATATGGCCTCCGGGCGGAGACAGCGGACGTTCGGGGGAATCGATCTTGACTCTCTGACGAGTGTGCATGAGACCGACATCGAGCAGCTGAGGCCGCGGCTGGCCGCGAACCTCGGGGCCACAGAGAACTCGGGAGGAAGCTGATGTTCCTAACCGATGACGAGAAGCGGATGCGGGACGGCGCCGAAGGGGACGCCGTCGCGGCGGCGATGGACCTGCTGCTCCGGTACGGGGCGGCGCTGGACGCGGACCGGCTGTGCTCCATCAGGAACGTGGCGGGGACGATGACCCAGCCGTCGCCGGTCAAAGCACGGCTGGTCGCCGAAGGCGGCTGGGACAAGGCCTTCGCGGTCATCAACCTGGACAGTGACCTGGACTTGACCATCCCGCCGATGCGGATACCGACCTGCCAGCTGCAGCACGGGTTCGGGCCTGACTCGGTGGACATCGTGCCGTATCCGCGCGCCAACGTGGACCTGCAGTCGGACGGCGAGGCTTTCTACGGCGCCCACGGAGTGCAGATCCTCGCGACCTGCACGCCCTACCAGGTCGGGAACCTGCCGATGCGCGGCGAGCACTGCGCCTGGATGGAGTCCTCCGCGGTGATCTACGCGAACTCGGTGCTCGGGGCGCGGACGAACTGCGAGGGGATCGCGTCGACCGGGGCCGCGTCGCTGACCGGGCGGATCCCCTGCTGGGGGAACCACCTGGAGGAAAACCGGTTCGGGACGCACCTGATCTCGGTCTCGGGCGTCTCCGTGGAGTCGTTCCAGGACTGGGGGATGCTCGGGTACTTCGCCGGCTCGGTGTCAGGCGAGGACCGGCCGGTGATCACGGGGTCGCTCGCGCGGCCCGACCTGACCGAACTGAAGCACTTCGGTGCGGCGGCGGCGACGTCGGGCGGGGTCGAGCTCTACCACATTCCCGGGATCACGCCGGAGGCGGCGTCGGTGGAGGCGGCGTTCCAGTCCCAGGTGCCCGACGCTGCCGTTTACGGGCCCGCCGAGCGCGCCGCGGTCTACGAGACGCTGAACGAGATCGGGTCGTCCACCGACGTGGACTTCGTGCTGCTCGGCTGCCCGCACGCCTCGCTTGAGCAGATCCGGCAGGCGGCGGCCCTGCTCGACGGCAAGCGGCTGTCGTCGGGGACCGAGCTGTGGATCATGGCACCGCGCGCCCTAAAGGTCATGGCGGACCGCTCTGGCTACACCGCGGTGATCGAGCGCGCGGGCGGGCGGGTGCTCGCGGACTCGTGCCCGGCGATGTCGCGGGCGGCGCCCGCCGGGACGCGGGTGTTCGCCACCGATTCCGCCAAGCAAGCGCACTACCTGCCCGCGATCCTCGGCATCGAGGCATGGTTCGGGACGCTCGAAGAATGCATCGCCGCGGCCGTTACCGGACGCTGGGCTGGAGGGCTGCGCTGATGAACGACAGCATCATCCTTCACGGGAGGACGGTCGTCCCCGGCAAGATCGCGGGCGAGGCCCTCGTGTCGCACGAGCCGATCTCCGGCTGGGGCGGTATTGACCCAGCCCGTGGCGTGATCATCGAACCCCGGCATGAGCTGTACGGGGTGTGCTTCACCGGCAAGATCCTCGTCTTCCCCAGCGCGAAGGGCTCGTCGGGCTGGTCCGGGTTCTTCCAGACGACGCGGCTGTCCGGC
>DASSAD010000270.1:0-14983 GCA_035685725.1 Amycolatopsis sp. | reverse complement strand
CGGCAACCGGGTGCTCAACTTCGGCAAGTCCAAGGCGAAGCAGCTCAACAAGGACATGCCCAAGACCACCTTCGGTGATGTCGCGGGCGCGGACGAGGCCGTCGAAGAGCTGTACGAGATCAAGGACTTCCTGCAGAACCCTGCGCGCTACCAGGCGCTCGGCGCGAAGATCCCGAAGGGCGTGCTGCTCTACGGGCCGCCCGGTACCGGTAAGACGCTGCTGGCCCGCGCCGTGGCCGGTGAGGCCGGGGTGCCGTTCTACACGATCTCCGGTTCGGACTTCGTCGAGATGTTCGTCGGTGTCGGTGCCTCCCGGGTGCGTGACCTGTTCGAGCAGGCCAAGCAGAACGCGCCGTGCATCATCTTCGTCGACGAGATCGACGCGGTCGGCCGTCAGCGTGGCGCCGGGCTCGGTGGTGGGCACGACGAGCGTGAGCAGACGCTGAACCAGCTGCTGGTGGAGATGGACGGGTTCGACTCGCGGGGCGGGATCATCCTGATCGCCGCGACCAACCGGCCCGACATCCTCGACCCCGCGCTGCTGCGCCCCGGCCGGTTCGACCGGCAGATCCCGGTGTCCGCGCCGGACCTGCGCGGCCGCCGGGCGATCCTGCAGGTGCACTCGAAGGGCAAGCCGCTGGCGCAGGGCGTCGATCTGGACGCGCTGGCCAAGCGCACCGTGGGCATGTCCGGTGCCGATCTGGCCAACGTGATCAACGAGGCGGCGCTGCTCACCGCCCGCCAGGGCGGACATGTGATCGACGATGTCGCCCTCGAGGAGTCGGTGGACCGCGTGATCGGCGGCCCGGCGCGCAAGAGCCGGATCATCTCCGAGAAGGAGAAGAAGATCACGGCCTACCACGAGGGCGGGCACGCGCTTGCCGCGTGGGCGATGCCGGACCTGGAGCCGGTGTACAAGCTGACCATCCTGCCGCGCGGGCGGACCGGTGGGCACGCGCTCGTCGTGCCCGAGGACGACAAGCAGTTGATGACCCGTTCGGAGATGATCGCGCGGCTGGTGTTCGCGCTCGGCGGGCGCACCGCCGAGGAACTCGTCTTCCACGAGCCGACCACCGGTGCCTCCTCGGACATCGAGCAGGCCACCAAGATCGCCAAGGCGATGGTGACCGAGTACGGCATGAGCGCACGGCTCGGTGCCGTGAAGTACGGCCAGGACCAGGGCGACCCGTTCCTCGGTCGCTCGGCGGGCCGCCAGCCGGACTACTCGCTGGAAGTGGCGCACGAGATCGACGAAGAGGTCCGCAAGCTGATCGAGACCGCGCACACCGAGGCGTGGGAGGTGCTCAACACCTACCGCGACGTGCTGGACGATCTCGTCTTCGAGCTGCTGGAGAAGGAAACCCTGCAGCGCAAGGACCTGGAGCGGATCTTCGCCACGGTGGAGAAGCGGCCGCACATCACCGTGTTCAACGAGTTCGGTGAGCGGACCCCGTCGGACAAGCCGCCGATCAAGACCCCGGGCGAGCTGGCGATGGAGCGCGGCGAGCCGTGGCCGCCGCAGGAGAAGGAGGCGCCGCGTCCGGTGCCGACCCCGGTGGGCAGCGCCTCCGGCGGAGCGGACCTGCCCGGTGGCCCGCCCTACGGTCAGCCCGAGTCGCCGGCCAACCCCTATGCGCCGCCCAGCGGCCCATACCAGCCCAACGGCGGCCGGCCTTACGGGCCGAACGGCACGGGCCAGTGGCCGCCGAGCAACGGCAGCGGCCAGTCGGGCCCGCCCAACTACGGTGCTCCTCCCGGGTGGAAGCCGGCGACCCAGCCCGGTGGTACGCAGGGCTGGCGGCCGAGCGACGAATGGCGGCCAGGGGACGGCGGTGGTCAGTCCCCGCACGATCCGGACGAGCAGGACGGTCAAGATCGACGGCAGTGAGCCGAATCCTTTCGAGGGTCCGGTGTTCGATCAGGCGCGAGCGGAGAAAGCCGTTCGTGAGCTGCTGCTGGCGGTTGGCGAGGACCCGGACCGGATGGGTCTCCAGGAGACTCCGGCCCGGGTCGCCCGCGCGTATCAGGAGATGTTCGCGGGGCTGTACATCGATCCGGACACGGTTCTCGATCGCACCTTCGAAGAGGCGCACGAGGAATTGGTGCTGGTCACCGACATCCCGTTGTACTCGGTCTGCGAGCACCACCTCGTTCCCTTCCACGGGGTGGCGCATGTCGGGTACATCCCTGACGCGCACGGGAGGGTCACCGGGCTGTCGAAGCTGGCCCGGCTGGTCGACCTCTACGCCCGGCGGCCCCAGGTGCAGGAACGGCTCACCTCACAGATCGCGGACGCGGTGAACCGCAGGCTGGAGCCGCGCGGAGTGATCGTCGTGGTGGAAGCGGAGCATCTGTGCATGGCGATGCGCGGGGTTCGCAAACCCGGCGCCCGCACCACGACGTCCGCGGTACGTGGGTTGCTCCAGACGTCGGCGTCCTCCCGCGCGGAGGCACTCGATCTGATCAAGGGACGCCGGTGAGCAGCGACCTGCCCGCCCCCGGCCGCTGCGTCGTCGTCGGTGTCCTGAATGTCACTCCCGACTCCTTCTCCGACGGTGGCCGGTATGTCGACATGGCCGCGGCGCTCGCGCACGCGCACGAGATATGGGCTCGGGGAGCCGACATCATCGACGTGGGTGGCGAATCGACCCGGCCCGGTGCGGCCAGGGTGGATCCCGAGACCGAGATCGCCCGGGTGCTGCCGGTGATCAGGGCCCTGTCCGCCGACGGTCTCCGACTGTCCGTGGACACCACGCGGGCCGTGGTCGCCGAAGCGGCACTGGACGCGGGCGCGCGGATCATCAACGACGTCTCCGGCGGGCTGGCCGATCCCGGGATGGCGAAGGTGGCCGCCGGGGCCGGTGCGCCGTGGGTGCTGATGCACTGGCGCGGGCACAGCAAGGACATGAACTCCCTGGCGAACTACCAGGATGTGGTCGCGGAAGTGCGCGCCGAGCTGTCCGCGCGGGTGGACGCCGCGCTGTCCGCCGGGGTGGCCGCGGAGCACATCGTGATCGACCCGGGGCTCGGCTTCGCGAAGCGGGCCGAGCACGACTGGGCTTTGCTGCATCACCTGGACTCCTTGGTGGAGCTGGGTTTTCCGGTGCTGGTCGGTGCGTCGAGAAAGCGATTTCTGGGCCGTCTGCTCAGCGGTGCCGACGATGCGCCGCGGCCACCGTCGGGTCGCGAGGACGCGACCGTGGCGATCTCGACGCTCGCGGCGGCGGCCGGCGCCTGGGGCGTGCGGGTGCATTCGGTCGGTGCCTCGCTCGACGCCGTGGCCGTTGTCGCGGCCTGGCAGCGTGGCCATGAGTGAGCAGCGGTTCCCGTGGCGCGGCGGGCGGATCCGGTGACCGGCGATCGGATCACGCTGACCGGCTTGCGTGTGTTCGGGCGGCACGGCGTTTTCGAGCACGAGAAACGGGACGGGCAGGAGTTCGTCGTCGACATCACCGTGTGGCTGGATCTCACCGCGGCCGCCGCGACGGACGACCTGGCGCAGACCTTGCACTACGGCGAACTGGCGGAACTGGCCGCGGGCATCGTGGGCGGAGTGCCCTACGACCTGATCGAAAGCGTGGCGGGCCGGATCGCCGATCAGGTGCTGCTCGATTCGCGGCTGCGCGCCGTGGAAGTGACCGTGCACAAGCCTTCGGCCCCGATTCCGCTCACCTTCGACGATGTCGCGGTGACCGTCCGGCGGCAGCGGTGAGCCGTGCGGTGCTGTCGCTGGGCTCGAACCTGGGCGACCGGCTGGGTTTCCTGAAGTCGGTGATCGACGGGCTCGGTGCCGCCGTGGTCGCGGTTTCCAGCGTCTACGAGACGAAGCCGTGGGGCGTGGCGGACCAGCCGGACTTCCTCAACGCGGTGTGCATCGTGGATGATCCGGCGCGCGACCACTGGGCGTGGCTGCGTGCCGGTCAGGAACTGGAGCGCGCGGCGGGGCGGGTGCGCGAGCGCCGCTGGGGCCCGCGCACCCTCGACGTGGACGTGGTCACCGTCGATGGCGTGCTGTCCGACGATCCGGAGCTGGTGCTCCCGCATCCTGGCACGCCGGACCGCGCCAGCGTCCTCATCCCGTGGCTGGAGATCGCGCCCGATGCCGAGTTGCCCGCGCACGGCCTGATCCGCGACCTGTTGGCGGCGCTCCCTGCGGCGGATCGCGCCGGTGTCCGCCGCCGCCCCGACCTACCGCTCTGATCGGCTCTGATCGGCTCCGATCGGCACTGCTCGGCTCTTGATCGGCTCCTGATCGGCGCTGATCGCAGCCATCCGCGCCGCACGAACGGTCCCGTCATACGTCGTTCCCCCGGCTTTGTTCGGGAGGAAGGGGTGTTTGCTACGGACTATCCGTAGTAAACATCCCTTCCTCCACTACGCCGGGGATTCGGGGTTGACTTGGGTGGCCGAGGCGCGTAGCGCGGCGACGAGCCAGTTGACGGCGGGCTGCTGGGTGGGGATGGGTGGCCAGCCGTTCATGATGCCGATCAGCTGCCAGTAGCGCTCCGCCCGCGTGTCTCCGCCCGAAGCGATCCGGTCCGCGAGCTCGACGCGGAATCCGGGATCGTCGCCGTCGCGGCCCCGCCCCGCCGAAGCGCGGGCCAGTTCGCCTCCGAACCAGCGCCCTTCGGCGGAATCCGGGGTGAGACCGGAGTTGAGGCACTCCTGGGCGCGCTCGACCCAGCCGCGCCAGTGCTCCTGCGGAACCGGCGAAATGTCCTCGCCGGACTCCACCGCCCGCGCATGGCGCTCGCTCATGCCCCGGATCAGCCGCCGGAAGCCGGGATCGGAGATGAGCTCGGCGAACTCGACCCACGCCTCGACCTGTTCCGGCGTGGGATCATCGGGCAGTTTCGGTTTCGCCGACCGCATCCGCGCGTAGAACTCCGCGTCCACGGTGAGCCCGTCGGTCATCTCGGTCCAGAACTCGTCGAGCAGCCGAGCCCGTTCCTCGTCGGACATCGAAGCCAGCTTGTTCATCAGGTTCACTTCCTCCGGTTCGGATTCGCGTTTCACGACCGCTCGCAGCACCGCGCGGCGCAGCCGCAGTCGGCGGATCTGCTCGTCGAGTGCCTCGACGTGCCGCGCCGCGAGTTGCGGCACGGTCGCCTCGCTGGCCAGGACGCGCGACACGTCGCCGAGCCCCAGCCCGAGTTCGCGCAGCGTCTTGATCAGCTCCAGCCGTGCCATGGCGCGGACGTCGTAGAGCCGGTAGCCGGATCGCGTGCGGTCGGTCGGCGGGAGCAGTCCCTCGTCGGAGTAGAACCGGATGGTCTTGACCGGTAACCCGGTACGCCGCGCCAGTTCCCCGATGGTGAACGTCCTGCCCACGAAACCCATCCTGAACCTTCCAGTCACTGGAGAGTCAAGGCTGGCATTTTCTCCCGGCGAAGGCGAGGCCCGGCCGCAATCCGCGCGGCCTCGCCATGATCCGGGCGGAGTTGGCTACCGTTGCCGTATGCACTTCACCCGGCCGCGAGAACTCGTGGTGGCAGGTCTGATCGGCCTGGTGCTGGCTTACTCCGCGTTTAAGTTCGCTTACGGCTCGTTGCCACGCCTGCCGACGCTGTCCGGAATCTCGCTCTTCGGTCTCGCCGTGATCGAAATCGCACTGGCGATTTCGATTCGCGCGCGGATCCGCGACGGACGGCTCGCCGGTTCGATCGGCGTGGCCCGCGCCGTGGTGCTCGCCAAGGCGTCCTCTCTGCTCGGTGCACTGATGCTCGGCGGGTGGCTCGGCGTGCTTGCGGCGCTGGTCCCGAGCCTGGGCGAGGTGACCGCGGTGGCGGGAGACGTGCGCAGCGCGGCGGTCGGCGCGGGGTGTGCGGTGCTGTTGCTGGGGGTCGCTCTGTGGCTGGAGCACTGCTGTCGGGCACCGGACCGGGATGATCGGGATCGCGATGATCACACGACCGGTTAACGCTGGGAATCGACCGCTCGAAGTACCGAGTAGATCTCAGACGGATAACTAGCAGGTACGGTGTTGGTCATGAATGGCGTGGGTGACGACTCGCGCGGCCGCTCCTGGGGCGGGCCGTGGTTTGTGGTCGGTGTGGCCCTCGCGGTGGGGGCGACGGTCGCGCTCGTGCTGGCGGACGACATCCGTTACCTCCGGCTCGGCATCGTCGCGGCACTGTGGGCCGCACTTGTCGGGGCGTTTGTCGCGGTGCGTTACCGCAAGCAGGCGACGAGTACGGAAGAGACCGTGGCTCAGGCGCAGGAGGTCTACGAGCTCGAACTGGAGCGCGAGATCGCCGCCCGCCGCGAGTACGAGCTGGAGATCGAGGCCGAGGTCCGGCAGCGCGCGGAGGACGATTCGCGCGCCCAACTCGAGGCGCTGCGCGCGGAGATCGGCGCTCTTCGGGACAACCTGCAGTCGTTGTTCGGCGGAGAGGTCCTGCTGGAACGGCTTTCGCTGACCGCGCAGGCCACCCGGATGCGGGCGCTGCGGGAGGAACAGAAGCTGGTGGAATCTCCCGCCAGTACCAGCCGCCCGGCGCTCACCGCCGCGAAGAAGTCCGACCTGGTCGACCGGCCCACCGAACTGATCGAACGGGTTCGGGAGAAGCAGCCGGCCCGGCCCGGTGGACGAACCGCCGCGCCCGAACCGCGCCGACCCGAGCGCTCGCTGGATCTGCCGCCGCGCCGAGTGGCCAAGGGCGAGCCGATCTCGGTGCGCCAGGCCCGCGGTGCCGCCGTCGCGAAGAGTGCCGCCGACGCGCGTGAGCAGACCCGGATCCAGCGGCCCGCCGTGGCGAAGCAGCCACCGGCACCGACGCCGGCACCGGCGCCGACGCCGACGCCGACCGAATTGATGCGTCCGGCGCTCGGCCGGGCGGAAACCAGCCGTCCGGCCATGAACCCGCCGGCGCCCGCGAAGCCCGAGCCGGGCAAAGCGGATCCCGCGGAGCAGCCGACTCAGTTGGCGAAGGCGCTGGATCCGAACTGGGCCGCAGAGGCGGACCCGGCCGCCCGGAGCCGCCCGGCGAGCGACATCTCCGCGGCCTTCCCGGTGCGGGAAGCGCCCGCGGCCGGTGGCACCAGCGCGGGCAACGACCCACGTGAGAGCACCCTCGTGCGTAAACCCGTCGAGCCGGTCCGTCCGCTGGGTCGCAAGAGGACAGCGAACGCCAAGCCGGTCAGCGCGGTCGAAAGCCGTGCCGCGGCCGGGCAGAACGTTCCGGCCGAGGCGCCGAATCCCGCGGCGGACGCCGGGCGCAAGCAGCCGATGGCCGTGAACAGGCGGGAGCCGGAGGTACCCGCGGCGCCGCAGAAGAACGATCCGTCGGCGGAGAAGCAGACGTTGCCGGAAGACGCGCGGCAGCTTGCCCAACAGGCGCGGCCGGGTGGCCGCCGTCGACGGGCCGCGGACGAGGAAACCCCGCAGCAGCAACCGGAGCAGTCGGCGGCGGCCGAAGCCGGTGGCCGCAGGCGGCGTGCCGAGGGTTCCGCCCCGGCCTGGATGCAACCCGCGGCAGCGGACAACGGCCGGCGTCGGGCCGGGCATTCACGACCCGAACTCGAACCGGTCCCCGAACCCGCCGCCGGCGGATTCGGTGCTGCGACGGGAGAAGCCGGCGACGCCGGTTCCCATTCCGCGGGCCGGTCGGTGACCGAACTGCTCGCGGCCCACGGTTCCGACGCGGCGGCCCCGCGCCGCCGTCGCCGCGCCGAGGACTGACCACGCGAGTGCGGCCGAGCGCGGGGAACTGCGGCAGATGACACAGTTGCGGTGAACAACTCACCGTAGAGTCCCAAGGTGTGACGGCATCACGCAGGATTACCGTACTGCTGCCCGTGTTCGGACTCATCGTGCTCGCGATCTGCGGGCTGTCCCTGCTCGCGCTCGCCACCGTCCGGGTCGGCTTCGTGGCGGTCGCCGTGGGCATGGCAGCCGCGCTGGTGCCGGTCGTCGTGGTGGTGGCCGTGTTCCTCTGGATCGACCGATGGGAACCGGAACCGGCCAGACTGTTGCTGCTCGCCTTCGCCTGGGGCGCCTGCATCGCCGCCATCATCGCGCTGCTGATCAACGACACCGCCGAAGCGGTGGGAGACCAGTTGCTCGGCGTCGGAAACGGCGGCAAGGTCACCGCGCTGGTGTCCGCGCCGCTGGTCGAGGAGGCCGCGAAGGGTTCGTTCGTGCTCGCCGTGCTACTCCGCCGAGCGGACGAGTTCGACGGCGTCGTCGACGGGATCGTCTACGCGGGATTCACCGCGGCGGGATTCGCCTTCACCGAAAACATCTACTACTTCGGCCGGGCCTTCGCCGAGCACGGTTTCGGGACCGGCACGAGCAGCGGCGTGATCGCCGCTTTCGTGCTGCGCGGCGTGCTTTCGCCCTTCACGCACCCGTTGTTCGCCGCGCTCACCGGTGTCGGTCTCGGCATCGCGTCGCGCGCGAGCAAGCGCGGCATCAAGATTCTCGCGCCGCTGGCCGGTTATCTCGGTGCGGTCTTGTTGCACGCGTTGTGGAACGGCGCGGCCACGCTCGGTGGTGCGAACGCCTTCCTCAATGTGTACTTCCTCATCATGGTGCCGATGTTCATCGCCGTGACGCTGCTGGTGCTGCTACAGCGCCGCCGGGAGCAGCGGACCATCGCGGCCGCGATGCCGGGGATGGTCCGCGCGTGCTGGATCGCGCCGGCCGAGGTCGAACTGCTGATCAGCCTGCCCGGCCGGCGCAGATGGCGACGACTGGCTCGCCGACAGTCCGGGCGACGCGCGGCGAAGGCCGTCGGCACCTACCAGGCCAGCGTGACCGAACTGGCGTTCCTCAAGCGCCACCCGGAACGCGCCGGGTACCTGGAACGGGAACGGGAACTGCTGGCGATGCTGCGCGACGCCCGGACAGAAGCGGTCAGATTGGCCGGTGAGGCACCCGGCACCGGATGACCCGGGTCGGGTGAAGCTGGTCACCTCGGCCCACCGGCTCCTCGGGCAGCGAGCTAATCTCGCCGCGTCGTCCGGTACCCGCGACTCAAGAGCGGGACTGGAACGAGCGGAGGAGTTTGCCGTGAGCGTCCAGAGGGGAACGCCATGACTCGCCCGGCGCGCCTTGCCGTCGGCGTGGTGTCCGCGGGCCGGGTGGGCAGTGTGGTCGGGGCGGCGCTGGCCCGTGCCGGGCACACCGTCGTCGCGGCCTCCGGAATTTCGAAGCAGTCGCACGACCGGGCCGAACGGTTGCTGCCCGGTGTCCCGCTGTTGCCGCCGGACGAGGTCGTCGCCGGTGCCGATCTGGTGCTGCTGGCCGTTCCCGACGACGCACTGGCCGGGCTCGTGCGCGGGCTCGCGGCCACCGGGGTGTGGCGTCCCGGTCAGATCGTCATGCACACCTCGGGCGCGCACGGGGTCGGCGTACTGCGCCCGGCCGCCGTAGCGGGAGCGCTGGCGGTGGCGGTGCATCCGGTCATGACCTTCACCGGGCGCGAGGAGGACCTGCAGCGGATGGCCGCGTGCAGCGTGGGGGTCACCGCC
Source organism: Amycolatopsis sp. (assembly GCA_035685725.1). Taxonomy (GTDB): domain Bacteria; phylum Actinomycetota; class Actinomycetes; order Mycobacteriales; family Pseudonocardiaceae; genus Amycolatopsis_E. Next base: position 5,509 of record DASSAD010000270.1, on the reverse strand, counting down.
GGGCCGGAGGACGAGGCCGCCTGGAATGTCGGTGAGGCGCTTACGATGGAGATGGGCGCCGAGCCGGTCCGGGTGCCGGAGGCGGCGCGCCAGCTGTATCACGCGGCGCTCGCGCACGGTGCGAACCACCTCGTTACGCTCGTCAACGACTGTCTGGATCTTCTTCGCGGGTCGGGAATCGCGAACGCGGAGCGGATGCTCGGACCGTTGCTGTCCGCCGCGCTGGACAACGCGCTGCGGCACGGGGACCGGGCGCTCACCGGACCGGTGGCGCGCGGAGACGTGGGGACGGTCCGCGACCACCTGACCGTCCTCGGCGATCGGGCCCCCGACATCGAACCGTGCTACGCCGCGCTGGCGAACCGCACGGTCTCGCGGGCCACCACCGCGGGTCTGCTCGATCCGGCGGCGGCGGCCGAGATGACCGAACTGCTTGAGGAAGATCAGTGACGACACCCGGATTCAGCCGCGGACGGCTGAACACGTTCCAGACCGCCGACGAGGTCGGCCGCGTCACGAGCGCGCTGAGCTCGGTGGGCCGGAAGGTGGCGCTCGTGCCCACCATGGGTGCCCTGCACGCCGGCCACCGTGAGCTCCTGCGCCGGGCGAAGCGGCTGCCGAACACGGTCGTCGCCGCTTCGATCTTCGTCAATCCCCTGCAGTTCGGCCAGGGGGAGGATTTCGAGGCCTACCCGCGGCCGCTGGAGACGGACCTGGACAAGCTCACCACGGCCGGCGCCGAGATCGCCTTCGTGCCCAAGGCGGGCGATCTGTATGCGGCGGACCGCGCGGTGACGGTCCACCCCGGGCCGCTGGGCGACGAGTTGGAGGGCGCGACCCGCCCCGGGCACTTCGCCGGAGTCCTCACCGTCGTGCTGAAGCTGTTCAACATCGTCCGCCCGGATTACGCGTTCTTCGGCGAGAAGGACTACCAGCAGCTCGTGCTGATCCGCCGGATGGTGCGGGACCTCAACGTTCCGGTGCGGGTGATCGGGGTGCCGACGGTACGGGAAGCCGATGGTCTCGCGTTGTCGTCGCGCAACGTCTATCTCTCCGAGGCCGAGCGGTCCGACGCCACGGTGCTGTCCGCGGCGCTCACCGCCGGGGCCCACGCCGGGCCGCGGGGCGCCGCGGCGGTGCTGGCCGCCGCGCGGGAGACTCTGGCCGCCCGGCCGGCGGTCGAGGTGGACTATCTGGAGCTGCGCGGAACCGATCTCGGTCCCGCGCCCGTCGACGGGGAGGCACGGTTGCTGATCGCCGCCCGGGTGGGGAGTACCCGGCTGATCGACAACATCGGCGTCCTCCTCGGCGCAGCAGGGGAATGAGAGGGAACACATGTTACGCACGATGCTCAAGTCGAAGATCCATCGCGCGACCGTCACCCAGGCGAACCTGCACTACGTCGGGTCGGTGACGATCGACGAGACGCTGATGGCGGCGGCGGACCTGCTGCCCGGCGAGCAGGTGTCCATTGTGGACGTCACGAACGGGGCGCGGCTGGAGACCTACGCGATCGCGGGCGAGCGCGACAGCGGCGTGATCGGGATCAACGGTGCGGCCGCCCATCTCGTGCACCCCGGTGACCTGGTCATCCTGATCTCCTACGGGCAGCTGGAATCCGCCGAGGCCGCCGTCTACCGGCCGCGGATCGTCTTCGTGGACGGTGACAACCGCGTCGCCCACACCGGCACCGACGCCGCGGCCGCACCGGAGGGCTCCGGCCTGGTCAGCGGCGCCGGGAAAGCCGCTCCGGACGGGGAAAGCGCCTTCCCGGTGGCCGAGACGGTCGACGCCGCGCGGCTCGACGCCTTGCTGCACACGGAGAGCTGAATCCCGCCCACCGAGTCCACCCAGCCCACCGAGTCCATCGAGTCCATCGAGTCCATCGAGTCCACTGCCTGAGGAAATGAACTCCCCTTGCTGCTAACCATCGATGTCGGCAACACCAACATCGTGCTGGGCCTGTATTCCGGCAGCGATCTCGTCGGCGACTGGCGGATGCGCACCGACGCGCAGATGACGGCCGACGAGCTGGCCCTCACCATGCGCGGCCTGCTTGGCGCGCGAGCGGACGCGGTGACCGGGATCAGCGCGCTGTCGACGGTGCCCGCGTTGCTGCGCGAGCTGCGGGTCATGCTCGCCCGGTACTACCCGAGGGTGCCGAAGGTCGTGGTCGAGCCGGGCGTGCGCACGGGTGTGCCGCTGCTGGTGGACAACCCCAAGGAGGTCGGCGGCGACCGGCTGGCGAACACCCTGGCCGCCTATCACCTGCACCACAGCGCCTGTGTGGTGGTGGACTTCGGCACGTCGACGAACGTGGACGCGGTATCGGCGCGCGGCGAGTTCCTGGGTGGCGCCTTCGCGCCGGGGATCGAAATCTCCGTCGACGCGCTCGCCGAACGGGCCGCGGCGCTGCGCAAGGTCGAGCTCGCGCCGCCGCGTTCGGTGATCGGCAAGAACACCGTGGAATGCCTCCAGTCCGGCATTCTCTACGGTTTCGCCGGCCAGGTGGACGGTCTGGTGCGGCGGATCGTCAAGGAACTCTCGTCCGCGGGGGCCGGCCCGGTCGCCGTGCTCGCGACCGGTGGGCTGGCCCCGCTCGTGATCGGCGAATCCGAGACCATCACCGAGCATGTCCCCGAACTGACCCTGCTCGGGCTGCGGCTCGTCTACGAGCGGCAGAGCCGCTGATCCACGGGGTCCGGCGCCGGTCGCGCGCCGGACCCGGCGGGTTCACCGGCGGGCGGCGCTGATCGCGATGGTCACCAGCGGGTAGGTGAACTCGCCGTCGGCCGTCTCCGGGGTCGTGGCCAGGAATTCGCGGAGGCGCTCCAGCGTGAGGTCGCGTTCGCGGTCGGAGGCCACCAGCATGTGCGAGTGCGTGGACACCGTGTCCACCAGGGTCTGCGCGGTGCGGCGGTGCCCGTGCGCGAACTGTTCCCGCACGAAGGGCGTGAAGTCGGCGTGCTCGGGCAAGCCCGCGAACGGCCGGCCCGTCGAGCTGGTGCTCACGCTGTTTCGCGCTATTTCCTCGAACGCGCTCACCCACGGCACGGAATGGTCGGCGTGGTTCCACAGGGCCGTGACCGTACCGTGCGGCTTGAGCACCCGCGCGATCTCGGTGAGCGCCGGATCGACGTCGAACCAGTGGAACGCCTGCCCGACGAGCACGGCATCCACCTCGCCGTCTCCCAGCGGTATCCGTTCGGCTACTCCGTCGAGGGCGTGCACCTGAGGGAACCGGCGGGCCAGTTCCGCGCGCATGCCCTCGTCCGGTTCGACGGCGGTCACCCGCAGGCCGAGCCCGACCAGGCCCTCGGTCAGCTTTCCGGTTCCCGCGCCGAGATCGAGTACGTGCTCGGCACCCGGGGGAAGGCCCCAGCGGATCGCCTCGACGGGGTAGTCGGGCCGGTGCCGGGCATAGGCGGTGGCCTCGGCGCCGAACGAGCGGGAGCGGCGGGACCAGAGTTCGTGTTCAGCAGTGGGTTCGGTCACGTCGCAATCATATTTTGGGTGACGATTTCCTGGGCGAACGCATGATCGGCGGCCGGCCGGTGGCCCGGTCCGGGACATCCGGCTCGCCCGCCCGGGACCGCAATGTCCGGCCCGATGTCGCGGTACGCCGCGCGAGCTACTCCGGACCGCGCCGAAAGGTAATCCGGTTGGCCTAGCGAATCGCTGGCTTCGTACCCTATGCGCATGACCGATTCCCCCGCTTCCGAGCGCCCAGTGCCCGACGACGACCTGCCAGAACAGTTGCGGGTCCGTCGGGCCAAGCGTGACCGGATAATCGCCGAGGGCGGGGAAGCCTATCCGGTCGAAGTGCCGCGGACGCATACCCTGGCCGAGATCAGGTCGGCCCATTCCGAGCTGCCCGCGGACACCGCCACCGGCGAGATCGTCGGCGTGACCGGCCGGGTGATGTTCGTGCGCAACACCGGCAAACTCTGTTTCGCCACCCTGCGCGAAGGTGACGGCACCGAGTTGCAGGCGATGATCAGCCTGGCCGGTGTCGGCGCGGAGTCGCTGGCCGCGTGGAAATCGGATGTCGATCTCGGTGACCACGTTTTCGTGCACGGCGAGGTGATCACCTCGAAGCGGGGCGAGCTTTCCGTGCTGGCCGACGGTTGGCGATTCGCGGCGAAAGCGCTCCGTCCGCTGCCCGTCGCGCACAAGGAGCTCGCCGAGGAAACCCGGGTCCGCCAGCGTTACGTCGATCTCATTCTGCGTCCGAAGGCGAGGGACGTGGTGCGCACCCGCGCGGCGGTGGTGCGCTCCCTGCGCGACTCGTTTCACCGGCGGGCATTCACCGAGGTGGAAACGCCGATGCTGCAGACGCTGCACGGCGGCGCCGCGGCCCGTCCCTTCCTGACCCACTCCAATGCCTTTGACATCGACCTCTATCTGCGCATCGCGCCGGAGCTCTACCTCAAGCGCTGCGTCGTCGGCGGGATCGAGAAGGTCTTCGAGATCAACCGGAACTTCCGCAACGAGGGCAGTGACTCAACGCATTCGCCAGAATTCGCCATGTTGGAGTTCTATGAGGCGTATGCGACATATGACACCAACGCGGTCCTGACCCGGGAGCTGATCCAGGAAGCCGCCGAAGCGGTCTTCGGCGGTACCGAAGTGACGCTCAGCGACGGCACGCCCTATGACCTATCGGGTGAATGGCGCTCGATCACCATGTACGGGTCGCTGTCCGAGGCGCTGGGCGAGGAAGTGACGCCGGCGACATCGGTGGAGAAGCTGCGCTGGTTCGCCGAAGTGCACGGCCTGCCGGTCGACCCGAAACTGGGGCACGGCAAGCTCGTCGAAGAACTGTGGGAGCATCTGGTCGGCGACCACCTGCGGGAACCGACATTCGTCCGTGATTTCCCGGTCGAGACCTCGCCATTGACCCGGCAGCATCGCAGCGAGCCCGGCGTGGCCGAGAAGTGGGACCTCTACGTTCGCGGATTTGAGCTGGCCACGGGTTACTCCGAGCTGGTCGACCCGGTGGTCGAGCGGGAAAGGCTCGTCGAGCAGGCGCGTTTGGCCGCGGCCGGAGATAGCGAAGCCATGCGACTGGATGAGGATTTCCTGAGGGCCCTGGAGTACGGAATGCCACCTTCCGGCGGGGTCGGAATGGGGATCGATCGGTTGCTCATGGCACTGACCGGGCTGGGTATCCGTGAGACGATCCTCTTCCCGCTGGTGCGTCCGCAATAGTTAGGATTTGCACTGAGCCGCGATTACGGGTATTAATGTCCGTAGTCAATGGCTTCTGACCGGGGCGCCTGCCCTGCTGAACATTCTGACTAGCGTTAAACAGGAGGAAACAGATGGCACAGAAGGTCCTGGTGTCCCTCGTCGACGACCTCGACGGTTCTGAGGCGGACGAGACCGTTGAGTTCGGATTGGACGGCATCAGCTACCAGATCGATCTCTCCAGCGAAAATGCCGAAGAGTTGCGCGACGCCCTCGCGCAGTATGTCGAGCACGCCCGGCGTGCCGGTGGCCGCAAGCG
>DASSAD010000269.1:0-35132 GCA_035685725.1 Amycolatopsis sp. | reverse complement strand
GGTTCGAGGAAGGCACGCCCGTTGCGGTACCGCCAGCCCGCCGCCCAGGAAGCCGTCGCGATGTCCCATTCGCCCGTCTCGGCGTGCTCGGGATCCTGCAAAAGACTCCGGTACGCGCGCTGGTCGAGCGCGGTGATTTGGACCGTGATGCCGGCCTCGGCAAGGCCGGCGGCGCAGGCCTGCGCGATTCGCCGGCCGACATCGGTCGCCGGCGCGATCGCGGTCACCGTCAGCCCGTCCGGATAGCCGGCCTCGGCGAGCAGCGCCCGGCTCCGCGCCGCGTCACCACGGTGGCCCCGGGTCGGCGTGACGTCGAGCGGCTGGTGCGCGTCGTTGCCCGGCGGGACGATCGAGGTCGCCGGCCGGATCGCCGCCCCGGTGCCCGAAGCGGCGACGACCTCCGCGACCGCCGCCTTGTCGATCGCGTACGCGATCGCCTGGCGCACCTTCACTTTGCCCAGCGCGCCACCGGCGCCGGGACTCCGCGTGTTGAAGACAAGATAATCCAGGGTGAACCCGAGATCGGCGGGGTCGTGCGGGGTCGCGGAGGAAAGCGGGACGCCCCACGGCAGATCCGCCTCACCGGCGCGGATCTTCTCGGCCACCTCCTGCGCGCTCACCGGTTCCCGGGTCACTTCCAGCGCAGCGAGATTCCGGTGCCGGACCGGGTCGAGATCCTGGCGCCACACCGGATTGTGCTCCAGCACGAGGTGCCCGTCCGACGAACCGGGACGCGGCCGGTAAGGGCCCAGGGACCTGATGTTGCGCCGAAGCTCGGGACTGTCCGGGAGGAACGCGTCGTACTCGACCGGCGCGGGGGAGGCGCACGGCAGAGCCAGGATGTCCAGGATTTCGAGAGACGGGCGGATCAGCTCGAACACCAGCGTTTCGTCGTCGAGCACGAGGATTCCCGCGATTTCGTGCGTGTTCTGGTACTCGGCCAGGGCGGCCGCGCTCGGGTCGTGGCCGGCGAAGGCGGAGCGAAAACCGTCGTGGAACTCGGCCATTCCCCTGATCGTGCCGGTGAAGTACGGCAACACGCGCGGCGGACGGAACGGGTTACCCAGGCGTTTGAGCCCGCGGACCACGTCGTGCGCGGTGACCGGTCGCGGCGGTGCGGTGTCCCAGAGCACGCCCGGGCGCAGCTGCACCACGTAACTCGTATAGCTGGCGCCGACCCCCGCGTTGTAGATGGACGGGATGGCGGCCGCCAGATCGGGCACCGGCGCCACCGACTGCCAGCCCCGCAGGTCGTCCGCCCGGTAGCTGAACAACTGGCGGGTGCACAGCCGCAGGAGCTGATCACCCGGAGCGCGGGGCGCACCGACCGGGTCCAGCTGGTCGAGTTCGCCCGGACCGTACAGCCGCAGAAGCCCATCCCGGCGCCGACTGTCGTTCATCTGCTGCTGACCTCCGTCGGTGGCGAATGGTCACGACATCTCGTCGGCGAGCCGCACCATGATGCCGATCGCGCGGTCGATCTCCTCGTGGCTGTTGAAGATGTGGGTGGTCATCCGCGCGGCATAGTGCTGGTGCGGCGACCCGGCGACGTCGAACTCCGTCCAGCGGATCCAGATCCGGTGCTCGGCCTCCAACCGGCCGACGAAGGCGTGGAACTTCTTGACGTTCCAGGCGTCTTCGGGACGACGGAAGGGGTGGAACGCGATCAGCGGCGAGGCGAGCCGCACATCCGCGCCGGGCGAGTACATCCGGTCCGTGCCGAACGAAGCGGCGAGGCGGTCACGCGCGTAGGCGGCCAGCTCCATGATGCGCCGTTCGATCCGGCCCCGGCCGATCTCGTCCCACATCGCGCAGGCCCGGGCCAGCGCAGCGCCGCGGGCGATGCTGGCGCTGCCCGCGCTCTGCAGGTAGTCGGCCAGGTTGTCGCTTTCCACCGACGTCCTGGTGCGGGGCGGCGGAGCGCCCTTCATCGGGTACCAGGTGGAGATGATCGGCCAGAAGGTGGGCAGCGGCAGCGGGTTGTGCTCCGGATGAACCTTGTTGCGCACGTACAGCAGACCCGTGCCCAACGGTCCACATTGGAACTTCGAGCCGGAGCAGGAGATGAAGTCCGCCCCGGTCGCGCGCAGGTCGCAGTCGAGCATCCCGGGCAGCAGCGCACCGTCGATCACCGTGACCAGGCCGTGCGCGTGGGCGAGTTCGCACAACCGCCGGACGGGCAGCATGGTGCCGGTGAACAAGGTGATGGCGGCGAAGGCGAGCACCCGGGTCCGCGGCGTGATGGCCGCTGCGAACAGCTCGACGATCTCCTCGGCCCGCACGTCGTAGCCGGTGGGCAAGGTGATCGTCTTGACCGTGATGCGGTGCCGGTTGTGCAGCAGGTTGAAGTTCGACAGCACCGAGTAGCACTCGTGGGTCGTGGTCACGACCTCATCGCCCTCGTGGAGGTCGAGGCCGTGGATGACCCGGGCGACGCCTTCGGTCGCGTTGTGGGTGATCACCATCTCGTCCTGGTCGACGCCGTAGGCCCGGGCGATCGCCGCCCGGTGCTCCGGGTACATGCCCGGCGGGTAGACGTCCATGAGCCCGCCCGTCCACTCCCTGGTCACCCTGTCGACGGTGTCGAGCACTTCGTAGGGCATGGCACCGACCGTGCCGGTGTTCAGGTGCACCGAGCCCGGGGTGAGGGCGAAGAGCTTGCGGATGTCTTCCCAGGACGCCTCGCGCAGACCGCGCCCGCTCGCGTCGACGGTGTGAGTCACGGATGATCCTCCCTGTCGGCGAAACCGGGAACACTTCAAGATACTACTGTTTTTGAAGTCAAATCTGTCAAGAGTCGCCGTGTTCGGCACGGGTCCGGAGGGCACCGAGCTGCTCGCGCCAGCCGTCGACGTTGTCCGCCACGGCCTGCGCGCGGGCCGCCTCGGGCACGCGCAGCGCCCCGAAACCGCTTTCCACCACGCGCACCCTGGCCCCGCCGGACCGTTCGCCCAGCCAGAACTCGACCAGCGTGGCGGTGCCGTCGCCGGGCGCCTGGCCGGGGAAGGCGGAAGCCCACCGGTAGGCGACGTGTTTGCGTGGTTCCGCGGACTCGACCAGCACCGGGAAACGCCCGTAGCGCGGATCGTCCACCACATACAGGTCCCCGTCGCGGGACGGGCGGGGCGCCGTTCCCGCCGCGTCGCCGACCCACCAGCCGGGCACGGTCACCAACTCCCACACGACGTCCACGGGTGCGTCGATGTCGATCTCCTGCTCGATCTCGTCCGGAATGTTCACGGTTCTCCTTCCGGCCGCCCGGTGCGGCCTGACTGCTTTCGGCCGGTGCGGGGCGATTGTCCCGTCCGGGCCGAGACGATACCGTTTTCCTAAGTGACACGGCGAGTCGAAGGAGGCCGGATGGGCTCGAGGTCGGCGCTCGTCGTGCGGGCGGCACAGGTGACGCTCAGCTGCGCCGTGGTGCTGGCGCCGGCCCTGGTGAGTGGACTGGTCCTCGCCGCGGTCCGCGGGCGCGCCGCCGGGCAGCGGCTCCTCTGTCGCCGGCTTACGGCGCTGCTGATGCTGCTCGGTCCGACGTTCGTCAAGGCCGGGCAGGTGCTCGGGACGCGTCGCGATGTGTTGCCGCGCATGCTGTGTGAGGAGCTGTCCTCGCTTCAGGACTCGGTGACACCGCTGAACGAGACGCAGACCCGGGCCGCGCTGGCCGAGGCCTTCGGCACCGAGGCCGAGGAGATCTTCGCCGAGCTGGACCCGGTTCCGGTCGCGAGCGGCAGTGTGGCCTCGGTGTATCGCGCCCGGCTGGCATCGGGCCAGGAGGTCGCGGTCAAGCTGCGCAGGCCCGGCATCGGGCGGGTCATGCGCGATGATCTCGCGCTGATCCGCCGCGGCGCGGGACTCGCGGCGCGGCTGCCGGTGTTCCGCGGCGTTCCGGTCGAAGAAGTGGTCGGCGCGATGGCCGACGCCGTGGTGGGACAGCTCGACTTCGAGCGTGAAGCCGACAATCTGCGGCGGCTGCGGAAGAATCTGTCCGAAGTGCCGCGGGTCTGGGTGCCCCGGGTGTATCCCGAGGCGTGCCGGCCGCGGTGCGTCGTCATGGAGTTCATCCCGGGTCTGGCGGTGGACACGGCTGCCCGGTGCACACCGGCCGCGCGCCGCCGCTTCGCCGCCTCCGGAATGGCGGCGATGTACCAGATGCTGTTCGTGGACGGGTTCGTGCACTGCGACCTGCATCCGGGCAACCTCTACTTCACCGCTTCGGCCCAGGTGGTGGTGCTCGACGCGGGATTCAGCGTGCGGTTGTCCGACCGGCTTCGCCGACTGTTCGCCGAGTTCTTCCTAAACATGTCGATCGGCCGGGGCCGCCGCGCCGCCGAGATCGTGCTCGAGAGTTCCGCCGGAGTGGGCCGCGACGCGGATGTGGAAGGCTTCACGGTGCGAATGGCCGAGCTCGTCGAGCGCAGCCATGGCCTGCCCGCCAGGGAGTTCAGCCTGATCGCCTTCGCCACCGAGATGTTCGACCTGCAACGCCGCTTCGGTGTGCACGCGGCCCCCGACCTGATCTTCCCGCTGCTGTCGCTGCTGGTCATCGAGGGCACGATTCGCGAGCTCGACCCCGGCCTCGATTTCCAGGAGGCGGCCCGGCCGCTGCTCATGCGCGGCCTGTTCGGCACCGGAGGCGGCCGGTGACCGCCAGCGTGGGCCGCTACCGGGTCAGCAGGGCGCCCAGCCGTAGGCAGCGGAAGGCGCGTGCCGGGAAGTCGCAGTACCACAGGTACTCGCCGTCCCAGGTGAGCCCGGTCGGCCGGCCGGGGACCCGGACCGAACCCAGCGGTTCACCGGTCTGCGCGCTCGTCGCGCGCAACAGCCCGTCGCCGATGTCGCCGTGGATCACCATTCCGTCGGCATAGGTGAGCCCCGAGGGGGAGTCTCCTTCGACGGCGAATTCGCGTTCGATCTCCATCGTGGTGTAGTTCCGCAACTGCACGACGGTGGGCTCCCGCAGACACATCCAGAGTCCTTCCGCGGCCAGCTCGATGCCGGTCAGCCTGCCGGACGCCGGAAGTACCCGCTTTTCGCCGTTCTGGCGGCCGGTCGAGGGATCGACGAGCACGACGCGTTTGGGATGCCCGCCGACCTGAAGCAACTGGGCGCCGTCGTAGGAAAGGTCGGCGCGGACCCGCGCGCAGGCCAGTTCCCGCTCGACCGTGCCGTCCGCGGGATCGATGGCGAAGATCTTCCCGGCGTCCTGATCCGAATGCCACAGCAGGGTGCCGTCCCAGGTGAGCCCGCACATGTACGCGGCGGGACCGGGCAGTGTCCGGACGATCGGCGCGGCGGTGCCCGTCTCGTGGAAGGTCATCTTCGGTCCTCTCCGGGGTTTGCCCCGTTTTACTTGAACAATATATGGTGGTTGGGGTGGACGCCGAGTTGATCGGTCTCGCGCAGGCATACCTTGAGCGTCGCGGGGCGGGTGGGGTGGACGGTCCGGATTCGATCGCGGCGACACCGCGCTGGTCGCTCGACTGGGACGAGGCGTACTGCCGTCGCGTCGCCGACCATTTCGAGCGGGCGCCGCTGTTTGCTTGCGACAGCACGCTTTCCGGCTGGTACGACCGGTTCAAGCAGGAGAATCTCCAGCAGTACCAACTGGTTCTGGACGCGGGCATCACCGTCGAGCCGTGGCGGGGGCCCGGTCAGCCCTACCGGGGATCGGCCGAACTGCGCGCGGCCGTGCGGAACAGCGGTGTCCTGCAGGTATATCTGACCAGCTCCGGGCACGGCACGGAGCCCGCACCGCAGGAGCACCCGATGCTCGCGCCCTCCAGTGTGGAAGCCGGCGGTGTCCCGTTCACCCACAACGACGTTTTCCGTGCCGTACACGACATTTTCGGGCACGTGATGTTCGGTCACGACTTCTCCCCGCGCGGCGAGTTCCGGGCCGCCTTCGCGCACCTGCGCCTGTATCCCGCCGTCGTCCACCCCGTGCTGTTCACCGAACATCTCGCCCAGGTCTGTTGGTTCTTCTTCGGTCCGCACGCCGGCGAAGGCCGGTACCCGCCGCAGAAGGTGGTGCGACTGCCCGAATCCCTGCTGGATTCCTTCCGCGGCCTGTTCCGATTCGATGGGCAAGGTCACTTCAATAAGGTATGGTGATCTCGTGACCTCACTGATGAAGGCGGCAGAACTCGGCGGGCTGGGGGAGGCCGTCCGGCCGGACTTTCCCCTTCTGCGGCGACGTTTCGGCCCCGAACCCCTGATCTATCTGGACAACGCGGCCACCACCCAGAAGCCGCGGCCGGTGATCGACGAACTGGTCCGCTTCTACTCCGACGTCAACAGCAACGTCGGCCGTGGTTACTACCGGCTCAGCATGGCCGCGACCGAGGAGTACGAGCGGGCGCGCGCGGTGGTGCGGGATGCCCTCAACGCCGCGCACACCGACGAGATCGTGTTCACGCCGGGCACCACGGCGACGATCAACCTGCTCGCCGACACCTTCGGGCGCTCGGTCGTCTCCGCGGGCGACCAGGTGGTCGTCAGCGGCATGGAACACAACTCGAACATGCTGCCCTGGCGCAGGCTCTGCGAGGTCACCGGAGCCGAACTCGTCGTGGTGCCGGTCGCGCCGGAGGGCCGGGTGGGCACGGCGGAGTTCGCCGCGGCGCTCGGGCCACGGGTCCGGCTGGCCGCGCTCGCCCACGTGTCCAACGTGCTCGGCACGGTCAACCCGGTCCGCGAGCTGATCGCCGCCGCGCACGGCGCCGGGATCCCGGTGGTGGTCGACGGCGCGCAGGCGGTGCCCCACGAGCGGGTCGACGTGCGGGCGCTGGACGCCGACTTCTACTGCTTTTCCGGGCACAAGGTCTACGGCCCGCTGGGGGTCGGCGTGCTCTACGGGCGGCGGGAACTGCTCGCCGGGTTGCCGCCGTACCAAGTCGGTGGTGGCACGGTGAAGGGGGTGTCCTTCGCCGAGCCGGTCTCCTACGTCCCGGTGCCCGCCCGGCTGGAGGCGGGCACGCCGAACGTCGCGGGGGCGGTCGGCCTGGCCGCCGCGCTCGACTACGTCGACCATCTCGGCTGGGACGCGGTCCACCGGCACACCGGGAACCTGGTGCGCACGGCAGTGGCGGCGCTGGGCGGCCTGCCGGGGGTGCGGGTGCTGGGTGATCCCGCGGCGCGGCCGAGCGGGATAGTGTCCTTCGTCGTCGAGGGCATCCACCCCTATGACGTGGGCGGACAGCTGGATCGCCACGGTGTCGCGGTGCGCAGCGGCGTGCACTGTGCCAACGTCTTCGTCGACACGTTCGGCGTCGTCGGCACGGTCCGGCTCTCGTTCGCCGTCTACAACACCGAACGGGAGATCGAGCGCGTCCGGGATGTGGTGGCCACGGTCCGGCCCGGCTTCTGGACGAAGGAGCACCCCACCGAGCGGTTCCTCGCCGATCAGCCCGCCGCCACGGACTGATCGCCATGCGGTTCGACACCAAACTTGTCCACAGTGGACATCCCAGCACGCCGGGCACCGGGGACATCGTCCCGCCGGTGCACCTCGCGACCACCTACGACCGGTTCGCGCAGGACCCGCCGCGTTTCTTCTATTCCCGTGGCGAAAACCCGACCCGCGAAGCCCTGGAGGAATGCCTCGCCTCGTTGGAGGACGCGAGCTTCTGCCGGGTGTTCTCCAGCGGGCAGGCCGCCGCGGCCGCGGCGGTTTCCCTGCTGGCGCCGGGCGACCGCCTGGTGTCCTCCGACGACGTCTACGGCGGCACCTATGCGCTGTTCGCCACCCTGTCCCGGCGCGGAATCGAGGTGGAGTACGCGGATCTGACCGATCGGACGGTGCTGGACCGGGCGCTGGCCGCCGAGACCGCCATGGTGTGGGTGGAGACCCCGAGCAACCCGATGCTCAAGATCGCCGATCTGGTCGAGGTCGGGGAACTCGCGCACCGGCGCGGCGCGCTGGTCGTGGTGGACAACACCTTCGCCGGCCCGGTCCTGCAACGGCCCCTGGCGCTGGGCGCGGATGTCACCTTGTACAGCACGACGAAGTTCATCGCGGGGCATTCCGACGTGCTGGGCGGCGCGCTGGTCTACGACAGCGCCGAGTTGCACGCCCGGTTCTCCGAGCACCGCACGGTGACCGGGGGCGTGCCGGGCGGGCTGGACTGCTTCCTGGTGCACCGCGGGCTCAAGACGTTGTCGTTGCGGGTGGCCCGGCAGGGGGAAACGGCCCGGCTGCTCGCCGAGACCCTGTGCGCGTCGACGGCCGTCGGTGCGGTGCACTATCCCGGGTTGCCGTCGCATCCGCGGTACCGGCTCGCCGGCCGTCAGATGGCCGGACCGGGCTCGCTGATCAGCTTCCGGTATCGCGGCGATCCGGAGAAACTCCTGGCCAGGACGCGCCTTTTCGCCTGCGCGGTCAGCCTGGGCGGGGTGCGGTCGCTGATCGAGTGCCCCGCGCTGATGACGCACCGTCCGATGTCGCCCGCGGCCCGCCGGGCCGCGGGGATCACCGACGACCTGATCCGCCTGTCCGTGGGCATCGAGGATCCGGCCGATCTGGTCGAGGACCTCACCACCGCGCTGGAACCGAGCGAGGAGGATGCCGCATGAACGATCCGCTGACGGCCGAGCCCATGCTGCTCGACGGCGGCCTGGCGACGGAGATCCAGCGGGCCGGGCAGTCGATGCGCGCGCCGTGGTGGACGACGCGGTGTCTGCTCACCGATGCCAACCGGCGGGTGCTGCGCTCGGTGCACGAGGCCTACCTGGCGGCGGGCGCGCGGGTGATCACCGCGGCGACCTTCCGGTGCACCCTGCGTTCCCTGCGGCAGACCCGCCTGGACGAGGCCGGTTACGCCTGGATGGTGCACGCGGCGATCGGTGTCGCGCGGGCCGCGCGCAGCGAAGCCGGTATCCCCGGTGCGCTGATCGCGGGATCGGTCGGCCCGGTCGAGGACTGCTACCGGCCGGATCTCGTACCCCCCGACGACGAGCTGGCCGCCGAGCACGGCTGGCTGGCCCGGCAGCTTTCGCGGTCCGGAGTGGACCTGTTCCTGATCGAAACCATGAACACCCTGCGGGAGGCCAGGATCGCGCTGGACCAGGCGCTCGCGGTGGGCGGGCGGGCGTGGGTGTCGTTCGTGTGCGACGAGGACGCGAACCTGCTGTCCGGGGAAAAGCTGACCGCGGCGGCGCAGGCCGTGGAGCGGGACGGCGCCGAAGCCGTCCTCGTCAACTGCACGTCGCCGTCCGGGACGGAGACCGCGCTGCGGGCCTTGCGTGCGGTCCGGTCGGGTCCCGTCGGGGTCTACCCGAACATCGAGGACAGACGCGGGATCGAGGCCTACCGGCACGTGGACCGGTATCTTTCTCCGATGCTGTCTCCGGACGAGTACGCCGATCTCCTCGCCGCCTGGCGGGCCGATCACGACGTCGACCTCCTCGGGGGATGTTGTGGCAGCTCACCGGCCCATCTGGCGGCGCTGCACCGCCGCCTGTCCGGCCCGGCGGTGGGTGCCGCGTGAGTGGGCGGGAACGCCCCGTCGTCGGCCCGCGCTACGCCGACTGTCCGACCGTCGAAGACGAGGTGACCGTGCATGCCACGGCGGACGCGGTGTGGGCCCTGGTCACCGATATCGGCCTGCCCGCGCGGTTCAGCGACGAGTTCCAGGGCGCGCGGTGGCTGGACGGGGCGACCGGCCCCGGTCAGGGCGCCCGGTTCGTCGGCTCGAACACCCATCCCCTGGCCGGTTCCTGGCAGACCACCTGCACCATCGCGGAATTCGAGCCGGGGCGGTGTCTGGCCTATGTCGTCAACGATCCGGAAAATCCCACCGCGACCTGGCGCTTCACGCTGATACGCGAGAAGGGGCAGATCCGGCTGCGGATGTGGGCCAGGATCGGCCCCGGTCCCTCGGAACTGACCAGGGTCATCGAGGCGAACCCGGCGAAGGAACCCTCCATCGTCGCCCACCGGCTGACCGAACTGCGCGGCAACATCACCGCGACCCTGGCCGGTATCAAGCACCTGGCGGAGCAGGAACGGCGCGGCTGACCCGCGCCACCTCTGCCAGCAGCTTCCGGCGGGTGCTTTCCGGGCAGAAGGCGGCCCTGATCCCGGTCCGCACGAGCTCCACGATGTCCTGTGTGGACAGTCCGAACTCCTCGTGGCAGAGGCGAAGCTCGGTGCCGAGCGAGGTGCCGAACATGCCGGGATCGTCCGTGCCGATGGTGACGCCGACGCCCGCGTCGAGCAGCCGCGGCAGGGGATGGTCGGCGAGCGAGCCGACCGCACTCGTACGCAGGTTCGAGGTCGGACAGATTTCCAGCGTGATCGCGTGGTGGGCGAGATGATCGAGCAGGCGGCGGTCGCCGGCGCCGGCGATCCCGTGGCCGATCCGCTCGGCGCCCAGATCCCGCACCGCGGACCAGACCTCGCCGGGGTCGCTCGTTTCCCCCGCGTGCGGCACGCTGCGCAGACCGGCCGCCCTCGCCTTGGCGAAGCTGTCGCGAAAAAGCTTGCGGGGAAAGCCTTGTTCCGGTCCGCCGAGGCCGAACGCGACGGTGCCCGCGGGCTGGTGCCGCAGCACCCAGTCCAGCGTGTCCAGGCCACCGCGCGGACCGTCGTCGGCGGCCACGTCGAAGATCCAGGCCACCTCGACGTCCATCGCGGCCGCGGCCCGGCGGCCCGCGTCGAGCGCCGCGGCCAGCTCCGCCGGATCGATCCCGGTCTTCAGCTGGGACAGCGGAGTCACCGTGACCTCCGCGTAGCGCACGTTTTCCCGGGCCAGGTCGGCGGCGAGCCCGGCGATGAGGGCCTCGACGTCGGCGCCGGAGGTCACCAGCCGGTTCACTGCCGTGTAGGCGGCCAGGAAATGCCGGAAGTCGGTGAAGTCGAACCAGGCCGCGACGGCTTCGGGCTCCGTGGGCACACCCTGTCCGGGATGCCGCCGGGCCAGCTCCGCGACCGTCCCGGCACCGGCGGAGCCGAGCAGGTGCCGGTGCAGGTCCACTTTGGGCAAGGCGGCGATGAGGCCTTCCGCGGTCATGACGCTCCACCGGCCGGAGACAGGGCGAACTCCTCGACGCGCAGCGGCGGCATGGCCATGCGGGTGAAGTAGTCGCCCCACTCGCGGGGTATCGCCGGTTCGGTTCCGCCGATCTCGCTGACCCTGCTCAGCAGGGACACCGGACTCTCGGTGAACCGGAGGTCGGGCACGGCACCCACCACCTCGCCGTCCTCGATCAGGAACACGCCGTCCCGGGTGAGACCCGTGACCAGGAGCGTCGCGGGATCCACTTCGCGCAGGTACCACAGGGCCATCACGAGCAGACCACGCCGCGTGCTCGCGATCATCTCCGCCAGCGACCCGGAGCCACCCCGCAGGACCAGGTTGTCGATTCCCGGGGTGTGCGCCAGGCCGGTGAGGCCGGCGGTGTGCCGGGTCTGGACCAGGGCGCTGAGCACCCCGCCGCTGATCCAGTCCGTTTTGGACAGTGGTCTGCCGTTGTCGAAAACCGAGGAGGAGGCACCGGATTCGCGGGCGATGGTGAACGGCGCGCAGGCGAGGCCGGGTTCAGCCGGGTCGCTGTAGAGCGTCAGCGGCGCATCGCTGAGCCGGTCGCCGACGCGGGTGCCTCCGGTCCCCTTGCTGAACACGCTGTGCCCGCCGGCCGCCGCTCGCGCGTCCGCGGCGCGGTAGAGGTGGAGCATCAGGTCCGCGACCGCGGACGGGGACAGGATCACCTGGTACCGACCGGCAGGGAGGGCGACCCGCCGGTCGGCCCAGCACAGCCGATCCCGCATTTTCTCCACCGTGGCACCGGGATCGACGGCCGAGAAGTCGGACACGGCCGAGCCCGCCCAGGCGGTCGCCGGGCCATCACCGGCGCGAACGGTGAGCTCCAGGACACCGGTCGGCTGCACGTGGCGCCGGTGCAGCCCGTTCGACGCGGCGAGATAGGTCGTGCGCAGCTGGTGTTCGGCGTACCCGTACAGCACAGTCGCGAGCCTGGCTTCCCGGTCGAAGGTGTCGTTGAGCCGTGGAACGAACCCGCGGAACGCGCCGAAGGAAGTACGGACCGGCTCGGCCTGCCACTGTGCGCAGTCCCCGGTGATCAGCGGCTGCGCATCCGGTGCGGGCGCGGCGAACCGTGCGACGCGTTCGGCGGCCCGGACCAGACCGCTGACCGACTCGCCGGTCAGCTCGCCGTGGCGGGTGAGGACACCGACGGAGTCGCCGGCGATGGCGATCACGGTCAGCCGCTCGTCGCGCGCGAAGCCGGAGGTGGTCGGCGCGTTCCCGGCCCAGCGCAGGTGCGCCGTGGTCGTTTCCTCGGCGATGGCGACGCACGCGTCGGCATCCCGCCGTGCCTCGACGGCTCGTTCCGCCGCCCGCCGCACCCCGATCACCGCGCCCCCGTCCCGGCCGTGTCGACCACCCGAATTCCGCTGAAGACCGCGCCCGGGCACCCATGGCTGGCCGCCGCCACCTGCAGCGGCTGGCCCTTTCCGCACAGGTCGGCGCCGAACAGCCGGTAGCTGCGTTCGCCGCCCAGCGCGCTCAGCGCCGCCCAGAAGTCCACGGTCCGCGCCTGGTAGGCGACTCCGGCGAGCTGCCCCACCAGGCGGCCGCGGTGGATCCGGTGGGCGCGCTGCGCGGAGAACTGGAAGGTTTCCCGGCGCGGGTCGATCGAGAAGCTGTCCGAGCCGGCCAGATAGATCCCCTCGCCCACCGCCGAGATCAGTTCATCGGTGCTGGGACCGCCGGGGGCCGGGAGCAGCGACACATTGGGCATGCGGGAAAGGGGAAGGTGGCGGGCGGACTCGGCGAAGGCACACCCGGCGGAACCGGGCGCCCCGATCGCGGCGGCGGTGGACCGGTCGAACTGGAACCCGGTCAGGACGCCGTCTTCGACCAGGTTCCAGGACCGCGCGGCGACCCCCTCGTCGTCGAAACCGATCGTGGCCAGCCCGTGCGGAACCGTCCGGTCCGCGCGCACGTTCATCTGGCTCGATCCGTAGCGCAGCGAACCCAGGCCCGCCGGTGTGGCGAAGGTTGTTCCGGCGTAGGAGATTTCGTGCCCCAGTGCGCGATCGAGCTCGGTGGCGTGGCCGACGGATTCGTGCACGGTCAACCACAGGTGCGAGGGATCGAGCACCAGGTCGTGGTGTCCCGGCTCGACCGGCTCGGCGCGCAGCTTTTCGGCCAGCTGAGCGGGCAGTGCCGCCAGTTCGCCGTCCCAGTCCCAGCCCTGCCCGGACAGGTACTCCAGGCCGCGGGCGGTCGGCGGACCCACCGTCCGCAGCGAGACCGAGCGCCCGGCCCGGGAATCGTGCCCCGACACGAGTAGTTGCGGATGCAGCCGGACCCGCTGCTGCAGGGTGACCGTGCCGGCCAGATCGGCGTAGAACTTGTTCTCCCGGGTGACCACGAGTTTCGCCAGCACCTGGTCGATCTCCGGCGCGGCGCGCAGCCGGCCGGTCCACTCCCGCAAGATCGCCACCCGGTCCTCCTCCGGTACCGAGAACGGATCGATCAGCGGCGCCGAGGCCCACACTTCGTTGTGGTACACCGGTTCTTCGACCGGTTCCGCGCGTCGGCCGCCCAGCGTCGCCACGGCGTCGGCGACCGCGACCGCCTCTTCCGCGACACCGACCGCGGCCGCGGGCGTCAGCCGTGTCGACGCGGCGAAACCCCAAGCCCCGCGCCGCAGCACCCGGACCGCGATCCCGATGTCGGTTTCGTCCTGACTGCCCTGCCGGTCGCCGTCGCGCAGGAACGACCGCGCCGTGCGGACGCGATCGAGCCGGAACTGCGCGTGGGTCGCCCCGAGATCGCGGGCCCGGGTCAGCGCGGCGTCGGCGAGGGTCGGATGCGGGAGGACACCGAAGGATTCGTCGATCTCCGCGCGCATCACCGGCTCCGCCTGCCGGAAGCCGGAAAACCGAGCGCGAGGAGGACGTCCTGATCGCCGAACCAGGTGTGCGCGATCCCGTGGTCCGCGGGATCGCGCACCGGACCGGAGTCGGGCACCGTTTCGCGCGGCCGGTCGCGATCGTCCGGGGACAGCAGCGCATTCTCCTGGTCGATCAACGCTCGAGCCCTTCGGCGGCGGTCTTGACTCCGAAGGGGAGGATAGTCACTATCTATTATCTAAGTCAAGTAAGCGCTTCACGAGGGAGGCAGCCGTGCCGCACATCAAGCTCGATCCGGAACTTCCCGGCATTCTCGGGCTTTTCGCCTTCCGTCCGGAAACCGCGCGGCCGCTCGGCGAGCTCGCGGAAGTGCTGCTGCGCGGGCCGAGCACACTCGGCCGCGGAGAGCGGGAGCTGATCGCGGCGGTCGTCTCGGCGGGCAACGAGTGCTTCTTCTGCGCCTCGGCGCACGGCGCGGTCGCCGCCGTTCAGCTCGACGGGGGCATGGCCGTGGTCGACGCGGCCCGCCAGGACCCCGGAACGGCACCGGTTTCCGCCAAGCTGAAGGCATTGCTGCGCATCGCCGCACTGGTGCGCGCGGACGGCCGCGCCGTGGACGATGAGGCCGTCGATGCCGCGAAGACGGCCGGTGCGAGCGAACTCGAGATTCACGACACGGTGCTCATCGCGGCCGCGTTCTGCATGTTCAACCGGTACGTCGACGGCTTGGCCACCCTCGCGCCCCGCGAGCCGCGGGGTTATGCGGAGCACGCCCGGAAGATCGTCGAAGGGGGCTACCGCGCGGCCCCGGAGCGGACCTGAAACGGTCGGGGCTCAGGAGGGTTTCCGGCAGGCGAGAACCAGATATCCGATCTTTTCCCGGCACACGCCGAACACCGGCGTGATGCCCTGCTCGAAAAGACCGATCCGCTCCTCCCCGTAGCGCTGGGCCAGTTCGGCGCGCTGACCGGCCAGCTTCCGGAAGAACTCCGGATACCAGCGGCGCACCCGGTCACCGAGGTCGAGCGTCTCTTCGATCGTGAAACCGGCGCCTTCGGCGATGCCGGCCACCTCCGGCAACCCCGAGGGCGGAGCCAGTATCGCGCCCATTCTGAGGATTTCCGCTTCCGCCTCGGTCAACTCGGTCACCACCGGATATTCGGAGAAGACGAACCGGCCGCCCGGGCGGAGCACCCGGAAGATCTCGGCCAGCCACCGGTCCTTGTCCGCCGTGCTGGGCAGCGAGTCGAACGCGACGGCCGCGTCGAACGAGCCGTCCGGGAACGGCAGGGCGCGCGCGTCGGCCCACTGGACCGACACCCGGCCGCGCAAGCCGGCCGCCGCGATCCGCCGGGTGGCTTCGCCGATCTCGCCGTCGCTCACGGTGATCCCGGTGATCGACACCTCGGTGCGGCGCGCGAACTGGACGGCGGGCTCCGCGACACCGCAGCCCACATCGAGCAGCCGCTGCCCGGGACGGAGCCGCAGCCGGTCCGCGATCATGCCGGTGAGCCGGTGCATGGCCTCCAGGAACGGGGTCGCGTCCCGCTCGTCCTCCCAGTATCCGACGTGCAGGTTCCCGCCGACGATCTCCACGAGTTCCCCGACGTCGTCGTAGAACTCGCCGATCTGTTCGGTGACGGTGTTCGATTCGCGGGCTGGGGAAGACATGGGACTCCCTGGTGTGCGGACGGTTATCGCTGATCGACCCACAGGTTGGTGAGATCTCCGTTGAGGACGGGATAAGGCAGCCAGTTGCGCACCCGCGGCGAGTGGAACCAGTACTGGTGCGCGAACAGGATCGGGACGATCGCCGCGTCCCGCAGAACCTCGGCCTCGACTTGCCGGAACAGCCGAATCGCCCGGGTCTCGTCGGCGGTCGTGAGGGCCCGGTCGAGCAGCGCGTTCACCTTCTCGTTGCGGTAGCGGCCGAAGTTCGCGCCCCAGTCATCGTCACCGGCGACGTTGCGGCTGTCGAACAGCGGTTGCAGGTAGGTGCGCGCGTTGTTGCCGTACCAGTCCGGCTCCCAGCCCGAGAGCGCCAGATCCCACGCACCCGCACGCACCATCTCCGAAGACCCGAAGTAGTCGGAGAACAGTTCGTTGATGGACACGCCGACCAGTTCGATCCGGATCCCGGCCCGGGCCATCGAAGCCCTGATGGTTTCCGCGGTCTCCGGATGGATGTCGCGGTTGCGGAAGACGAGTTTGAGCGCGAGTCCGTCGGGATAGCCCGCCTCGGCGAGCAGTTGCCTGGCCAGCTCCGGATCGCCGCGGCCGCCCGGAGTGGCATACGGGCGGATGTCCTGGTGTGCCGTGCACAGCGGCGGGAGGATCGCGTCGGCGATGTCGTTGAGCCGGGGACCGCCCCACACCGGGGAGACGGCCGCCTTGTCCACCGCGTACTGGAGGGCCACCCGCACCGCGTGTTTTCCGGTGGCGTTGGCGCTGTTGGGACTGCGGAAGTTGATGACGAGGTAGGGGCTGAACAATCCGGCCGGATACACCTCCAGCCGGGGGTCCCGGCGGGCGAGCAGACCGGGCACCTGCTCGGTGACCGGCTGGATGTCCCAGAGCATGTCGGCCGCGCCGGCGGCGACCTGGGCGTAGGCCTCGGCTTCCGGCACGCCCTGCCGCACCTCGATACCGTCCAGGTAAGCGGCCCGCACGTCGTCGGTGGCGGGCTCCCACGCGGGGTTGCGCCGCAACTCGATCCGTTGGCCGGGCACATAACGGGCCAGCTCGTAGGGACCGTTGGACAGCAACGCGTGGTTCAGCTCCGCGCTGCCGGGCACGTGGTCCAGATACTCCGCCGGCGCGGGTGTGGCGAACGGAACCGCCAGCATGTTCAGGAAATCCGAGGCCGGGTTGGTGATGGTGAAGCACACGTCACGGTCGCCGAGCGCGCGGACTCCCTCGATTTCGGTGTTCTCCAACCGTTCCGCGAGCGCCGCGACGGAACCCGGAGCGGCCGCGAGGGTGTCACGGAACCGGGCCAGTCCCGTGATCGTGCTCAGGTAGTAGGACAGCGCCGGGCTCGGTGCCCGCGGGTGCGCCAGCCGTTTGATCCCGCGGACGACGTCGTGGGCGGTCACCTGGCGCGCCCCGCTCGGCGCGTTCCACCGCACCCCGTCCTTGATCGTGAACACGTACCGGGTGCCTTCCCCGGTGAGCCGCCCGTTGGCCGCGGTCGGCACTTCGGTCGCCAGATCGGCGACGATCTTCCCCGCGGTCTCGCGGTCCCGGCTGGCCACATAGCCCACCAGTTGACGGGTGTAGGCGCGCACGATTCCGCGGGTCACCGTGTGGTAGGCCAGCGCCGGGTCGAGGAAGTCGACGTCACCGGCGCCGACCATGGTCACCGTTCCGCCACGCCGGGGTGTGGTGTCCGTACCGGGATCCGGTGCCGGGCCGGAGAAATCACCGGGAAACTCACGGGGGATCTCACGCGCGGTCAAGGCGGGTCCCGGCGCTTGCCGGTCCAGAAGCGACAGTCACGGGTGGCGACTATATTATTTGAAAGCTAAATTGTCAAGGATGATCCCGGCCTCAAGTCCGGCGACGGTGGTGCTGATCTGCGACTCTCGTTCTTGATCGAGTAGTGAGCCTACTTCCCTTATGCTATAGAATCTGATAGCAACAGAGGTGATGTAGGCCACGGTCGTCGGTGCGCGGGAAACCGGTCAGGGCAGTCGAATTCGCTCTCCGGCCGCCCGTGGGGGCCGCAACGTCCGTACCGGCGGCGGTGGTGTCCCGTACTCGGCAGAAACGGTGATCGATGGGGAGCACGCAGTTCGATCCAGTCCGATTCAAGACCATGCAGCGGGCCAACTGGAACGCGATGAGCGGAGGGTGGTTGTCCTGGCAGCACAAGTTCGAGCGCGGGGCGCGCGCGGTGACCGAACGACTGCTGGACCTGGGTGCCGTGGGGCCGGGCCGGCGCGTGCTCGACATCGGCACCGGCATCGGTGAACCGGCGCTGACCGCGGCCGGGGCGGTCGGCGCCGCGGGGCGGGTGACCGGGATCGATCTGGCCAGGGACATGGTCGAGATCGCGCGGGGCCGCGCCGCCGGTCTGCCCCAGGCGGAGTTCGCCGAAGGCGATCTCGAATCCCTCGCGTTGCCCGCGGCCTCCTTCGACACCGTGATCAGCCGGTGGGCGCTGATGTTCGCGGTCGACCACGTGGCCGCCTTCCGGGAGGTGGCCAGGGTCCTGGTGCCCGGCGGCATCCTCGCGGCCGCGGTGTGGGGGCCGCCCGAGACTGCGGTCATGGTGAACCGCGGCTACGAGGTCCTCAAGCGGCGCCTCGGCCTGCCGGACACGCTGCCCGGCGAACCGAGCCCGTACAGCATGGCGGATCCGGAACAGGTGCACGGCGAACTGAAGGCGGCCGGCTTCACCGACATCTCGGTGACCGAGTTCGAGGTCCCGTTCTGGCTGGAATCCGAAGACGACTACGTGGAGTTCTACCGGACCTGCTCGCCACCCGGGCTGCTCACGATGATCCGCGAGCGGTTCGGCAGCGAGGACGATCCGGAGACCTGGGCCGCCATCGCGGCGTCGGTGGAGCCGTACCGGGTCGACGGCGGCGGGATACCGCTGCCCAGCATCGCCCTGCTGATTCGCGCCGTGCACCCCGGAGACTGAGCCACCGCCCCCGCAACGACCAGGAGAGCCATGCTGAGCCAGAAACGCCGGAACCTGGAAGTGATGTTCGGCATCTTCGACGTCACCCAGGACGGCTTCATCACCCCCGACGATTTCGCGAGCCACGCGGACAGCACCTGCGCGGCACTCCGGCTGGCCGAAGGCTCGCCCCATTGGCACACCATTCACCGTGCCCTGGAATCGTGGTGGCAGCATTTGCGCGAGAACGCGCGGGTGACCAACGGCCGCATTCCGACCGGGGAATGCGTCGCGATCATGGCGGACCGGCTCGTGGACGACGAGCCGTTCTTCTCCTCGACCATCGGGCCGATCGCCGAGACGATTTTCCGCGTCCTGGACAGCGATGGCGACGACTGGATCAGCGAGGGCGAGTTCGTCCAGGTGTATGTGGCGTCCGGCCTCACCGAGGAGGTCGCCGTCGAGGCGTTCGGAAAGATCGACGCCAACTCCGACGGCCGGATCGGCATCGCCGAGTTCGTGCAGGTCGTGCGAGAGGCCTTCACCTCCGCGGATCCCGACTCGCCCGGCGCTTGGTTCTTCGGTGTTCCGGTGCGGGGGAAAGAGACGGCCGGGTGATCCCGGACGGTTCACAGTGAAGGAGAATGGGATGCCAACCGAACACCAGCGACAGAAATACGAGAAGGCCTTCGACAGGTTCGACGCGGATGGCGACGGGCAACTGGCCCAGACCGACATTCTGGCCCTGTCGCAGATCTGGTGCGACACCTTCGGCGTCGAGCCGCGGTCGGCGGAATGGCAGCGGATCAACAGTCTGGCGTCCACGCTGTGGCGGGAGATCCTCGCGGTCACCGACACGGACGCGGACGGCACCGTGAGCAAGGCGGAGTGGAACGCCGCGGTCGAGCGGCCCGACTTCGTCGACCGGGTCGCGGTGCCCTTCGCGCTTTCCGTGTTCGACATCGCCGACCGGGACGGGACGGGCAGCGTCGGCCTGGACGCGATGATCGCCGCGCAGAGCAAGGCGGGGATCGACGAGGCGGAGACCCGCCGCGTGTTCAGCGCCCTGGACACCGACAACGACGGGGCCGTGACCCGGGACGAGTTCGCCGGCGCGATCCGGGACTTCTACCTCAGTGACGACCCGACGGCCGCGGGGAGTCTGCTGGTGGGCAGTCTCTGAGCGCGCCGGGCGGCTTTCGTCCCGGGTACTTCCACTACCCGGGACGAGAGCCGTTTTTCGCACACCGGGCTCAGCCCTTCTTGACACCGCTGGTGATCAGGGTCTCGGCGATCATGGTGACTCGCCCGTCGGGAAACGTGGCCCGCATTTCGGCCACCGCGTCCTCGCGCATCGCGCGGCGTTGCTCCTCGCTGACCGAGGAGAGCAACAGGATGAACGGCCCGGCGCTGCGTTCGCAGACGTCCCAGTACTCCTCGGCGCTGGCCGCGCCGACGATCGGGTAGTCGGTGACCTCGGTGCGCACCTCGACGAACCCGGCGGCGGTGAAGAGGTCTTCGAGCACCTGTGGATCGGACAGCGCCACCGTGCCGGGCACCGTCGGGTCGGGATCGGGAATCAGCGCGGAGGTGTCGATGTGCCGCGCGACGACCTCTTCCAGCAGACGCAGGGAAGCGCACCGCTGCGGGGACCCGATGGTCATCGCCACCATCCGGCCGCCCGGCTTGAGTGCCGCGTGCATCGCCTTCAGCGCGGCACCGGGCTCCAGCATGTACTGCAGCCCCGCCCGGCAGGTGCCCGCGTCGAAACAGCCTGCCGGCACGCCGAGTTCGTATTCCGTGGGAATGGTCCGGAACTCCACCTGGGAGACAGCGTTTTCAACGGCCCATTTCCGCGCGCCCTCGACCATCGCTTCCGCGAAATCCAGGCCGAGCACGTGCCCCCGGGGACCCACCGCTTCGGCGAGGCCCGCGGCCGGCACACCGACCCCGCAGGCGAGATCCAGCGCGCGCTGGCCGGGTTCGAGCGCGGCGAGCTGCACCATCCGCCGGGCGCTCGGCACGCTGGCGTCGGTGAAATTCGCCCGGTAGGCCACCCAGCCGACCGCGGAAAGGGCCCATTCCCTGCGCTTGTCCTCACGTAACGACGCCAAACTCACCGAATGTCCTCCGCGCACTTCGACACTGTTGGACGGGGTTTTCCTGTAACCGGGCCGATCTTGCCGCGAGCCACGATCATACTATCAAAACAGATAGTGGTATGTACCGGTTTCCGGCGGCCTTTCCCGTGACCGGTTGTCAGCCGGGTGGCCCCGGTCCGTCCGGCGCCGGTGACCCGGAAGCGCCACACGGAGGCAACGATGGGTGCCTGCCACGTTGGCGTCACCGTAGTACACGCCGAAAATCGGGCGAGTCACTGCACGCGCTCAAGCGGGACCTGCACTACGCCCACGAGGGCACGGTGTGTTCCCGACACCTCGAGCAGGTGTGGTGCCTGATTCTGGTGACCAACGCCGTGGCGACCTGGACGACCGAGTACTACGGCCTGGCCGTCGAGTCGATGCGCGCGGCAGGGCGGCGCACCGATGACGAGGTTCTCGCCCACATCTCCCCGGCGCACAGCGAGAAAATCAACTTCTTCGGCGCCATCGACTTCGACATCGAAGGAGAACTCGCCCAGCTCGGCCCCGCCGGCTACCGGCCACTGCGCGACACCCTGTTCTGACAACTCCAGGGCCTGCTTGGCAAGGGCCAGTCGATGTCGGCTCCGCAGTCGTTCTCTTGATGTGGGCGGTATCACACGGCAGTGGTTGGCGGCCTTGGACCGACACACGTTCATATCAATATCACTGGTTGCTTGATCGCTGAAAGTTGCCATGTGAGTCCCGCTGGGCCTCCGTTCTGGGGATCGAGCCCCCGGATGGAGGCCGGTTGCGGTGAGCGCGCGCGATGGGTTCGAGAGGTGTTCTTGGAGTAGGTAGTTGCGTCAACGACGCGTATTTGATCGACTACCGAACGGCACAATGGTGCGCAGCGCGGGGACGACGACGTCTGTTGCCCGGCAGGTCAGCGGCCGGCATGAAATCTGGCGGGAACGTCAATGAGGAATTCGAGAGGATAGTCGTGCGCGCTTATTTGATGGACAGACCGGGGAGTATGCGTCTATCGACAGTCGCCGACCCAATTTGCGGGTCTGACGAGATCTTGGTGGCGACGGAGGCGGTCTCGGTGTGCTCCACTGACATTTCCTACTTCCGGGGACACCTTTTTCGCACTCGTGGCCGATCATTCCAGGTCACGAGTATGTTGGCGAAGTTGTCGAGGTCGGTTCGTCACTGGCCGGCCAGGTCAGCATCGGCGAACGGGTGACCTATTGGGGTCAGACCGACTTTGGGGGAATGGCTAGATGCGGGCAATTCGTCCGATCTTCGCCCAAGTCTCCGATGCGCAGGAAAGCACCTGTTATACCACGCGGAACTTCTACGACGCGGATCAAGCAGCCACGGTAGTGGTGCCACGTGCGATGGAATCCACCGCCGCCACAATCGTCGAGCCATTAACTTCGATGCTGCGCTCACTGCTTGTCAATCCGCCGAAACCGGGGGATTCGTGCGTGGTGCTCGGCTGTGGGCCGAGTGCGCAGCTGGCAATTCAAGTATTGACGCGCTATTTCGGTGTCGGTGCTGTGACTGCCGTGGATCGCGTCGACACGCGGTTGGCGCTTGCCCGTCAACACGGGGCAGGGCTCACCTTCAACACCATGACCGACGTCCTGGATCTGGAGCAGCTCGTCCATGACCAGCACGATCAGTTCGCCGACTACGTCTTCGATGCCTTGCCGCACGTAGCCACCGATGAACACGGCAAGGACGTGCGCGAATTGGCAATGGGGTTGCTACGGCCCGGAGGGGAGTATGTGATCTATGGCGCAACCGCTGTGCCGCAGCAGATCAACACCTGGCTCATCCTGGCGAAGGGCCTGCATTTACGGGCCACCCCGTTCGATGTGCGTCTGTTTCCGATGCGGCGTTCGGCGAGCGTGGCACAGGTCGCAATGACGCTTATCAAAACCGGCGTCATCGACGTCGGGTCGATGGTCAGCGACTGCATCGACTTTGGCGACGAGAATGCGGTGCGGCTCGCGTTCGAGAGCTACGGGAACGCTGGCTCGATGAAGTTTTCGCTGCTCACCGATCGCGCCCGTCAAGCTACAAGCTCGCTAACCGGCGGTGCGGAGGCACCCGAAAGCGATGTGCTGCTCGGAGCGGGAGGTTTGCATTGACGAGCACGCTCAGCGCTCCGCAGCGGTCAGCATCGACGCGGGTGGCGATCTCGACGCTGTTCTTCACTCTGGGTGCTGGGTTTGGCGACTGGGTCGTACGCATTCCGGATGTACAGCATCGGCTGGGGTTGTCCCAGGGAACATTGGGTACCGCCCTGCTGGCGGCTTCGGTCGGCGCGTTGATCGGGATGCCGCTGGTGGGGTATCTCAGTGCCCGCGTCGATGCCGCAATGCTCACGACGGCCACGGCCGTGGTGTTCACGGTGTCTTTGGCATTGCCTGCGCTGGCGAGCAACCTCTGGTTACTTGTGGCCGCGCTTTTCCTGCTGGGCATTGGCAACGGCGCACTCGGGGTCACGATGAACTCCCAAGGAGCCTTGCTCGAACGCCGCGTTGACCGGCCCGTTATGGCGTCATTTCATGGAGTGTTCAGCATCGGGGGGCTGCTCGGTTCGCTGGCTGCCGGCTGGGCGGCAGGAGTTGGCATCAGTGCGTCAGCTCATTTGGCCGGCGTGGCTATCCTGCTCACGTTGCTGGTGCTGGGTGCCGCTCGTTACCTGATTCACGACCAACCCGAGCGGACCAGCGGCGTCTACGCGCTGCCGGACAAACGACTCGCTTTGTTCGGCCTGCTCGCCTTCTGCGGACTGCTGTGTGAAGGCGCTGTCTCGGATTGGAGCGCGGTTCTCATGCGCGATGTCCGCCATGTCTCCCCGGGACTCGTCGGTATGGGCTACACGGCGTTCGCGCTGTCCATGGCTGCCATGCGGCTCTGTGGAGACTTCGTGGCCGCCAGGTTCGGACCACGTACCACAGTCCAACTCGCCGGGGCTGCTGCAGTCATCGGTTCGGCGGTAATCGTTTTTTCCCCCGTGACGTGGGCTTCGATTCTCGGTTTCGCGATCCTTGGCATCGGCTTGGCGGTCGTGTTTCCCACCGTCATCAGTGTGATCTCGCGTCGTGAAGCCCGGCCTGCCGTGGCAGTAAGTGCTACATCCACCGTCGGATACGTCGGGTTTCTCGTAGGTCCACCGGCGATCGGCTACCTTGCCGACGCCACAACCCTGCCCAGTGCCCTGCTCGTCCTGGTCGCCTGCAGTGTGGCGATCACGGTGTTCGGACGGGCTCTGCCGTGCCGGCATCCTGCACCGAGTAGTCGTGATGCCTGAAGACGGCGTTGGCTCATGTGTCGGCTACTCCCCAGAGGCCTGGTGGACGACGTCAAGCAGGCGTGCGCTCTCCGCGTGCGAGGAGCACCGCTGAAACACTCTTCGCGGCAGGCCTCGGCCGTCACCGTCAATGTTCCGTCGAAGACCCTGGCAGTGGCGGCCGAACCGTGAAGTACGAGCCGCAGGCCGCCGGAGCGAGAGGTCCAGCGCACCTCTCCGCGCGCGGGGACGCCATTCTCCCAGCCAAGCACGGTACACAACGCAGGAAAAAGCCGGTAGCGAACGGGACACCCGCGCGATCAATCACCGCGGCCGGCCTGCTCACGTCTGCCCCTGTGTGTCCCAACGGCTTCTCCACGAACACCGGCTTCCCCGTCGAGGCCGGCAAGGGCACCAGATCATATCCGCCCGATTTTCGGCGACTGCTACGGCGACCCCCCATTCGGCGGATATTGCGCAACTGCTCTGATTTATGGTTACTTTTCCGCTTCAGGCATTCCCAGAGAGGCGGAGAACCTGTGGGGCGGAGAAACCTGAAGTGGTGGCGTGTGGCCGTCGCCTTCCTGGTGCCGGCGCTGGTCGCCGGGCCGTTCACCTCGGCCGCGCGGGCGCAGCAGAGCGGCACCGTGCTGCGGGTCGCGCTCGTCCAGGAAATCGACCATCTCAATCCGTTCCTGGCTTCGTTCGCCTCCAGCATCATGGTCGGCCGGATGACCTGGGAGTACCTGACCCCGCCCTCGGCCGAGGACAACACGCCCAGCCAGGCGCTGGCCACCGGCTGGACGACCGCCGCGGACAAGCTGACCTGGACCTTCACCATCCGACAGGGCATCCGCTGGTCCGACGGGCAACCGATGACCGCCAAGGACATCGCGTACACCTACAACCGGATCATGACCGACAAGGCCGCGCAGGAAGCCAACGGAACCTACGTCGAGAACTTCGACACGGTGACCGCGCCCGACGACGCGACCCTGGTGATCAAGACCAGGAAGCCACAGGCCAGCATGACGGCGATCGACATCCCGGTGGTGCCCGAGCACATCTGGAGCAAGATCGCCGACATCACCGACCCGGCCACCGACTCGCTCGCGGTGGTCGGCATCGGGGACGGCCCGTTCCTCATCACCGAATACCGGCCCAATCAGCTCATCCGGCTCAAGGCCAACCCGGACTACTGGCGGGGCAAACCGAAGATCGACGAACTGCAGTTCATCAGCTACACCAACGCCGACGCCGCCGTCAACGCGCTGCGCAACGGCGAGGTCGACGTCGTCAACCGGCTCACCTCGACCCAGTTCGACACCCTGCGGGACCAGCCCGGCATCACGACCAACAAAGCGGTCGGCCGCCGCTATCGGGACCTGCTGATCAATCCGGGCGCGCGGAACCTCGACCGTCGGCCGATCGGCGACGGAAATCCCGCGCTCACCGATGTCCGGGTGCGGCAGGCGATCGCCAGGGCGCTGGATCCGCAGACCCTGATCGACAAGGTGCTCGGCGGCTACGGCCAGCTCGGCGGCGGCATCATCCCGTCGGCCTTTCCCGCCTATCACTGGGATCCCGGTCCCGCGCAGCGCTTCACCTACGACGTGGCCGCCGCCAACGCCGAACTCGACCAGGCCGGCTATCCGCGGGGCCCGGACGGCACCCGGATCGGCAAGGACGGCAGACCGCTCGACCTCCGCCTGCTCGGCCGCTCCAGCGAGGACTTCTCCCAGCGCGCCGCGGATTACGTGGTGGGGTGGCTGGGCGCGATCGGGATCAAGGTGACCAAACAGCTCGTCTCCGACAACGAGCTCGACGAGCGGACCAGCAACGGCACCTACGACCTGGCCTTCTCCGGCTGGGGAACGACTCCCGACCCGGACTACATCCTGGCCAAGCAGACCTGCGCGGCCCTGCCCTCGGTGCCCGGTGCCAACACCAGCGCCGCCTTCTTCTGCGATCCGGAGTTCGACAACCTGTATCAGCAGGAAAGCGCGGAACTGGACCCGGCCAAGCGCGCGGATCTGGTGAAACAGGCCGAGGCGCGCTACTACGAGCAGGTACCCAGTGTCGTGCTCGACTACGACAATCCGTTGGAGGCCTACCGTTCCGACCGGTTCGCCGATCTGCCCAGACAACCCGCCGGGACCGGCACGATCATGGAGCAAAGCGGCTACTGGGCCTTCTACGGCGCGACCCCGGTCGCCGGGCAAAGCGGTGACTCCGGCGGGCTCTCGGCGGGGGTGTGGATCGGCATCGGAGTGGGCGCGTTCGTCGTCGTGCTGGTCGCCGGCACCGCGATCGGGCGGCGGAAGAAGCCCGCGGAAGACCGGGAGTGAGCGGTGCGTGAGGCGCTCGCGGTCGCCGAGGAGATCGACCCCGACGAGCGGCGGGGCGGGACCGGCGCGGTCCGGTTCCTGCTCGGCAAGCTCGGCGGCGCGCTCGCCAGCCTGTTCCTGGTCGTCGTCCTCGGATTCCTGCTGTTCCGCATGATCCCGGGCGATCCGGTCGCCACCATGACCCGCGAGAAGCCGTTCGACCCGGTGCAACTGGCCCAGCTGCGGGAGCGTCTGGGCGTGGACAAGCCGATGTACCGGCAGTTCCTCGACTATGTCGGCGGTCTGTTGCACGGCGACCTCGGCACGTCCTACGCCTACAACCGGCCGGTCGCGGATCTGATCGCCGAACGGTTCTGGCCGACGGTGTTGCTGGTGGGCACGGCCACGGCACTGGCGGTCGTGCTCGGGCTCTGGCTCGGTGTCCGCGCGGCGTGGCGGCGGGGCAGCATGTTCGACAAGGCGCACACCGGAGTGGCGGTCACGCTGTGGTCGGTTCCGCAGTTCTGGCTCGGGTTGCTGCTGCTGATCGCCACGCGGGGGCTGTTCCCCTCCGGCGGAATGCGTTCGCCGGACACCCCGCCGGAATTCCTCCCGCAGGTGCTCGACGTGGCGCATCACCTGGTGCTGCCGTGCGTGACGCTGCTGTCCGTGGTCTACGCGCAGTACCTGCTGGTGATGCGGTCTTCGCTGCTCGGCGAGATGAACGCCGAATACCTCACCACGGCCAGGGCCAAGGGTCTGCGCGACGACCTCGTCCGTCGCCGCCACGCCGTGCCGAACGCGCTGCTGCCCACCATCACGCTGATCTTCCTCCAGTTCGGCCTGGTGGTCTCGGGCACGGTCACCGTCGAGTCGGTGTTCTCCTGGCCAGGCCTGGGCTATCTCACCTACCAGGCGCTGCGCGTGCCGGATCTTCCGTTGCTGCAGGGGATTTTCGTGGTGCTGGCCGGTTCGGTGATCGTGCTGAACCTGATCGCCGAGCTGCTCTACCGGGTGCTCGATCCGCGGGTGCGGGCGCGATGAGCGCGATCACCCGGCAGCGGCGGCGCGCGGCGCTCGCGGGGATCTGGCGCGAGTTCACCGCCGACCGCGGTGGGCTCGCCGGCTTGGCGGTGCTGGTGGTCGTCGTGGTGCTGGCCCTGCTGGCACCGGTGATCACCGATGCGGCGGAGCTGGACGTCATCCACGCCCCGGGCCTGCCGCTGCGGCCCCCGAGCGGGCGGTTCCCGCTCGGCACCGACGTCGACGGCCGCTCGGTGCTGCTGCTGACCCTGTGGGGAGCGCGGATCTCCCTGCTGGTCGGCGTTTCCGCGACCGTCCTGTCGGTGGTCATCGGCACGATCGCCGGAATCGCGGCCGCGCACTTCGGGGGCTGGGTGTCGGGGATCCTGTTGCGCTTCACCGACTTCTTCCTCGTACTGCCCTCGCTGGTGCTGGCCATCGCGTTGTCCAGCGTGCTGCCACAAGGTGTCGCCACCATCATCCTCGCGATCGGCGTGACGTCGTGGCCCACCACCGCGCGGCTGGTCCGGGCCCAGACCCTGACCATCGAGAGCCGGCCCTACATCGAGCGCGCGAAGGCACTCGGCGGCGGCCACCTGCACATCGTCGGCAAGCATGTGCTGCCGGGCGTGCTGCCGCTCGTGCTGGCCAACACCACGCTGGTGGTCGGCAACTCGATCATCGCCGAGGCCACCCTGTCCTTCCTCGGCCTGGGCGACCCGAGCGTGGTGTCCTGGGGATCCATGCTGCAGCGGGCCCTGACCTCGGGGGCGGTGACCGGCGGCGCCTGGTGGTACCTGGTTCCGCCGGGCGCCGCGATCGTCGTCATCGTGCTGTGCTTCACGCTCGTCGGCAGGGCACTGGAGACCGTGCTCGACCCGCGCCTGCGAGGGACCCGGTGAGCCGGCTCACCCGGGTGCGCGAGAAGGGGGAACCGGCATGACCGCCTTGCTGGAACTGAAAAACCTCGGCGTCACCTACCGCACCCGCGATGGCGAGGTCGAAGCGGTCAAGGGCGTGAACCTGAGCCTGGCGCCGGGCGACACGCTCGGTATCGCCGGCGAGTCGGGTTCGGGCAAGTCGACCGTGGCCATGAGCGTGTTGCGGCTGCTGCCCAAATCCGCGCGGGTCACCGGCGAGATCATGCTCGACGGCGAGGACGTCACGGCCATGCGGTGGGGGCGGCTGCGCGCGGTGCGCTGGGCCGGGGCTTCGGTGGTCTTCCAGGGCGCCATGCACGCACTCAACCCGGTACGGCGGGTCGGCACGCAGATCGCCGAGCCGATCCGGCTGCACGCCCCCGAACCGCTGCCCGAAAGCGCGGTCAAGGCGCGGGTCGCCGCGCTGCTGGAGCAGGTGGATCTGCCGCCCGCCCGCGCCGGCGCCTACCCGCACGAGCTCTCCGGCGGCCAGAAACAACGGGTGATGATCGCGATGGCGCTGGCCTGCCGGCCGCGGTTGATCATCGCCGACGAACCGACCACCGCGCTCGACGTGATCGTGCAGGCCCAGATCCTGGATCTGCTCGGCCGGCTGGTCGCCGAGCACGGGCTGGGGTTGATCATGATCAGCCACGACCTGTCCGTGCTCGCCGCCACCTGCGCCCGGATCGCCGTGATGTACCAGGGCGAAGTGGTCGAGCACGGTGGATCCGGGCAGCTCATGACCGCCCCGCGGCACGACCACACCCGGGCGCTGGCCGCCGCGTTCCCGACCGTCGGCGATCCCGCGTCCCGGTTCGCCCCCGCCACCAGCACCCCGCTGCCCCCCGAACCTCCCGAGGCGGCCCGCCGGGAGAGGGCCGACGTGCTGCTGGCCGCCCGGGACCTGCGGGTGGTCTTCCGCGACCGCACCGGAGGACGAATCGACGCCGTCGCCGGAGTCGATCTCCAGGTGCGGCGCGACGAGATCGTCGCGCTGGTCGGGCAGTCGGGCTCCGGCAAGACCACGCTGGCCCGGACACTGCTGGCCCTGCGGAAACCGACCTCCGGCACGGTGACCTACGCGGGTGCCCCGGTGCCCGCCTCCGGCGCCGGGTTGAAGCGGTTCCGGCGCCAGGTCCAGCTCGTGCCGCAGGACCCTGCCAGCGCGTTGAACCCCCGTCACACGGTGTATGAAGCCGTCGCCGAAGGTCCGCGTATCCACCGCCTTCCCGGCGACGAGCGGGAAATCGTCGTCGCCGCGCTGGAGGCCGCCGAGCTCCGGCCCGCCGAGGCGTTCCTGGGCCGGTTGCCCCATGAGCTGTCCGGCGGCCAGCGTCAGCGAGTGGTGATCGCCGGAGCCCTCGCGCTGCGGCCCGGCGTGCTGGTCGCCGACGAACCGGTGGCCTCGCTCGACGCGTCGGTCCGCGGCGAGATCCTGGGGCTGTTGTTGCGGCTGCGACGTGAACTTGGTCTCGCCGCGCTGGTCATCACGCATGATCTCGGTCTCGCCTGGACCATCGCCGACCGGGTGGCCGTGATGCACCGAGGCCGGCTCGTCGAGGTCGGCACCGTGGCGCAAACCCTGCTCGAACCCCGGCACGACTACACGAAGTCACTGCTGGCCGCGTTGCCCGGTGGGGTGGCTGCGCGCGCGCAAATACAATTTTGACACCCGGAATGTCAAGCCGCCGCGACTCGGTGGGGCCGACCTGTGTAATCTCCTTCAACGACATGGCGACCACTACTGATCCCGCGCCGGGGGCTCCGGCGACCGGGGCGCCGGCCGAGGTGCACCCGGTGGAGGCGCGCGACGCCGAGGCGTCCCCGTTCCCCGTCCGTACGACGCTGATGGGGACCGTCGGCAGCGTCCTGTTGCTGATCGGCGCGCTCGGCGCCGGTGGAATTCTGATCCGTGACCCGATCATCGGCACCGGGCCACTGTCCTGGGTCCGCTACGGGCACGGGCAGATGCTGGCCAACGCCGTGCTCTACGCCGGTTTCGGCCTCGTGGTGTGGGCCTGGGTACGGCTCGGGCGGTACATGCTGGCCGGGCGGATCGGCAGCAGACAGATCCTGATCGCCGCGGGGTGCTGGATGGCCCCGCTACTGATCTCGCCGCCGCTGTTCACCCGTGACGTGTTCTCCTACCTCGGTCAGGGCGCGCAGCTGCTGCACGGGCTCGACCCGTACGCGCACGGCCCGGCCGAGCTGACGATCCTGCCGAACATCGTGCAGAACGTGCACCCCGTCTGGCAGACCACGCCCGCCCCCTACGGCCCGCTGTTCCTGCTGGTGGCCAAGGGAGTGGTGGCGCTCATCGGGGACAACGTGATCATCGGCGTGATCGTGATGCGGCTGGTGCTGCTGCTCGGTCTCGGCGCGATGGTCTGGGCGCTGCCCGGACTGGTGCGGCATCTGGGTGGCAAACTGCCGATCACCCTGTGGCTGGCGGTGGCCAGCCCGATGACCGTGATCCACCTCTTCGGCGGCCCGCACAACGACGCGATGATGCTCGGCTTCCTCGCCACCGGCGTGCTCGCGGCGCTGGAACGCAAGCATTCGCTGTCGATCGTGCTGGTCACGATGGGGATGCTGATCAAGCCGACGGCCGCGCTCGCGCTGCCGTTCCTGGTCTGGGTGTGGACCAATCACCTGCCCGGCGACAACCGGACCCGAAACTTCCTCAAGGCCGGCGCGGCCTCGGTCGGGATCTTCCTGCCGGTGTTCGTCCTGGGCACCTGGGTCTCGCTCGGCTCGTTCAACCTCGGCTGGGTCACCGGCCTCCAGGCGCCGACCCTGGTCACCAACTGGCTGAACCCGGCCACGGGTGTCGGCCAGATCGTCTACACGCTGGTGCATCTGGTCATCAACGTGCCGGAATCCCCGTTCGTCACGGTCGCCCGGGCGCTGTCCGTGATCACCCTGGTGGTGTTCTTCGGGCGCCAGTGGTGGAAGTCGCGCTACGGCGGCAACGAGGCGATCTTCCGGATGGCGGTGACCCTGCTGGCCGCCGCGGTGCTCGCCCCGCCGACCCTGCCGTGGTACCTGACCTGGGGCTTCGTCATCGCCTCGGCCTTCCCGTGGCGGCGCCGGCATCTCGCCGTGGTGGTCGGGGTCTCGGTGTTCCTGGTCATGGCCTACTACCCGACGGGCGAGCAGGCGCTCTACGACTGGTGGTTCGTCGTCATCGCCGTGGCGCTGGGCATCTACGCGGCCGCGTCGCTGCTGCGGCCTGACCCGCTCGGCCTCATCGCCGCCTGGCGTAAGCAGACCGTGCCGGACTTCATCAGCTCGCCGCCCACCCCCGCCAAGCAGTGACCGTCGTGCGGACCACCGGCCCTTCGGGCGGGCGGTCCGCATACTGCCGGTATTTCGCGCACAACCAGTTCACCGGCGCGGCCCGGTCGGCCGAGTCGGTCACCACCGTGGCGAACCCGTCGGCGCGCACCCACCACAGTCGCGTCCAGTCCTCGTCGTAGCCGTCGGCGAGGAACCCGACTGCCGGATTGGCCGCGATGTTGCGCAGGCGGCGCAGGTTCCGCGTGGTCTTGGGCTTGTGGTCGACGGCGAAGACGATCTCGTCGTCGTGCACGGCGAAGGTGACCGGCACCAGGTGCGGCACGCCCTGGGCGTCCACCGTCGCCAGCCGGGCGACCCGCGCCGCCGTGAACCGCTCTTTCGCCGTCTCGCTGGAAAGTCGCATCTCACCCTCCTCCGACCATGGTGAGGGTGCCCGCCTCGGCGTCCAACACGGCCTCGACGCCGAGCGGGATGGTCAGCGCGCCCGGACAGTGGCCGAAGCGGAGATCACCCAGGATCGGGACACCGAGCGGGCCGAGCCGTTCCAGCATGAGGGCGCGGACATCCTCCGCGTCGCCGCAGTTCGACCAGGAACCGAGCACGATCCCGCGGACGCCGTCGAACCAGCCCGAGCGCAGCAACTGGGTCACCAGCCGGTCGAGCCGGTAGAGCGCCTCGCCGACGTCTTCGAGCACGACGATCCCGGTTTCCGGGGGCCGGTGTTCGGGCGTCCCGACACCGGCGGCGAGCATGCTCAGCGTGCCACCGGTGAGCACGCCCCGGGCCCGGCCCGGGACCAGGCAGCCGGTGCCGCGCAACACGGTCTCCGACTCGAACAGGGTGCGCCGCAGGTGTCCGGCGGACACCTCGTCCCAGAGCGCGCCCGCCGGCATGGGCGAGAACAGCGTCGGCAAGCCGAGGTGCGCGGCGATCGCCTGATGCAGCGCCGTGAGGTCGCTCGAACCCGCGAAGATCTTCGCGCCCGCGGCGCGCAGGGCCGGCCAGTCCAGCAGGTCGAGCATGCGCTGCGTGCCGTACCCGCCCCGCGCGGCGAACACCGCCCGCACCGAGGGGTCGGTCCAGGCCGCCTGGAACCGTTCGGCGCGCCGGGTGTCGCTGTCGGAGAGGTACTTCCTCGTCGGGCATGCCGTGTCGAACCGCTTGACCACCAGATCCCAGGCGCGCAGCGCCTCGGCCGCCCGGTCCAGCAACTCGGGCGCGGCGGGACCGGACGGCGCGACCAGCGCCACCGTGTCCCCGGGCGAGAGCTTCACCCGCGCAGCTCCAGCCGCGGCACGCCGGGCGTGGGAAAGCCGAAGACCTGGCCGTAGAAGGACAATTCGGCCTCCAGTGCGGCGATCACCGTCTCCCGCTTGCGGAAACCGTGCTGCTCACCCTCGAAGGTCAGGTAGGCGTGCGGGATTCCCTTGCCCGCCAACGCGGCGACGAACCGGTCGGCCTGCTCGGGCGGACAGATCTGATCGTCGAGGCCCTGCAGGAACAGCACCGGGCCGGCCAGCCGGTCCGCGTGCGCGAGCGGTGACCGGTCGACGTAGCGCTGCTCGGTCTCCGGCAGCGGGCCGATCAGTCCCTCCAGATAGCGCGATTCGAAGTCGTGCGTCTCGCCGATCCAGCTGGACAGGTCGACGATGGGGTACTTGATCGTCGCCGCGCGGTAGGTCCCTTCACCGGTGATGGCCGCCGCCGAGGTGAACCCGCCGGCGCTGCCCCCGCGGATCGCCAGCCGGTCCGGGTCGGCGATGCCCTCGGCGACCAGCGCGTCCGCGACCACGACACAGTCGCGCACGTCGACCACGCCCCACTGTCCGCGCAGCCGCTCCCGGTACCGCCTGCCGTAACCGGTCGACCCGCCGTAGTCGACCGCGACGACGCCGATGCCCCGGCTGGTGAAGTACGCGAAGTCGAGGTTCAGCACGGGGGAGCAGCGGCCCGTGGGGCCGCCGTGCACGTGGACGAGATAGGGCGGACGCTCGCCCTCGGGTGCCGCGTGGCCGGGGTTGGCGGGCCGGTACAGGTAGGCCGGGATCCGTTCGCCGTCGGGCCCGGTGAAGACGCGCTCTTCCGGGATGGACAGGTACTCGGCGGGAACGGGCGCCGGTTTGTCCCGACCGAGTTCGACGACGGCGCCGTCGTCGAGATCCACGCGCACCACCGAGGGTTCCCGGTCCGGGGCGGCGGCGATCCCGGCGATCCCGTCGCCGAACGGCGCGAAGGTGGTCGCCCACGTCGTCCGCGTGGTGGGGACATCCGTGACCGTGGCGGTGTTCTCGTCCAGCACCGCGAGCCGGTCCGACTTCAGCACGGCGTGCCTGCCCCCGCCCAGCGGCACGAACCAGCGGACCCCGGGCTTCCACAGCGGTCCGCCGAGTTCGGCGGCGAGCGGGGCTAGGTTCTCGGATCGCCCGTCCAACGCGATCCGGTGCAGGTTCCACCAGCCGTCCGGGTCGAGCAGCGCGAGCAGGGAGTCGGGGGAGTCCCATTCGAGCTGGCACACCGAGACACCGGGGCCGCCGGCGAGCACGCGATGCGGGCCGAACGTGCCGTCGGCGGCGACCTCGGCGACGCAGAGTTCCGTTTCGTCCCAGGGCATCGCGGGATGGTTCCAGCCGAGCCACGCCGCGTGCCGGCCGTCGGGAGAGCGTTGCGGCGCGGTCAGGAAATGGTGGCTCGCCGACAGCGATCGCGGCGCGGCGCCGGGCCGGAGCGCGACCAGATCGCGCCTGATGTCGGTGCGCCGCGGACCGGTGCTCGTCTCACGGACGGCCCACACCTCGCCCTCCGGCCCGGGCCGGAGATCGCCGTACCGGACACCCTGCGGGGTCGGCGGTTCGGGCGTCACCGGCGAGAACTCGCCGCTGTCCAGATCGCGGACATGGACGCGCTGGTCGTCCCAGTGCGTGAAGAACAACAACCGGCCGCGCACCAGCCACGGGCGACCGCCGTACTCGTGAAGGCGGTTACGCGCGTTCCACGGCGCGGGCAGCAGCTCCTCGACCCGCCCGTCGTTTCGCCGGCGTAACAGCGTGATCCGGCCGCCTTCCGATGGCCGGGACTCCGCCCACCACACCTCGCCGTCGACAACGTCCAGCCACTGCGCGCTTTCCCCCGCCGCCGCCACCCCCGCGGCGCCGACCGGGGAGTTCCAGGCGCCGTACGGTGAGATCTCGACCACCTGGCCACCATAGCGGTGCCCACCGACGATCCGGGACGAAATCTCGCGTGCCGTATCTGCACCGTCGTCGCCCGGTTTCCCAGCGTGCTCGCCTACACTGAAACACGAGGGCGGCGGATGCCGATCATGGAAGGGTGGCTTAGGGTCGGGGGTGCCATGGCTCGTGTAATCCATGTCTTCCGCCAGCCCGACCGGTTCGTCGCAGGGACCGTCGGGGAGCCCGGGGACCGCACATTTTACCTGCAGGCGTCCGAGGACGTCCGCACCGTCAGCGTGACCATCGAGAAGCAGCAGGTCGCGGTGCTCGCCGAGCGCCTCGGTTCGCTGCTCGAAGAGGTCGCGAACCGCTTCGGCGCCGACGTTCCGGAGAGCGTGCCGGATGATCTCGTCGACGTCGACCCGCTCCAGGTGCCGGTCGAGGAGGAGTTCCGCGTCGGCACCATGGGACTGGGCTGGGACGCGGAGA
>DASSAD010000268.1:0-67237 GCA_035685725.1 Amycolatopsis sp. | reverse complement strand
CAGCTTTCTGGGTGCCTGGTTCTCGCCGGAGACACGTGGCCGCGATCTCAGCCTGCCCGAGGACGCATCGCTCGCCCGCTGACGGAAAACGGCTTGCGGCGCCGTTTCGGTGCTGTCGCGGCGGTGATTCGGTGCCGTCCCCGGTGCCGTCCCGGTGTCGCCCCGGTGTCGCCTCGACGGTGTCTCCCTGCCGCGCCGGTGTCTCTCCGCGGCGCCGGTGTCTACCTGTCCCGGTGCTGTCTCGCTGCCACAGGGGTCTCGCTCTGCCCCCGTGGTTCTCGCTCTGCCTCGGTGGTGGTGTCTCGCAGTCTTCGGTGGTGGTGTTTTCCCTTGCTCAGCGGCGGTTGGCGGTGTCCCGGTGTTGGGGCGGTGGAGTCTTGGTGGTGTCTCGGGGGTGGGGCGGTGGTACCTGGTGGTACCCGGTGGTACCCGGTGGTACTGCTGTGCCTTCGCGGGGGCGGGCGGTGGTCATCGAAGCCTGTCTGCGCGCCCGTCCGTTCAGTCGGTCGCCAACACGATCTCCGTCGCCTTGATCAGCGCGATCACCGTGGAGCCTGCCGCGAGACCCAGTTCGGTCACGGCGTCCCTGGTGATCGCCGCGGTCAGCTCGGTGCTCTCGGCTTCCTCGGTTTCCTCAGTGCCGCCCGTGCCGCCCGTGCCTGGGACGCTCTTGAGGGCGACCTTCACCGTCGCCATGGCCTCGCCCGACGTGACGGCGGTGACCCGACCTTGCAGCCGGTTGCGGATGCTGATGCCGGTGACTGTTCCAGTGGCCAGGGACACTTCGGTCGACTTGATCAGCACCCGGACCCTGCTTCCCGCGGCGAGGCCCAGGTCCTCGACGGCGTCACGGGTGATCGCGGCGGTGATCTCCTGTCCACCGGACAGGCGCGTCCGGACCGTCGCCATCGCCTCGCCGGGGGTCACGGCGGTCACGGTGCCGGCGAACCGGTTGCGGATGCTCAGGCCCATACGCCGAGACGGTAGGCCGCCATCGTCAGCGCACCGCAACATCACCACCGGCGATCCCGGCGATCCCGGCGATCCGGGCGGGCGCCGCCGTGCCCGTCGGCGCGGCGGTTTCCACAGTGGACAAAGACGGGCGGAGGACGCGCCACGCCACGAGCAGCTGTCCGGTACGGGCGGGCGGCGGCGGGCCGACCGGTTCGCCGCCGGTCACGACGCGGCCGGTCGGGACAAGGCCGGTCGCGAGGACGTCGAGTGCTTCCCGCTCTGGGGAAGAGGTCCGGCGGATGTTCGCGAACTGCTCCTGCTGCACCGCCTGGGGGATGATCGGGGTGCCGCATCGTGTGCTCCCGAAGCGGTCGAGTTCCCGGCGGGCGGTCCGGAAGCGGCCGGTGACTCGACGGCGAGGGAGATCGGCGGGCGGCGAGTACTTCGGGCTTGTCTGGGCTTTTTGTGAACATGGGAAGAGTCAACCACGACCCAGCGACAAAAACTGAGCTTCCCGCTCTGGGGAAGAGGTCCGGGCGAACGTGGTCGGGGTGTCGAGGCAAGCGTGTCCGGAGGGGGACACCGGGGCGCCGATCAGCGCAAGGCGCGTGCGATGGGCGGTCGTGGGGCCGGGTCGACGTGCGGCAGCAGCGCGGGTGGCGCGTGGCCTCAGCGGTCGGCTGTTTTTCGTTGTGCCATCAGGGAGAACGAGTTCGGCAGCCGTCCCCGCCAGGCAGCCGCCTCGACCCCGTTCGGCCGCCAGAACGGCTCCGGGTGTTCGGCCACGTGCCGCACCTCGAGGCCGGCGGAGATCACCGCGGTGATGATTTCCCCGAGCGTGGCCTGCCATTCCACGGCGCCATGACCGGGGAAGGTGTCGTTGACGTGGGAGCGGGCGAAGTAGCCGCGGT
This sequence comes from Amycolatopsis sp., assembly GCA_035685725.1. GTDB lineage: Bacteria > Actinomycetota > Actinomycetes > Mycobacteriales > Pseudonocardiaceae > Amycolatopsis_E. The sequence continues at coordinate 65,372 of DASSAD010000268.1, read as the reverse complement.
CGGGCCGGATCCGGGGCTCGTCCTCGTCCCAGGTCCACAGTGATGCGGCCGGGTGAGCTTCGTGGACGAACAGGTGTCCCGACGGGCGCAGCAGACGGGCGGCGTCGGCCGCCCACGCCCGCAAGTCCGGCAGCCAGATCAGTGCGCCCTTACCGGTATAGACCAAATCGGTGGACTCGTCGCGCAGCGGAGCACCCGGCAACTCGGCGACGACATACCGGCACGGCACCCCCAGTTCGTCCGCGCGCCGCTGTGCCGCGGTCGCCGTCACCGCGCTGAAATCGACACCGACGACGGAACGCGCGCCCGCGGCGATCAGGGAGATGTCGTCCAGACCATGCCCGCTCTGCAGGTGCACCACGGTGGGTGAGGCCCGCAGAACGGGGCGCAGGAGGTCGAGTTCCCCGGCGAGCAGCGACGTGTGGTTTCTGGCTTGGTCAAGGTGTTCGGAGTACTCGCGGACGTACTTCTCCGCCGCGGTTTCCCAAGCGATCCGGTTCTTCCTGATCTCGGCTTCCACGTTCCCACTGTGAACGCCCGGCGGGCTCCCCGTCCACGGAAAACACCGCGAACCGGACGCCGCGAAAGCGGGTGACAACCACGGCGGCGTCGTGCGTCCGGTGTCGGTAACATGACGTCGGCGACAAGGAGTACACGTCTGATGATTGCCCGTGACCAAGCAATGCGTGACATCGAAAGCAGTCTGGACCGCCCGTCCGCGGCCCGCGTCTACGATTACCTCCTCGGCGGCAAGATGAACTACGCGATCGACCGCGAGTTCGCGCGGAAGATACGTGCGCGGGTGCCCCTGGTTCCCGCCTACATGCGCACCAGCCGGCAGTTCCTGCGTCGCTCCGTGCGCCGGTGTGTGGAGTTGGGCATCACGCAGTTCGTCGACGTCGGTTCGGGCCTGCCGACCGAAGGCAACGTGCACGACGTCGCCGACGAAACCCGCCCTGAGCACGACACCCGGGTCGTCTACGTCGACAACGAACCGATCGCGCTCGCGCATTCGACCCTGCTGCTGGCCGACACCGCCGATCCCGAGCGGCACAAGGCGATCGCCGCGGATTTCCTGGAGCCGGAGGAAATGTGGGAGCGGGTGGCCGAAACCGGTGTCATCGACCTCGACCGGCCGGTGGGGCTGGTGGTCAATGCGGTGATGCACTTCATCAAGGACTCGGACCGGCCCGAAGCGGTGCTGGCGAAGTGCCGCCGCGTGCTCGCGCCAGGTTCGTTGCTGGTGCTGTCGCAGATGACGAACGAGAACCCGCGGAGCCAACAGGAGCGCATCGACCTCGCCGCGCTCGTGGGCTATTACCAGGAAACGACCAATCCCGTGCAGTTGCGCACCACCGAGGAATTCGCGCGGTTCTTCGCCGGCTGGGACCTGCTGCCGCCGGGTCTGGTCTACGCACCGGCCTGGCATCCCGACGACACCACGGTCTTTTCCGCCACGCCTTCGGAGTCGCGCGTGATCGGCGGCGTCGGCCGCAAACCCTAGCGGTCACCCGGCGCCGGTGAGCGGGCCGCTCGGGCCCGGGCGCAAGCGGCGGAAGTCCGCGACGATGCGGCCGCGTCCGTCCGCGCGCGTCGCCTGGTGCCCTGGCGAGTCCCGCGAGGGCTACGAAGGCCACACCTCACCGACAAGACCCCGAAGGAACGCCGAGCCGGTCCTTCGGAGTTGACCTCCCAGCGACGCCGGGCAGTGGATCACCATCTGGTTCACCGATCTGGATCATCCCGATCTGGATCATCGGGCCCGGGAAGTGGACCATGGAGGTCAGTCATGTCGGTTACCGAGCCACCCATGCCCGGGCCGTGCCTTCGCGCCGCGGCCCGGTCCTTGCCGTGCCAGGCGGATTCGCGATGACCACGCGGGTGGAGGTGCTGATCGTCGGTGCCGGGTTCAGCGGTCTCGGCCTGGCCGCGCTGCTCGACCGGGCCGGGATCCGCTCGTTCCGGATACTGGAGGCCGCCGACGACGTCGGCGGGACGTGGCGGGAGAACACCTATCCCGGCTGCGCCTGCGACATTCCCGCGCCGCTCTACTCGTTTTCCTTCGCGCAGAAGGCCGACTGGACCCGCCTGTTCGCCCGCCAGGGCGAGATTCTCGCCTACCTGCGCGGATTCGCCCGTGACCGGGGGCTGACCGGTCGCATCGACTTCGGCGCGAAGGTCGCCAACGCCCGGTGGCGCGACGGCGAGCGTGACTGGGAGCTGACCACCGCCGGCGGCCGGCGCTTCCTGGCGCGGTTCCTCGTCACCGCGGTCGGGCCCCTGCACCACCCGGTCCGTCCCGCCTTGCCGGGCGTGGCGGGCTTCCGCGGGCCGGTGTTCCACTCCGCCGAGTGGGCGCACGACGTGGACCTGACCGGGCGGCGGGTGGTCGTGATCGGGACCGGTGCGAGCGCCGTCCAGTTCGTGCCCGCCATCGTCGACCGGGTCGCCGAGCTGACCGTCTTCCAGCGCACGCCGCCGTGGATCCTGCCCAAGGCGGACCGCGCGTTCGACGCGCGGGAGCGGCGGTTGCTCCGCTGGTTGCCCGGGTACCGTCAGCGCCTGCGACGGCACCTGTTCCAGGTTCACGAGCACCGTGCGCCCGGCTTCGTCGACGGCGCGGCGGGGATGGCCGCGACGGCCGAATATGCCCGGCGGCTGCTGGAAAAGCAGGTCGAGGACCCGGAACTGCGGGCCCGGCTGACCCCCGACTACGCGATCGGCTGTAAGCGCTTACTGATCTCCAGCGACTGGTATCCGGCGCTGACCAGGCCGCACGTCCGGGTGCGGACCGGGGAAATCGCGCGGGTGCGGCCCGACGGCGTGGTCGGCGCCGACGGCGTGGTGAGCCCGGCGGAGGTGATCATCTATGGCACCGGCTTCGACGCTCACGACAACCTCACGCGACTGCCGGTCCACGGCCGCGACGGCCTCGCGCTGACCGAGGTCTGGCGGGACGGCGCGCAGGCCTACCTGGGCACGACGGTGAGCGGGTTTCCGAACCTGTTCGTGCTGGGCGGGCCCAACACCGGGCTGGGGCACAACTCGCAGATCTTCATGATCGAGGCCCAGGCCCGGTACGTGGTGGCCTGCCTGCGCCGGATGCGGCGACGCGGCCTCACCTCGATCGAGGTGAGGCCCGAGGCGCAACGCCGGTTCGTGGCGTGGGTGCACGCCCGGATGGCGGCGACCGTGTGGCAGTCCGGGGGATGCCGCAGCTGGTACCAGCGTCCCCGCTCCGCGCTGAACACGGTGCTGTGGCCGGACACCGCGGTGGCGTTCGCGGAACGGACCCGCCGCGTGCGGTTCACGGACTACCGGTTCGAACCACCGGCCGGGACGCCGGAACACTGACGAGGGAGGAAAAGCGCATGCTCGAGTCGTCCTACTGGGCCGCCACGGCGCTGGAACTGGTGCGCGAGGACACCGTCGGTGCGATGCTGCGCCGGGCCGCGGAGCAGGCGCCCGACGAACGCGCCCTGGTGGAGGGTGTGCCCGATCCCGCGAAGCGGCGCAGCTGGACCTATGCGGGCCTGCTCGCCGAAGCGGAGGAGGCGGCCCGCGCCCTGCTGGGCCGTTTCGAGCCAGGCGAGCGCGTCGCGGTGTGGGCCAACAACATCCCGGAATGGGTCCTGCTGGAGATGGCCGTCGCGCTGGCCGGTCTCACCCTCGTCACGGTGAACCCGGCGTTCCGCGAGGCCGAGGTCCGGCATGTGCTGCGGCAGTCGCGCGCCGCCGGGATCTTTTCGCTGCGTGACTATCGCGGCAACCCGATGGTCGAAACGCTCGCCCGGATCCGCCCCGAACTGCCGGACCTGCGGGAAATCGTGCTTTTCGACGACTGGGCGGTCTTTCTCGCCTCGGGGTCGCCCGGCCGCCCCCTGCCCGAGGTCGCCGCGGCCGATCCGGCGCAGATCCAGTACACCTCCGGCACCACCGGCGCGCCCAAGGGCGCGGTGTTGCGGCATCGCGGGATCACCAACAGCGGCCGATTGTCCTACGCCCGGGTCGTCGGCCTGCGGCGGGGGGAGGTCATGGTCAACGCGATGCCGTTGTTCCACACCTCGGGGTGCGTGCTGTCCACGCTGTCCACGATCGCGGCACTGGGGACCCAGGTGCTGCTGCCCGCGTTCGACCCCGGCGCGTTCCTGGCGCTGATCGAGTCCGAACGGAGCGTGGCGCTGACCGGCGTGCCGACGATGCTGCTGGCGATGCTGGCGCACGAGAACTTCGCGGACACGGATCTGTCGTCCCTACGCTGCGCCATCTCCGGCGGGTCGACCGTCCCGCCGGACCTGGTGCGGCGCATCGAAGCAGGTCTCGGGGTGCCGGTGACGATCATCTACGGGCAGACCGAGGCCTCGCCGGGGATCACCATGACCCGGCTGGACGACGGTCCCGACGACCGCGCGCACACGCTCGGGCGACCGTTGCCGGGCGTCGAGGTGAAGATCGCCGACCCGGTCCGGCCGGAGCGCGTCGTGCCGGTTGGCGAGGTCGGTGAGCTGTGCACCCGCGGATACCACGTGATGGCGGGCTATTTCGACGCGCCGGAGCAGACCGCGGAGACCGTCGACGCGCAGGGCTGGCTGCACACCGGAGATCTGGCCAGCATCGACGCACGCGGATACTGCCGGATCGAGGGCCGGGTCAAGGACATGATCATCCGTGGCTGGGAGAACATCTATCCGCGCGAGATCGAGCAGGTGCTCCTCGAACACCCGCGGGTGCTCGACGTCGCCGTGGTCGGTGTGCCGGACGAGTATTGGGGCGAACGGGTCGCCGCCTTCGTCCGACCCGCGCCCGGCGATCCGCCGACCGAGGCCGCGCTGCACGACTACGCCCGGCTGCACCTCGCGCCGCACAAAACGCCGCGGTCGTGGCATTTCGTCGACGAGTTCCCGCTGACCGGCTCCGGAAAGATCCAGAAGTTCGTGCTGCGGGAGCGACTCCTCAGGCGGAACCCAGGGTGAAGGTGTTCAGGCCGAGGCCGCCGGAGATCTCGATCTCCTGCGCCGTGAGGTAGGCGGCCCGGTCCGAGGCGAGATAGGCGACCAGATGATCCGGCCCCACCCCCGCTCGCGCATACCGGCCAGGCAGGCCCGCGCGACCCGGAACGCCCCCGTGAGGTTGACCTGGAGGTCGCCGTTCCACTGCTCGTCGGTCATGCGATGCGCCCGGGCGATGGTGTCCACGATCCCGGCGTTGCAGACACAGACGTCCACCCCGGCCAGCACGGCTTCGGGCAACGGGTCCCGCGCGACGTCCAGCGTGAGGTCGGCGGGGCCGGCGATGTCCAGTGTCAGCACGGTCATCCCGTCCGCGCGCAGGCGCTCGCGGACGGCCGAGCCGATGCCGCCGTTCGCGCCGGTGACCAGCGCGGCGCGGTGCGTCACGAATGGTCCTCCTTGCGATAGCGGGTCGCCGTGCCGGGCCAGGCGCCGTGGGCCGCCGCAGTGGGGGTCGCCGGGTGGGTCAGGCGCCGCCGGAGCGGAACTTGTCGAGGATCCGGCGGTCCCGCTTCGTCGGCCGCCCGGCGCCCCGGTCGCGGCGGGCGACCGGCAGCGACGCCTCCGGCGGCGGGGCGGGTGTCCGGTCGAGGAAGCAGGTGGCGGCGTCGGCGGCCCCGACCCGTTTCTGGATCACCCGCACCACCTCGACGATGCGGGTGGTGCTGCCCACGCGTGCGCGCACCTCGTCACCGGGTGACACCGTGGTCGCCGGCTTGGCGGGCTTGTCGTTGACACGCACGTGCCCGCCGCGGCAAGCCGCGGCAGCGTCCGGTCGGGTCTTCGTCAGCCGGACCGCCCACAGCCAGCGATCCACACGGGTGGACTCCATAGCTCTCCATGATGGGCGCTCGGCCGCCGTTTCCGAAGCCGCAATGCCGTGCGGCGATATCCGTGTGGCCTGGCCCACCCGGCGTAGCTGCCTGCCCCCCGGCCTTCGGCGCCCGCCACCGGCGGATCGCTCAGGACAGCGCCTGGCCGAACGACCGGAGCGTGGCAGAGTGGGCCTGCTCGGCGTTCTCGTAGGCGGTGGCGGCCTTGGTGACCGCGTCGGAGACCGACGTGACCGCCTGCTGTGCCAGTTTGAGCGTGACCAGGCCGGGCGCGGACACCGCGAGCACGATCGGCACGAACAGCGGGCCGCAGATCATCCCGTAGGCCTGCACGCCCACCGTGACCTGTTCCGCCGCCGACAGCGCCTGCCCCAGTTCGTCGGCCACCCGCCGCACCGCCGTGGCGTGCGTGGACAACTCGCTGGGGACCACGCCGTAGCCACCCGAACCACCATTCGTCATCGCCGATCCCCTTCCCCTCGCCGCGCATGCACCGGTTCAGACGACGGTAACCGGCCGACGGGTTCCCCCGACGTGAAATGACCCGAACAGCCGAGCGCGGTTTTCCGGACCCGGCCGGGAAATCCGGCACGGCCACCGCTCGTTCACAGGTAAGGGCGGGTGATCGTTTCCAGTCCGTGTCCCGCGGGATCGAGGAAGTAGACGCCGCGCCCGCCGTGTTCGGTGTTGGTCTCGCCGGGTCGGGTCCGGTGCGGATCCGCCCAGTGCTCGATGTTCCGCTCGACGAGCCGGGAGTAGGCGCGGTCGAAGCGGTCGTCGTCGATCAGGAAGGCGTAGTCCGCGGTCGTGAAATCGCGGCGAATTCGGTTTTCCCGGATAGCTGAGCGCTTTCGGCACGATGGAGACATAGTGTCCCGTATCGCTCATTTTCCCGGCGTACCAAGGTGAACACCGTGCGGCCGGTGTGGCCTGTCCCACTGTCTCGAGTCGATCGCCACCCTCGCATGTTCCGCTGAACTACGGTTAGCCTCGCCTAATGGGGGCGGCCGAACGGTCACCCGGGGAGGAGCGAAATGTCCGAACCACCGGTGACCGGCCGACGTTCGCCGGTCCGCGTCGCCACCGGTTCGGCGGGCCGCCGCCGCGCGGGGCGCATCGCGCTGATGTTCGGTCCGGGCCTGATGGTGATGCTCGCCGACACCGACGCGGGCAGCATCATCACCGCCGCGCAGTCCGGTGCCCGCTACGGCTATCAGCTGGTGCTTTCCCAGGTGCTGCTGATCCCGATCCTCTACCTCGTGCAGGAGGTGACCGTGCGGCTCGGGCTGGTGACCGGTGCGGGGCACGGGGCGCTGATCCGCCGGATCTTCGGCGCGCGCTGGGCGCTGCTGTCCGCGGTCACCCTGTTCGTCGCCTGTCTCGGCGCGCTGATCACCGAGTTCGCCGGGCTGGCCGGCGTCGGTGCGCTGGTCGGGCTCCCGCGGATCGTTTCCATCGGCGTTCCCGCGCTGGCGCTGGTGCTGCTGATGCTGTTCGGCGGTTACCGCAGGGTCGAGGTGATCGGCATCGCGGTCGGCGCGCTGGAGTTGCTGTTCATCCCGGCCGCGATCATCGCGCATCCCCACGGGCAGGCCGTCCTGAATGGACTCGGGCATCCGATCCAGTTCGACGGCGGCTACCTCACCCTGCTGGCCGCGAACGTCGGCGCGGTGATCATGCCGTGGATGGTCTTCTACCAACAGGGCGCGGTGATCGACAAGGGCAGGCAGGGACGGTCGGTGCGGCAGGCCCTGCGGTCGGCGCGGGTCGACACCGCGGTCGGCTCGGTCGTGACGCAGGTGGTGGCGATCGCCGTCGTGGTCGCCACCGCGGCCACGGTCGGCGCCCGCGACCCGGGCGCGAGCCTGACCGGCATCGGGGACATCGCCGTCGCGCTCACTCCGTTCCTCGGTCACACGAACGCCGTCCTGCTCTTCGGGCTCGGCATCGTCGGCGCCGCGGTGGTGGCCGCACTCGTGGTGGTGCTGGCCGGGGCGTGGGGAATGTCCGAAGTGCTCGGTTGGCGGCACAGTCTCGACGACGCGCCGCACCGGGCGCCCGGTTTCTACCGCCTCGCCGTGCTGGGCACGGTCACCGGCGCCGTCCTCGTGCTGCTGTGGCCGGATCTGGTCGGGCTTTCCGTCGACGTCGAGGTGATGAACTCCTGCCTGCTCCCGGTGGTGCTCGGTTTCCTGCTGGCACTGGAACACCGCGCGCTGCCGGCGGAACTGCGGATGCGGGGCCCGTGGCGCTGGATGACCTACGTGTTGTCCGGTTTGGTCATGGCTCTCGGCGTGTACACAGTGGTCCAGACCGCCCTCGCGGTGTGACGCGGCCGAATGTCGGACACCCTGTCGGACAGGGTGTCCGACAGGGTGTTAGCTTGGTGCCGCAGTAAAGCGGTCGATGTGATCAGGAGGTCGCCATGGTGTCGGTGACCAGGCGTCCGAATTCGGGTGGGAACCGCCGTGGCGAAGTCGAATCCCAGCTGATCGCCGCGACCGAGCGGCTGCTGGCCGAGGGAACGCGGTTCACCGAACTCGGTGTGCAGCGCATCGCCGAGGCGGCCGGGGTCGCGCGGTCGACCTTCTATCTGCATTTTCCGGACAAGACGGCCCTGTTGCTCCGCCTGGCCACCACCTTCCAGTACCGGTCGTTCGCACTGGTTTCGGGCTGGCAGGGCACCGGCGACGGGGGAGGCGGCCTCGACGAACTCGTTGCGCTGTACGAAGCGGTCCTGCGGCTGCATCGCGACCACTTCCCGGTGCTCGCGGCGATCGACGAGGCCATGGCCTACGACGACGAAGTCCGCCGAGTCTGGGAAAGCCAGCTCGAACAGTTCGCCACGGCAGCGTCGGACCGGCTCGCGCGGGATCAGGCCGCCGGCCTCATCCCGGCCGACCTCGATCGAACGGCCGCGGTCCGGGTGATCGTCTGGGGTGGTTACCGGGCGATCACCCAGCACATCGCGGGGGACGACGGGACCGGCGACGCCGCCTTCGCCCGGGAACTCGCGAACATCATGTGGTTCGGCGCCTTCCGCCGACCCCGGCACACATAAGGGGATTTCACCATGTTTCACGGACGATCCTGGCAGGCCAAGGCGTTCGGCGAGCCCACCGATGTGCTCCGCTTGGAAGACCTCGAGTTTCCGGAACCCGCCGAGGGAACGGTGCTCGTCAAGGTGCACGCCTGCGGTCTGGGCCTGCCGGATCTGTTGATGGTCACCGGAAACTACCCGCTGCTGCCCGAGCCGCCGGTCTCACCGGGACAGGAGGTGGCCGGGGAAGTCGTTGCCACCACCGGGAACTCGGCGTTCTCCGTCGGCGACCGGGTGATGGGACTGACCACGTTCCTGGACCGGCGAGGTGGTTACGGGGATTACGCGTACCTGATCGAGCAGAAGACGCGTCGCGTGCCGGCTTCGCTGACCGACGCCGAGGCGGCCGGGTTGCTGATCGGCTTCCGCACGGCGTTCGCCGGGCTCGCCGACCGCGTGCGGCTCGCCGCGGGCGAAACCCTGCTGGTGCTCGGCGCGGCGGGCAGTTCGGGGTCCTCGGCCGTCATTCTCGGCAAGGCCCTCGGTGCCACCGTCATCGCGGCGGCGGGCAGCGAGGAGAAACTCGCCTTCTGCCGCGGCATCGGCGCCGACCATGTCGTCGACTACCGCGCCCGCGACATCGGCGAGGCGGTCAAGGAGATCACCGACGGGCACGGCGCGGACGTGCTGTTCGATCCGGTCGGGGGAGCGCAGGGCACCAAGGCGCTGGCCGGAATCGCGCGGCTGGGGCGGGTGGCCGTCGTCGGCTATGCCAGCGGATCCTGGCTGACCCTGGACCCGCTCGACATGGTCATGCGCAGCTACACGGCGGCCGGCGTGTTCGCGGCCGGCACCCCGGAGGAGGACCAGGTGGCCTTCGACCGGCTGACCCAACTGGCCGCGGAGCGCACCATCACGGTCCCGGTGACAACCGTCGCCTCTTTCGACGACGTTCCCGCCGTGATCGCGGCCGCCCAGAGTGGAAAGCCCGGCAAGACGGTCGTCACCATGAACTGACGGGCCCCGTGTGAGGGCGCCCAAAGAGCGCCCTCACACGGGTTCGTGTCAGCTCGCTGCGGGCGAGAGCGCCGGCGTGGGCTCCGCGTAGCCGATCGGCTTGCGGGTCATGGTCAACGCGACCGTGGTGCCCAGCAGCAGGAAGATGCCCGCGACCAGGAACGCGGTCGTGTAGCTGTGGGTCACCTGCACCACGTAGCCGGTCACGATCGGCGCGAGCAGGCCGAAGACGTTGCCGCCGATCATCGCGATGCTGTTGGCCCGCCCGGCGAAGGCCGGCGAGCGCAGCAGGTCGCCCAGCATCGCCAGGTTCATCGACACCGCGGTGGCGACGCAGGTCATCGAGATGGAGATCAGCGTCATGATGACCGGCAGCGAGTGGGTGACCGGTGTGAGCAGCACCACCGAGGACAGCAGGAGACAGCCCGCGACCATGCGGCGCCGCTTCCCGGAATCGCGGGATTCGGCGTCGAGCATCCGGTCGAAGACCACGCCGAGGGCGATGCCGAGCACCATCGCGACGACGTAGGGGATCGCGGTGAAGGTGCCGGACTTCAGCACCGACAGACCCTGCGCCTGCTCCAGGTAACCCGGCAGCCAGGTGAGGAAGAGGTACTGGGTGTACACGGCCGCCGACTGGATCAGCGCGACGCCCCACATGCTCCGGTACCGCAGCAGTTCGAGGAAGCCGACCTTCGGGCCGTCCTCGGTGGCGGCCGGTTCCTGAGCCAGGCCGCGCTCGGCCAGGATCTTCTCGCGCTCCGCGGTGCCGAGCCACTTCACCTTCGCCGGGTCGCGGAACCAGATCAGCCACGCCGCCACCCACACGAAGCCGACGAGGCCGAGGATGACGAACATCGTCCGCCAGCCGTAGGCGGTGACCAGCGCCGCCGCGACGATCGACCCCAGTGCCGGACCGGCGTAGGCCCCGGAGTTGTAGGTCGCGGTGACCAGGCCGCGTTCGGAGGCGGGCGCCCATTCCTGGACGACCTTGCCCGCGGCGGGATAGGTGGTGGACTCGCCCACACCCATCAGCAGACGCGCGCCGACGAGCGCGCCGAACCCGCGGATGACGCCGACCAGCACCGTGGCGACCGACCACACGACGATGCTCAGCGCGTTGGTCATCCGGGAACCGAGGCGGTCGGAGACGATTCCGGCGGGAACCAGGCAGACCAGATAGGACCACAGGAACGTGGACAGCAGAAGGCCCATCTGTCCCGGGGACAGCCCGAACTCCGCCGAAATGGGCTTGGCGGCGACCGAAAGGGCCGACCGGTCCATGTAGTTGATCATCACCAGGAGGAACAGCAGGGCGTAAACCCACCGCCTGCGCCGTGGTGTCTTCATCGGGAACCTCTTCGTTCTCGGAACGGGGGAAACGGGGTCGGTTGGAGCTGAGTCAGATGAGGTCGACGGTCGTGGTCGGACCGGTCGTGCCGGGCCTCCAGACCCGGACACCGGCCTGCAGCTTGGTGTGGTCGACGACCTGTCCGTCGCGCAGGCTCAGCTGCCGGTCATGTCCGGGCACGAGCACCAGGCCGGGGTCGGCGAGCAGCAGTCCCCGCAGCGTTTCGATGCTCCGCCGGCTTTCCTCGGCGTCGAGCGTCATGTCGGCGACGCCGGAAATGAGTTCGAGCTGGTTCTTCGCCGCGTCGCCGCTGAACAGCAGCGGGCCGGTGGTGGAGCCGATCTGGTAGGCGAAGTGGCCGGGAGTGTGGCCCGGGGTCGCGATCGCCTTGAGGTCGGGCAGCGGTTCGTCGCCGTCCTCGATCCTGACCACGTTGTTCGCGGTCAGCAGCTTTTCGACGTGGAACTCGGGCAGTTCCCAGGTGCCGATGGGCTGAACCGCCGCCCAGTCCAGCTCCGGCCGCGGCACGATGATCTTGGCGTTGGGGAACAGCGGGAAGTTGCACGCGTGATCCCAGTGACAGTGTGTGAGGACCACCGCCGTCACGTCGGACCGCGCGACACCGTGTTCTTCCAGCGCCGCGAGGAGCGGGACACGGTAGCCGTAGCCTCCCGTGTCGACGAGGATCGTCTCGCCATGTCCGCGGAGCAGGGCGACGGTGCTCCAGCCCAGGCCCCCGTGGAAGACGCTCCGGCCGGGAAAGCCCTGGATCAGGATGCTCAGTTCGTACATCGAGTGCCTCCTCGCACCGTGCTCTTCGCGCGGTCAGCGGATCCGGCCGGATTCGCTGACCCCCTCGACACATCTGATGTGCCGGGACAATAATGCAGGAGAGTCTCGAGAACAAGACTGGTTAATCGCCTCCAGATCACGAGACATCTGATGTTAACGATAACCAGAAGGAGCGGCGTGACAGCACGAATCGTGGCAGTCGACACCATCGATGTGCGGTTCCCGACCTCGCGGGAGCTCGACGGCTCGGACGCGATGAACCCGGCCCCCGACTACTCGGCGGCCTACGTGATCCTCCGAGCCGACGACCCGGAGATCCCCGACGGCCACGGGTTCACCTTCACCATCGGCCGCGGCAACGAACTCGCCACGCAGGCCGCCCGGATCGTCGGGGAACGGGTCCGCGGCATGACCGTCGCCGAGATCGTGGGCGACCTCGGCGGTTTCTGGCGGTACCTCACCGGTGACAGCCAGTTGCGCTGGCTCGGCCCCGACAAGGGCGCCATCCACCTGGGCACCGCCGCCGTGGTCAACGCCGTATGGGACATGGCGGCCAAGATGGCCGGGCAGCCGTTGTGGCAGTACCTGGCGAGCTTTTCGCCGCAGCAGCTGGTCGACCTGGTCGACTGGCGCTACCTCCGCGACGCCCTCACCCCCGAGGCCGCCCTCGAAATGCTCCAGCGCCAGGAGCCGGGCCGCGCCGAGCGCACCGAATTCCTGCTGCGCGAGGGATATCCCGCCTACACCACCAGCGCCGGCTGGCTCGGCTACGACGACGCCCGCCTGCGCCGGCTCTGCCAGGAGTCGGTGGACGCCGGGTGGGAAGCGGTCAAACTCAAGGTCGGCGCCGACCTCGAGGACGACCGGCGGCGCTGCGCGATCGCCCGCGAGGTGATCGGACCCGACCGGCGGCTCATGATCGACGCCAACCAGGTCCTCGGTGTCGACGAGGCGGTCGCCTGGATGGACGGCCTCGCCGAATTCGACGTGTACTGGTTCGAGGAGCCGACGAGCCCCGACGACGTGCTGGGGCACGCCGCCATCGCCGAGCGGATCGCACCGACACTGGTCGCGACCGGCGAACACACCCAGAACGCGGTGATGTTCAAGCAGCTCCTGCAGGCCAAGGCCATCGGCATCTGCCAGATCGACGCCTGCCGCGTCGGCGGGGTCAACGAGGTCGTCGGGATCCTGCTGATGGCCGCGGCCCACGGGATCCCGGTGTGCCCGCACGCGGGCGGGGTCGGGCTCTGCGAACTCGTGCAGCACCTGTCGATGTTCGACTTCGTCGCGGTCAGCGGATCGATGCACGACCGCGTGATCGAATACGTCGATCACCTCCACGAGCACTTCGTGGATCCGGTGCGCACCCGCGGTTCCCGCTACCTCGCGCCCGAGCGGCCCGGCTACAGCGCCGAGATCCATCCGGAATCGTTGCGGCGCCACCAGTTTCCCGACGGGCCCGTCTGGCGGAGCACGGCCGGGACATCTGGCACCATCACGGCATGAGTACGGATCGCTACCGTCATCCGGCCAGCGTTGTCGACGAAGCGATCAACCGCCTGAAGGACCGGATCGGAGCCGGTGACTTCGCGCCCGGCTCCCAGCTGCCGCCCGAGGCGGTGCTGGCCGCTGATCTGAACCTGTCCCGGCTGTCGTTGCGGGAAGCGGTGCGCGCGCTGGTGATGGCCGGTGTCCTCGAAGTCCGGCGGGGCACCGGCACCTTCGTCACCGACCTGAAACCCGACCGGCTCGTCGGTGCCATCGGGCGCTTTCTCGAACTCGCCGACGACACTGCGGTCGGCGAGCTGTTCGAATGCCGACGCATCCTGGAGCCGGGTGCCACCGCGCTGGCGGCCACCCGGATCTCCGCGCCGCAGCTGGCCGCGGTCGCGGAGAAGTTGGCACGGATGCGGTCGGTGCGGGACCCCGAGGAACTGGTCCGCGAGGACCTGGACTTCCACGCCGCCATCGTGGCGGCCACCGGGAACCTGACACTGCGGTCGCTCGCGGCCTCGGTCGCCCAGCACACCGCGCGCGCCCGGATCTGGCGCGCGGCGGTGAAGACCGACGTGTTCGATTGGACCCACAAGCAGCACACCGAGATCTACGACGCACTGGTGGCGCACGACAGCCTGGCCGCCTTCACGGCGGCCACCCGGCACGTCACCGAGGTGGAACAGTGGGTCCGGCAACGCCTGGAAGCCGAACCACCGGACCAGGACTGACAGGGCGGCACGCCGTTGCTCCATCCAGCGGCGTGTCCCCCCTTCCTGCCACCGTGTCCTCCCGTCTGGTCGCTGTGTCCCCCCTTCCGGTTGCCGTGTCCTCCCGTCTGGTCGCTGTGTCCTCTGGTCCGGTCGCTGTGTCCCCTGTCCGGTTGCCGTGTTCTCCGGTCCGGTCGCGGCGTCCGCTCTTGGTCGGCGTCGCGGCGGAGCGTTGCCGCAGGTTTCAGATCGCTCGCAGGTTCATCCGCACTGCGGTCGCGCAGGGTCTCGTTAGGCTCCCCCAGCACCGGCTTGCCCGCGCCACGCACGGTCGCGCGGTGGAACAGCCGGTCGCATTTCGCTGAATCCCACCGGATTTTTGATGGGTTTCTCCTGCCGGTCCACCAGCGAGTCCAGCTTCCGCAGCGGGCATTCCCGGCCTCGGCCACTCATCCCACGCACCAGCCGTCGACGGGTCGCGCACCTGCATCACCGTCGCGGAATGTGGGCAACACACCTACGAAACCGCAAGGAGGTGTCGCCCGGTTTCCGAGTTCCCCGGCCTGGCCTCACCGGCCTCGTCGGCGGCACCACGACGCGTGCCGCGCCGCCGATCACCCGCCGCTGAGCACCCATGTCACCGGGGCGCGCCGGGAAACCGGGTTCAGGTGCGCTTGCCCTCACTCCACCACCTCAGCCAGGAAAGCGCGCGTATCCGTGAAAGCGCATTTGTCGGCGATCGGGTCGTAGGCGACGCCGGGAACCGTGCCCGGGGTCCCGTGCCGGTGCGTGAAACCGTGCAGGGCCCGGCCGTAGCTGATGAGCTTCCAGTCGGCGCCGGCATGATTCATCTCTTCGGTGAAGGCGGCGATGTCGGTCATCGGGACGTGCGGGTCCGCCGCCCCATGGCAGACCAGCACTTTCGCCTTGACCGAGCCCGGCTCGGCCGGAGCGCTGGTCGTCAGGCCGCCGTGGATACTCACGACTCCGGAAAGGTTCGCGCCCGACCGGGCCAGCGCGAGCGCGGCCATGCCACCGAAGCAGAAGCCGATGGCGGCGACATTTCCAGCGCGGACTTCCGGCTGTTCAGAAAGCGCTTTCAGACCCGCTTCAGCGCGGCGGACGAGAAATGCGGGGTTGTCACGGAAGGTGGTGAGGTGGGCCATGATCCGCTCACGGTTGCCCGCGACGCCGTCGCCGTACATGTCGCAGGCGAACACGGCGTAGCCGAGTTCCGCGTAGCGGCGTGCCTGGTCCCGCGCGTGCTCATCGAGTCCGGCACCGCCGTGCACGAGCAGGACACCAGGTTTTCGGCCGGGCAGTGCGCCGTTCCAGTGCAGTACACCGGTCAGCGCGGTGTACTGATCGCGGTAGTGCACGTCACGGGTCGCGAGGGAGAGGGATTCGTATTCATTACTCAGCACAGCGGAACGTTAACAGAAAACCATGCGCTTTGTTTCCAAGGATATCATAATATATTCAATATCGGAAGATCGATACGATCTCAATCTTATTTCGGAAGGAGCTGGCACTGTTCGATCGGGACAAGCCGGCTACCGTGGGCGATAAGGCCCGTGCAACGTCGTGACGCCGGCGTCGGTGGGAGAGCGGTATCGGCCGATCGGGCTATCCGTGTGCGCCAAGACTTCTTGTCCAGCAAGGGTTTTCGGTACCTTCTGATCGCTCTGCCGGACAAACATGATCATGGTCGGCAAGTAACCAACGTGAGCTGTGTTACCTCGTCTCCGGATGGGTAACGAGGGACGATTTCCGTCGATAAGCGGTAAGTTCACACCGGTTCTGTGCTCGAATGCTCGGGAGACAAAAGTGTCTGGTGCTCGTGCCGGCGGAATCATGATTTCCGCCGCGGTGGCCTGGGGAATGCTGGTGACGGGGTCCCCGGCCGCGGTGGCTTCGCCGATCATGGCCGCAGCTGGAGTCGTGGCCACATCTGGAGTGAAAGGTCCGACGCATCCGGACGCCGACTACCTGGGGTCCACGGTCGCCGCCCACGAAGGAAAACCCACCCGGGCGCAGGCTCAGCTGGCGGCCCCGGCGGACGTGACCACCACCCCGGGCCTGGACGTCAGCCATTATCAGGGGACTGTCGACTGGCCCTCGGTCGCGGCACAGGGCGCGAAGTTCGCCTACATGAAGGCGAGCGAGGGCACTTCCTTCGTCGACCCGGAATTCAGCGTCAACTACGCGGGTTCGGCCGCGGTGGGTCTTGCCCGGGGCGCTTATCACTTCGCGTTGCCGGATGAGTCCTCCGGCGCGGACCAGGCGATGTTCTTCCTGAACAACGGTGGTGGCTGGGTGTCCGACGGGCACACTCTGCCGCCGGTGCTGGACATCGAGTACAACCCGTACGGCACTTCCGACTGGACCGGGTGGTGCTACGGGCTCACCCCGGCGCAGCTGACGGCCTGGATCTCGGACTTCACCACGACGATCCACGACAGTACGAACATCTGGCCGGCGATCTACACGACCAATGGCTGGTGGTCCAACTGCACCGGTGACGACGCCGGGTTCGGCAACGATCCACTGTGGATCGCGCCGAGCAGTTCGGACGCCGGCGGTCCGCCCACCATCCCGGCCAGTTGGAGCGCCTACACGTTCTTCCAGTACGCCACTTCGGGCACCTTCCCCGGCGACCAGGACGAGTTCAACGGCTCGGTGGACCAGTTGACGGCCCTCGCCACCGGCAGTGCGCCGGACAAGATCGTCGAGCACTACACCGCGCTGGGAGGAAGCGCTTCCTCGCTCGGGAATCCGGTCGGGAGCGAATATCCGATCGCGGGTGGTTGGGCGCAGGACTACGACCAGGGCACCATCTACTATTCCCCGGCGACCGGTGCCTGGGCCGTGAGCGGCCCGATCCTCGACCACTACCGGAACCTGGGCGGGCCGGGCGGCGCGCTCGGTTTCCCGACCAGCGACCAGACCCCGACCGCGGACGGAACGGGTAGCTACAACGACTTCGCCGGTTCGGGCGGATCGTCCATCTACTGGTCGTCCGGCACGGGCGCGTGGTCCGTGCACGGGGAAATCCGGAACAAATGGCTTGCGCTCGGCGGTGAACCGGCGCTTGGTTTTCCGACCACGGATGAGATGGCCGCTTCGGACGGGGTGGGTCGGTACAACGACTTCAGCGGCGGCGACACCGCGTCGGTCTACTGGTCGCCGAATACGGGTGCGCACGAAATCCAGGGTTCCATCAAGAGTACCTGGCTTTCGTTCGGCGGAGTGACCGGACCGGGCTACCCGGTGACCGACGAGACGACGACATCGGACGGCGCCGGCCGGTACAACGACTTCTCGAACAGCACGTCGATTTCGTGGTCGCCGAGCACCGGGGTGCACGAGGTCAAAGGCGCGATCAGGGACAAGTGGATTCAGCTCGGCCGGGAAGGCACCGTCGGATTCCCGACCACCGACGAGACCGGCACCCCGGACGGAGTGGGTCGCTACAACCATTTCAGTGGTTACGGCGGGGCCTCGATCTATTGGTCGCCGAATACGGGTGCACACGAAATTCAAGGCGCGATCCGCACCCAGTGGGCGTCGCTGGGCTGGGAGACCGGACTCGGGTACCCCATCACCGACGAGACGGTGACCCCGGACGGAGTCGGGCGCTACAACCACTTCTCGGGATCGGCGTCGATCTATTGGTCGCCGAGCACGGGGGCGTGGGCCGTCTACGGCGCCATCCGGGACACGTGGGCGTCGCTGGGCTGGGAAACCAGCGCCCTCGGCTACCCGACCAGCAACGAGTACGGCGTCCCCGGCGGTCGGCGCAACGACTTCCAGCACGGCTCGATCACCTGGTACAGCGCCACCGGCACCACCACGGTCACCTACAACTAGCCGTGTCCCCCCTTCCGGTCGCCGAGTTCGCTGTTCCGGTTGCTGAGTTTCGCTTTTCCGGCGCGTGAGTTCTCGGGTGCCGGTGTCTTCGGTGCAACGTGATCGTAATCACGACAATGCCGCCCGGGCGTTCCCGCATAATAGGTCGTCCGAACAGTTCGAATGCCTCCTCCCCGGAAAACCGGTAACGACGGTTTTCCGGGGAGGATTTCGATCCGAGCCGCATCCGATGGTGAGCGTGCCCGGTCCCGGTGCGGAACGGGAATGACTGCGTGGGAACTCGCCACGAATAAGACGGAAAGGTTTCTCGATGAGACGTAGGACCAGGTTCGCCGTGCTCGCCGCGATAGCGGGACTGAGTATCAGCGTATTCGGCGTCGTGCCGTCGGACGCGGATACCGGATCGAATTCAAGCTGGTGCACGACCCACGACAAGGTGGCGATCATCGGGACCTCGGCGGACACCGGTTACGGCACCACCGGATACCCCGCGGACGGTGAAACCTACGAGCAGACCGCTTACGGCTGGACGTTCCGCTTCGGCGAAAGCCTGCACGCGCAGTGGGGAACCACCGTGCAGAACTACTCCCACAACGGGGCGCTCGCCGCCGACTACCTCCCCGGCGGTCGCTGGCCCACGACCACCGGTGCGGTTGCCGACATCACCACCCAGCAGCCCGATCTGGTGATCATTGACGTGGGCGGCAACGAGTTCAATGCGCAGGTCTCTCCGACCACTTTCGTGAACAACCTCACGACCCTGGTCAACGACGTCAAGGCGGCGAGGCCCGGCGTCACGATCCTGATGTCGATCTACGCGGAACTGCTCTGGGCGCCGAACCCGTGGGCGTCGACCGAAAACTACACGTGGGATCAGTACGCGACCCAGATTTACAACACGGCGGTGAGCGAGGGGGTCGCGCTCGTCGATATGCGGCAGTACATTCCTTCGGCGGGAGACCCGAATCAGCCGAACCCGAGCCCGTGGACGTCGGACAACATTCACCTCAACGACGCGGGAAACCTCGCGGAATACGGCGCATTCTGGGGCTGGACGTCATCCATCGCCTCTATCTGTTGACGTGAGGAATCGGGTAGCCCCGTTTCGCCCCGTCATATCCGGGACGGTTCGCTGTCCGTCGCTTTCTTCGCGGTCGAGGGCGGGGCGTGGCGCGGTGTAGGGCAGTCCGTCGGCTCGGCCTGGAAGGGTCGAGCCGACGGCGATTCGGCAGTGCGGCTTCGTTTCCGCGGGCCTGAACTCTTGCCCGCGGTGCGGGGCTGCGAGTTGGTGCCACCTCGCGCACCGCTCCAGCGAGCTCAGCGACGGGAAGGGAGAACTCGAAGGTCGGAAGGTGGGACACGGCGACGGGACGGGGGGACACGGCGACGGGACGGGGGGACACGGCGACCGGTAGGGAGAGTTCGGGGGTTGCTGTGCCATGATCGAGTATGGCCACTCCTCGTGATGACCATGACCGACGCGACCGGGGCCGGGACCTTGACCAGGGCAGAGGGCAAGGCCGGGCGTTGGAACTGAACAGCGGGATCCTGCCCGGGAACGTGCACGCGGACGACTGGATCATGCTCGCGCTCGCGGTACTCTCGGTGGGCCTGCTCGGGTTCATGCTGCTCAGCCCGCCCTCGCACGCGGCGGGAATGTGGATCTTCTATGCCGACTGCGCGGTGTGCGTGATCTTCCTTTTCGAATTCCTGTGGCGGTGGCGCAAACACCGCTGGGGCAGGCGCTTCCTCGCGCGCAACTGGTACGAGCCGTTCGCGATGCTCCCGGTCGCACATCCGGCGCTCGTCGCGCACCGGTTCGTCGTGGTGGTCCTGTTGCTGATCCGCGTCGGCCGGGGTGCGGACCGGGCGGTGGGGGAGCAGTTCACCTACCGGCTCGTGGACAAGCTGTCCGACCCGATCGTGCGGGCGATCAAGAAACCGGTCACGGTGGCGGTGCTCGACGAGGTCGTCAAGGTCCTGGAGACCGGTAGCTACCCGGAGAATCTGGCCAAATCACTCAACGCGAACAAGGCGAAGCTGCGTGCCATCATCACGGAGAAGGTGTCCGAGGATCCCCAGCTCGGCAAGCTGAAGCGGGTTCCCTTCCACGGTGAGATCGTGGGCGCGGTCGTCGACACGTCGTTCCGGGTGCTGCTCGAGGTCCTGCTGGATCCGCGCCTCGACGATTTCTTCTCCGAAGTCGTCCGCGAGAACCGGGAACAGATCCGGCGTGCGGTGGAACTCGGCTTGCACGAAGAGGACGCCGGCGAGAGGGAGCAGTTGCTCGTCACTCGCAGCCAGGGCACGGTCACGCGCGAGACCGACCTGACCGAGGACGCGGCCAGGACAGGAACCAGGCCGGGAACAACAAGGCCGCGAAACAGGCCAGGAACAACAAGGCCCTGAATCGGTCTTACGGAACGAATAACCCATAACCTCCACTCGGCCCATCATCCGTCTTCCCTGGGGTGGAGTGACTCCCCGCGCTCCGGCGATTCGCGGGCGTGACTGGACGCGACTCCTCGCGTTCGCACGATTCATGCTTCCGGGGCCGTGGCTCCCCACGCTGAAGCCCGTCCTGTTCGGTCGGTTGGGGTGCTGTTCTGCCGTTGCCGGCCAGGTCCTGGCGTTGGTCACCGTCGTCGTTGACGTGCGCCGATGGAGACCCGGCGATCTCGAACGGCGTTCGGCCGGCCGTGACCGAGGGCCTCGGCGACCGGACGGGAGAACTCGGTGACCGGACGGGAGAACTCGGCGACCGGAAGGGGGGACACGCCGGTGCGGAGGCAGGCTACGGGGAGTGTGGGAGTGGGGACGGGTGGTGATGAAATATCCCGTTAACGGTTCGCCATTGATTGGAAACACTTCTTTCTTTACGATCCGAAAAGAACTTTTCCGATGAGGAGAACCTATGGACGCGGACAACGAACTCCGGCGCAACGCGCTGGGACTGCCGAGCGCGGTGGGGATGTCGCTCGCCTTCATCTCGCCCACCATCGGGGTGATCTTCATTTCGTCCCTGGTGGCCGGCAAGGCGGGCGTGTCGTCGCCGTTCGTCTTCGTACTGGCCACGCTGGGTATCAGCCTGATGGCCTCGACGCTGGCGCAGTTCACGAAGCGGGTGACGGCGGCGGGCACGTTCTACAAGTTCGCCACGCTGTCCCTGGGGCCGAGCGTCGGGTTCGTGGTCGGCCTGTTGCTGATGTTCGCCTACGCGCTGCAGAGCCCGTTGAACTCGAACCTCTTCGGCGGTTTCGTGAGCCAGATCCTGCAGCAGGACCTGGGCGTCTCGATGCCGTGGTGGTTGCTGATGATCGTGGTGGTGGCCTTCGTCGGGGTGCTCGCATGGTTCTCCGTGCACACCTCGATGAAGTTCGACATCGCCTTCCTGATCGCGGAAGTGGTGGTGGTCGGCGGGTTGCTGATCGCGATCCTGGTGCGGGGCGGTGATTCCGGCCAGCTGCCGCAGGCGTTCACGCCGACCCAGTCGCCGACCGGGATGGGCGGGCTCGGCCAGGCCTTCGTGTTCATCATCCTGGCGTTCTTCGGTTTCGAGTCCTGCTCGACGGTCGCCGAGGAGGTGCGCAAGCCGAAGCGGAACCTGCCGATCGCGCTGATCGGCTCGGTCACCGCGGCGGGTCTGTGGTTCGTCTTCGCGATGTACGCGGTGATCGTCGGCTACGGCCCCGGCCACATGGACGCGCTGGCGAGCGCCTCCGCGCCGCTGCACGATCTGGCGCAGCGCTACCTCGGCACCTGGTACTCGACGGTGGTCGACCTGGCGGCGGTGTCGGCGATCATCGCGGTGTTGCTGGCCATCCACACGGCCAACTTCCGCATCCTGTACTCGCTCGGGCGCGACCGGATGCTCCCGGCCGCGCTCGGGCGTACCCACCCCAAGCACAAGACGCCGCACGTGGCCATCATCACGTACTCGGTGTTCACGCTGGTGATCGGCATCGCGGCGGGTGCCGGCTGGGGCCCGCTGACGGCCTTCGGGAACCTGGGTTACCTCTCGTCCCTGGGGATTCTGCCGATCTTCGTGCTGACCAACGTCGCGCTGCCGGTGTTCATCCTGCGTCGCTACCGCAGCGAGTTCAACGTGCTGCTGCATCTGATCTTCCCGGCGATCTCGGCGGTGATCTTCCTCGCGGCGATCTGGCTCAACCTCAACCCGTGGCCCACCGGCGTGCTGAGCGTCTTCCCGTGGATCGTGCTCGGCTGGGTGATCGCGTCGGCGGTGTGGGTCGCGGTGCTGCGCAAGCGCCGTCCCGAGGCGGTCAGCCGGCTCGGCCGGGTGCTCTTCGTCGACGCCGAGGCTGCCGCGGAGCGTGAGGTCGGCAGCGAGGTTCCTGTTGCGCCGGAAACGGCCACACCGGGCGTGTAGCATTTATTATAGACCGAGAGAAAATAAGGAACGGGAGGATTCATGGGCAGGCTTGCCGGACAGGCCGCGCTGGTCAGCGGCGGTGCTTCGGGGATCGGCCGGGCCATCGCGCGGCTGTTCCTCGAAGAGGGCGCGCGCGTCGTCATCACCGATATCAACAAGGCGAATCTCGACGAGGCGGTCGAGGACCTGTCCGCCGCGGGCGAGATCATCGGTGTCGCCGGTGACGTGCGTTCGATGAGCGACGCGGGCCGGATGGTGCAGGCCGCCGTCGACGCCTTCGGCAAGCTGGATGTGTTGGTGTGCAACGCCGGGATCACCAGCGTGATGCCCATCGAGCAGCTGGGCGAAGAGGAATGGGACGCGGTGCTCAGCACCAACGTCAAGGGCATGTTCACGCTCGTCAAGCACGCGGTCCCGGTGATGATCGCGCAGGGCGGCGGAAAGATCGTCACGCTCGGCTCGGAGATGGGCATGGTGGCGGTCCCGGAGTCGCCCGCCTACAACGCGAGCAAGGGCGCGGTGATCATGTTCACCAAGTCGATCGCGCTGGATCTGATCCGGCACAATATCCGGGTGAACTCGCTGTGCCCGGGCGTGACGCGGACCCCGCTGCTGCAGGCTGAGATCGACAACAGCCTCGACCCCGAGAAGACCGCGGCGGAGCAGGCTTCGTGGGCGCCGATCATGCGGGTGGCCGACCCGCGCGAAATCGCGCAGGGCGCGTTGTTCCTGGCCAGTGACGACAGTTCGTTCGCGGTGGGCTCCACCCTGGTCCTCGATGGCGGCTTCACGGCGAAGTGACCACGTGAGCGCGACGACCACGGTCGACATCCGGCTGGCCAACCTGTTGCTGATCCTGCACGAGCTGCGGGAGCGGACGACGCTGTCCCGGTCGGATCTCGCGCGGGCGACGGGACTGGCGGTGCCCACGGTGCACCGGCTGGTCTCCGAGCTCACCGCGGCGGGACTGGTTCTGCAGGACGAGCCCGCCGCGGACGAGAGCCGGCTCGGGCGCCCGCCCGCGGTGTACCGGTTCCACGGTGAGGCCGGCATCCTGGCCGGGCTCGACGTCGGCAACCAGAACACGCGGGTGAGCCTGGCTTCGCTGTCCGGCGCGACGCTGGCGGCCCGGTCGCTGCCCACCGCCGAGATCGAGAACGACCTGCCCGGTGCGCTGTCCGAGCTGGTGCGCTCGCTGCTGACCGAGGCGGGCGCGGGCGAGGGCCGGCTGGCCGGGGTGGGTGTCGGGGTCGCGGCCGCGGTCGACCCGGCCACCGGCACGTTGCGCGACCCGCCGCGGCACCGGAAATGGCACGGGCTCGCGCTGGCCGCGGAGCTGACCGGCCGGCTCGACTGCGGGGTGACCGTGTGCCAGGACGACCACCTGGCCGCGGTGGCCGAGGCCAGCGCGCACGGCACGGTGCCGGGCGCGGGCTCGGTGGTGGTGCTGGCCGTCGGCTTCGGCATCGGGGTCGGCGTGGCGCTGGACTCGGCCCCGATCGCGGGGCTGACCGGCCGGTTCGGGCGGATCGCCGGGTGGCCGGTGACGGCCCCGCGCGGGGTGCGCCTGCCCGGGCGCACCCTGGGCGACTGCCTGGGCTCGCCCGGACTGGTGACCCAGTACTTCAGCCGCGGCGGCACCGGCGCGGTCGACGACGGCAAGAGCCTGTTCGACGCGGCGCGGTCCGGGGATCCGGTCGCCCGCACCGTGGTCGCCTGGGCGGCGCGGGAGATCGCCGGTGTCGCCCGCGCGCTCCACACGATCTTCGACGAGGAAGGGTTCGTCCTCGGCGGTGGTCTCGCGGAGGGATTCGATGTCCTGGAACGGGATCTCCTCCGGCACACCGAGGAGTTCGGGTTGGTGATCCGGCCCAGCGTGCTCGGTGACCAGGCGGTGCTGACCGGGGCGCTGCTGGCCGCGAACAGCAGTGTCGAGCCGTGGCTGCAGGCCAGGCTCACGCACTGAAACCGCTTACCCCCGGGGGAAATGCGGCCCCCGCACGCACTTTTTTCGCTGAATACGGACGAGGAGATGGCACCCATGTGGCAGGAAACGGCTTTGATCGCCGGCGAGGAGGTTCGCACGGGCGATCAGGTGGAGATCGAGGACCCGTCGACGGGCGAGGTGTTCGCCACGACCCCGGACTGCGGCCCGGCGGAGATCGACCGCGCCGTCGCCGCGGCGCGGCAGGCGAGCGTCGCGTGGCGGCGGACCGCGGTGGCCGATCGGGCCGCGGTGTTGCGCCGGCTCGCCACGCTGATCATCCGCGACCGCGAGCGGCTCGGCTCGCTGGAAAGCCGGCAGACCGGGAAGCCGCTCGCCCAGGGGCTGCGGGACGCCGACCTCACCGCGCGGTACTTCGACTTCTACGCGAGCGCGGTGGAAACCTTCTACGGCTCGACGGTTCCGCTCAATGACGGCAACTTCGTGTTCACCCAGTGGGAACCGCATGGTGTGACGGCGCACGTCATCCCGTGGAACTACCCGATGCAGATCCTGGGCCGCTCGATCGCGCCGGCGCTGGCCGTGGGCAACGGCACGGTGCTCAAGCCGGCCGAGGAAGCGCCGATGACGGCGCTGGCGCTGGCCCGGCTGGCGCTGGAGGCGGGCCTGCCCGCCGGGTTGTTCAACGTCGTGACCGGCATGGGCGAAACCGCCGGCGCCGCGCTCACCGCGCATCCCGGGACCGACCACATCTCCTTCACCGGTTCGGTCGAGGTGGGCCGGATCATCGGCGCCGCGGCCGCGCAGCGGATCGTTCCGGTGACGATGGAGCTGGGCGGCAAGTCCCCCAACATCGTCTTCGCCGACGCCGACCTCGACCGCGCGGTGCCGGTCATCGTGAACTCGATCATCCAGATGGGCGGGCAGACCTGCTCGGCGGGTTCGCGGTTGCTGGTGCAGCGTGCGGTGCACGACGAGGTGGTGGCGCGGGTCGCCAAGCTGTTCACCGAGATCACCATCGGTCCGGCGCTGGAGGATCCGCAACTGGGACCGCTGATCTCCGGGCCACAGCGCGCGCGGGTGATGTCCTATGTGGAGCGTGGGACCGGCGACGGCACGATCGTCACCGGCGGGCAGGCGCTGCAGGGTGGCCGGTACGGCAACGGGTTCTTCGTCCAGCCGACGCTCATCGACGGGGTGGACCCGCGCTCGCCGCTGGGCCAGGAGGAGGTTTTCGGCCCGGTGCTGGTGGTTTCGGGCTTCGACGACCTCGACGACGCCGTCGAAGTGGCCAACGGCACAGATTATGGCCTGGTGGCTGGGGTGTGGACGCGCGATGTGACCACCGCGCACCGTATGCTCACCGAGATCGACGCCGGGCAGGTGTTCGTCAACACCTACGGTGCGTCCGGTGGGGTCGAACTGCCCTTCGGCGGTGTCAAGAACTCCGGCCACGGGCGGGAGAAGGGCGCCGAGGGCCTGCGCGGTTTCGCTCGTCTCAAGACCGGGGTCATCGCGCGCTGACCGCAGCGGTGCCCCCTGGACCGGTGGTGTCGCCCGCCCCGCGACACCACCGGTGCGCGTTCGCAGGAAAGGACAGGAATGACAACGTTGCTGGACCGCGACACCGTGCGTGGGCTGCTCGACTGGCCAGGGATCATCGGTGCGGTGCGCGAGGCCTACCGTGCCGCCGCGGTCGGGGACGCGCTCGCGCCCGCGTCGAGCCATCTCGACCTCGCGGCCGGCGCGCTGCACCTGAAGGCCGGTGGCACGCGGCAGCCCGCGCTGCTGTCGGTCAAGGCGAATTTGCGGCCCGATCAGGCACCGGCTTCCGGTGTGATCCTGCTCTTCGACACCGAATCCACGACGCTGCGCGCGGTGCTGGACTCCGCGGACATCACCGCCTGCCGCACCGCGGCCGCGGCGGCCGTGGCCGCGCGGGCGCTCGGGGCCCCGGACGGGGGCACGCTCGCCGTGCTCGGTGCCGGTCCGGTCGCCGCGGCCACCCTGGCCGCCTTCCGGCACGAACTGGGTGTGCGGAAGGTACATGTGTGGAGCCGCAGCGGTGCACGGGCGCGCGCGCTCGACGCCGACGAGGTCCACGACGAGCCCGGTGCCGCGGCCAGGGCGGCCGACATCGTGGTCACCTGCACGCCTTCCCGCACACCGCTGATCGGGGCCGGCGATCTGCGTGCGGGCGCCGTGGTCTGCGCGATGGGCGCCGATTCCCCCGGCAAGCGCGAACTCGCCACCGATCTGCTGGAGGCGGCCGAGGTGGTCAGCGACAACCTTCCCGCGGCCCGGCAGGTCGGCGAGACCGCGGCGCTGCCGGCGGATTTCCCCGGTGTGGTCGGGCAGATCGGCGACCTGCTCGCCGGGAAGGTGACGGTGCCCGGCACCGGGCGGTGGCGGGTCTTCGACTCGGTCGGCGTCGCGCACGCCGACACCGCCGTCGCCGCCGCGATCACCATGGCGGCCGAACGTGCCGGTCTCGGTCTGGTGTGGACACCCGGGAACGACTGAGCGGCTTTTCCGCGGTGGCTCACCGATGACCGGTGAGCCACCGTTTTCCTGGGAACCGTTCTGAAAGTGGTCTGGGTGGCGGGTTCTCAGGCGTCTTCTCGCTCCGGGATCTCCTCCTCATGAATGCCCAATTCACCACGTCGGAGCTGTCCTCGCGAGAAGACGCCTGAGAACCCGCGGCGGCGCGAGTAGGGTGCTCCGCCGCTTCTGAAGTACTCGCTAGGCGCCGAAGGTCTCGTCGAGCGCGGCGGCGAGATCGCCGGTCAGGTCGGCGGTCTCTTCCAGCCCGACCGAGAACCGCAGGTGCCCCCAGCGCCGGAATTCCTCGGGATACCGCGCGACGCGGGGCCCTTCGGTGCCCACGTGCACGATGAGGGATTCGTCGTGCCCCAGCGACACCGCCGAGGTGATCACCCGCAGGTTGGCCACGAACCGGTTCTGCGCCTCGGGCCCGCCGCGCACCGCGAACGCGATCATCGCCCCGTAGCCGCGGCCGGCGAACTGGCGGGCCGCGACGCCGTGCTGCGGGTGGGAGGGCAGTCCCGGGTAGGCGACGTAGGCGACCCGAGGGTCGGCTTCGAGGAACGCGGCCAGCCGCGCGGCGGAGGCCATCTGCTGGCGCAGCCGCAGGGGCAGGGTCACGGAGCCGCGGGCGATCAGCCAGGCGTTGAACGGGGAAACGACCCCGCCCACGTCGACCATCGCGTCGGCCCGGACCGGTGCGACGAGGTCTCGGGATCCGATGACCGCCCCGCCCATGGCGTCGCCGTGGCCGTTGATGTACTTCGTCAGCGAATGCACGACCAGGTCGGCACCGTCGGCCAGCGGGCGGTACAGCGGCGGCGGGGTGAAGGTGGAGTCCACCACCAGCAGCGCGCCGGTTTCGTGGGCGAGTGCCGCCAGCGCGCTGATGTCGGTCACCTTCGTGGTGGGGTTGGCGATGACCTCCGTGTGGACGATGCGGGTGGTGGGGCGCAGCGCGGCCCGCACGGCGTCCAAATCGGACAGATCGGCGAAGGTGGCTTCGATGCCGTACTTGGCCGGCAGCAGCTCCGCGAACAGCCGCCAGGTCGCCTCGTAGGTGACGTCGGAGACGACGATGTGGTCACCCCTGCGAAGGTGGGTGAAGAACACCGCGTGCAGCGCCGCCACCCCGGAGGCGAGCACCACCGCGTCCTCGCCGCCCTCCAGCGTGGCCAGCTTGCGTTGCAGACCGAGCTGGTTGGTGCCGGAATTGCGGGTGTAGAGGGGCACCTCGGTGCCGGACCAGTCCAGTTCGGACGGATCCTCGGGCAGCGCGTAGGAGTTCGCCATGACGATCGGGGTGCGGATCGCGCCGGACCCGGCGTCGATCTCGTTGCCCGCGTGCACGGCCTGCGTCGGGAACGCCAGGGTGTCGGGGAATCGTTTGTCGGGGCGGTTCATGCGGCCATCATGCCGTCCACTGTGACCGGTCCGCGAGGCCACGCTCGGTCAGCGCCGCCCGGACGACCGGGCCATGGTGGCGAGCAGCGCGTGCTTGTCGGGTTTGCCGCTGGGCCCGATCGGGACCCGCTCGACCACGGTGATCGTGGCGGGCACCGCGGCTTCGCCGAGCCGCCGCGCCACCAGCCGGCGCAGGGCGCCGGGATCGGGCTCGTTCCCCGCCGAGGCCACGACGAACGCGTGCGCGGCCTCACCCGTCCGCTCGTCGGGCGCGGCCACGACGTAGGCCTGGTCGACGTCGGGGTGCGACGCGAGCGCCCGTTCGATCGGTCCGAGGTAGTGGATCGCGGCGTTGACGATGACCACCTCCCGGGAACGTCCGGTGAGGTAAAGGAATCCGCGCGCGTCGAACTGGCCCACGTCGCGCGTGCGGACCCAGCCATTTCGCAGCACTTCGGCGGATTCGCGGGGATCGTTCCGGTAGCCGGTGAGGATGTTCGCGGTGCGCGCCCAGATCTCCCCGGCCGTGCCCGCCGGGACGGGACGTCCGTCCTCGTCGCGGATCTGGAGTTCCCCGTGCGCCCACGGCCTTCCCACCGAGGTCAGCGTTTCCGGCCACTTCGCGACGTTCTCGGCGGTCTGTAGTGCGAGCATTCCGGTTTCGGTCTGGCCGTACCCGTGGTGGAGGACGTCGCCGAGCACCCGGTAGCCCTGGGCCAGCCGGTGCGGCGCGACCGGTGAGCCGGCGACCATGAGCATCCGGGCGGCGCTCAGGTCGATGTCACGGCCGGAAACCGTGTCGAGCAGGTGATAGAACCGGGGCGCGGTGAGCAGCGCCGCGCTGATCCGCAGCTCGGCCAGCACGTCGGGAAACACCGGGGGCGCTTCGGGGATGACCGCGGTGCCGCCGGAAAACAGGCACAGCCCCAGATGTTCCTGCATCACCGCACTCGCGAGCGTGCCGAAGAGCAGGAAGCGCCGGTAGCGCTCGGCGAGCGCGAGGACGTCGCCGGTCCAGGTGGTGGGGTGCCAGGACCACCGCGCCGCCTGCGCCGCGTGGGTGAACTCGGTCCCCTTCGGGTTGCCTGTGCTTCCACTGGTGTAGACCACGGTGGCGATCGCGCCGGGTTCGCCGCGCGGCACGGGGGTTTCCGCGGCGCCCAGCAGCGCCGGGCCGACCGGCAGCACCCGGGGCGCCGCGGCGAGCAGGCCGGGGGTGGCCGTCTCGTCCGCCAGCAGCACCTCGACCCCGTCGAGGAGGTGCGCGAGCTGTGCCGGATTCGGTCCGGGTGGGACGACGACCACCCGGCAGCCCAGGACGTGTGCCGCAAGCTGCGCCGCGAAGCCCTCCGGGGTGACCGCGGTGGACAGCGCGACTCCCGTACCCGGGCCGAGTCCGGCCGCGCGCAGGCCGCCGGTGAACCGGGCGATGAGGTCGAGCAGCCCACGGCGGGAAAGCAGCCGCCCGCCGTGTTCGAACGCGGGTGTGCCGGAATCGACCGCGAGGGCTTTCAGCAGCGCCTGCGGGAAGACGTCTCGCATGAATTGTCACTCCATCTCCGCCGCGCGGACATAGCGGCCGGCGTGGTGTTCTACCACCGTTGCCGGGACCGCCGCGGAATCACCGGGAATCTTGCCGGAAAAAGCCTCCGTTCGGCGTACTCCGAAGGTCGGTGTGATTCGTATCACAGAAATCGAGGTG
This sequence comes from Amycolatopsis sp., assembly GCA_035685725.1. GTDB lineage: Bacteria > Actinomycetota > Actinomycetes > Mycobacteriales > Pseudonocardiaceae > Amycolatopsis_E. The sequence continues at coordinate 35,265 of DASSAD010000268.1, read as the reverse complement.
GCGACGTTGTTTAAACTTCAACTAGTCTGGGCGGCCTCGAAGGTCGAAGGGAGTTCCCTTGCCCAGCAGTGAAAAATACGACTATCTCGTCCTGGGCGCGGGCCCGGCCGGGCTCCAGACCGGCTATTTCCTGGCTCGCGCGGGGCGAAGTCACCTGATTGTGGAATCGGGTCCGGCACCCGGGACGTTCTTCACGAAATTCCCCCGGCACCGCACGCTGATCTCGGTCAACAAGGTACACACCGGTCGGCCGGATGCCGAGCGGAAACTGCGTACGGACTGGAATTCGCTGCTCTCCGCCGAAGGCGCGCCGCTGTTCACGAGCTACACACCGCGGTACTTTCCGGCCGCCGACGACTTCGTCCGGTATCTGGCCGACTTCGCCACCAAGCACGACCTCGCGATCCGCTACGGCACCCGCATCGTCGAGGTGACGAAACCGGACGAGTTCGTGGCCCGGGACGCCGAAGGCGGAACCTACCGCGCCCGCCGCCTCATCGTCGCGACGGGCGTGACCAAGCCGTACCTTCCCGACATCGACGGCGTCGAGCTGGCCGAGCGGTATGTGGACGTCTCGGTCGACCCGGCGGAGTTCACCGGGCAGCGCGTGCTGATCATCGGCCGGGGCAACTCGGCCTTCGAAACCGCGGACAATCTGGTGGAAACCGCCGCCGTGATCCACGTCGCCGGTCCCGGCTCGCTGAAACTGGCGTGGCAGACCCATTTCGTGGGTCATCTGCGCGCGGTCAACAACAACTTCCTCGACACCTACCAGTTGAAGTCCGAGAACGCGGTGCTGGACGGGCGGATCGTCGACATCCGGCGCGACGAGGAGGGCTACCGGGTCCGGGTCGCCTTCGAGCGGGTCCACGAGGTGATCAAGGAGATCCGCTACGACCGGGTCGTGCTCGCCACCGGATTCGCCTTCGACGCCTCGATCTTCGCCGAGGAGTGCCGTCCGGAACTGACCATCAACGACCGGTTCCCCGCGCAGACCGCGCAATGGGAATCGGTGAACGTGCCCGGAATGCACTTCGCCGGCACGATCACCCAGGTTCGCGACTTCAAGAAGTCGACGAGCGGGTTCATCCACGGTTTCCGGTACGGCGTGCGGGCATTGCACCGGATCCTGGAATCCCGCCACCACGGCGTTTCGTGGCCGGCCCGGGATCTCCCTGGCACGCCGGAAGCCATCGCGGACGCGGTGATCGACCGGGTCAACCACACCTCGGCCCTGTGGCAGCTGTTCGCCTTCCTCGCCGACGTCGTGCTGACCGGATCGGACGGATCGGTGCGCTACCTCGAAGAGGTGCCGGTGGATCACCTGCACGAGGCCGTCGCGCGCGGCGATTTCGGCGATGTCGCCTCCTATCTGGCCATCACCCTCGAATACGGTGCCGACCACGACCTCGTCAACCCGTTCGACGTCTCGGCGGGGCGCACGTCGCAGCAGGACACCCGCGGGTTGGACGGCCGCTATCTGCACCCGGCGGTGCGGCTTTTCCGTGGTGGTGACCAGATCGCGGAGCACCACCTCACCGAGAACCTGGAAAACGAGTGGGACAGCGAGGCGGTGCACCGCGCGCCCCTGCGGGAATTCCTGCGCACTCACCTGAACCCGGTGAGCCTGTCGTGACCAGCCTCGCCGAGTTGCACGCGCGGGCCAGAGAGCGGCTCGCGCCGGAGCATTACGACTATTTCGCGGGCGGCGCCGCGGACGAGGTCGCGCTCGCGGAGAACGAGCGGGCGTTTTCCCGGCTCGCTCTGCTGCCGAGGGTGCTCCGCGGCGGCACCCGCCGCTCGGCGGTCGAACTCCCCGGAACCACCGCGACCATGCCGGTCTTCGTTTCGCCGACGGCGTTCCACCGCCTCGCCCATCCCGAGGGCGAGCCGGCCACGGCCAGGGCCACCGCCGCCGCCGGAACGGTGCTGATCGCGAGCATGGCCGCCACCGTCGCGATCGGCGACATCACAGCCGCCGCGCGCGCCACCGACCCGGCAGCCGCCGTGTGGTTCCAGCTCTACCTCCAGTCCCGCCCGGCCGTCACCGAAACCCTGGTCCGCCGCGCCGAGGACGCGGGCTGCGGCGCACTGGTCGTCACGGTCGACTCACCGGTGTTCGGCCGCCGCGAACGGGACCGGCGCAACGGTTTCACCGACCTGCCCGCGGGCTTGTCCGCGGAGAACATGCGCGATCTGCCCGGGGCGCCGCCCGGTGCGGTGCAGGACATCGAAATGGTGCCGCTGTCCTGGGCCGACCTCGACCGCCTCCGGGGCATGACCACGTTGCCGGTCCTGCTCAAGGGTGTGCTGCATCCCGACGACGCGCACCTGGCCGTGGAGCACGGCGTCGACGGGATCGTGGTGTCCAACCACGGTGGCCGCCAGTTCGACGCCGCACCGGCCCCGATCGAGGTGCTGCCGCGCATCGCGGAGGTCGTCGGCGGCCGGATCCCGTTGTTGCTCGACGGGGGAGTGCGCCGCGGCAGCGATGTCGCGCTCGCCCTCGCGCTGGGCGCGACCGCGGCCGGCGTCGGCAGGCCGGTGCTGTGGGGCCTCGCCGCCGACGGGGAACGCGGTGTGCGCCAGGTTTTGGAGCTGTTGCGGGAAGAATTCGACGAAACGCTCGCCCTGTGCGGGGCGAGCGGGCCCGCCGACCTGACCCGCGACCTGGTCACGACACGCGGAGTGGAGCCAGGGAAATGGTGAAGAAGGCCGGGATCCTCGCCGCCGCCGCGCTGCTGACCGCACCGAAGTGGTTGCCACGGCAGGTGGTCGCCCTGCGCGGCAGGGTGTTCGAATTCGTCAACGGCGACAACGCGATCACCTTCCCGAACGAGCGGATCGGGCCCGAGTCGTTCCGCGAGATCTACGCGAACCCCGCCGCGCGCGGCCGCAGCGCGGGCGCCGGACTGTCCGATCTCTTCTGGTACTGGCTGTCCCCGGGTCCCGAGGTGCACCAGGAACATCTCGAAGACGGGCCGCGCTACGACGACGTCGCCCGGACCACGCTGCGGATCCTGTCCGGGCCGAGTGACCAGCTCGCGGCGACCGCGGCGCGCTGCACCGCCGCGGTGCTCGACGAACTCTCCGCCGGCCGGGTGACGCTGGTCCGCCTGCGGGATCTGATGATGCCGGTCTGGGCCGCGTTCTGCTACGAACTCGTCTTCCGCGAGCCGTGTCCGCGGGTGGCCCGCGACCTCATCGTCGGCCACGCCGACGACGTGGTCACCGCGCTCAAATGCACCGGCCTGCGCCATCTCGGGCGCCGCGCCCGGCTGACCCGCTACCTCGCGCGGCGCGTCGCCGCCGGAGACGTGCCGCCGGAGTTCCTGCCGGAAACGTTGTCCCAGCGCGAGCAGATCCACTACCTGCAGGGAACCCTCTTCAATACCGCCGTCGTGCAGATGTCGGAAGGGATGGCGCACCTGCTGCTCGCGCTCGCCCGGCATCCCGCGGTGCAGGAGCGGGCCGCGGCGGGCAGTGACCGTTACCTCGGCCAGGTGCTCGACGAAACGCTGCGGCTCTACCCGCTGTTCGGCATCGCGCACCGGATCACCACCGCGGAGATCGACCTCGGCGAACAGGGAAAGCTGTCCCCGGGTTCGGTGCTGTGCTTCAGCTACCCCGGCTACCACGCGACCGGCTACGACGATCCGGACACCTTCGACCCATCGCGCTGGGAACGGATTTCGGCCCGGGAGGCGCACCACATCCCGTTCGGCATCGCCGCCAACCGGCCGTGCCCCGCCTGGCGCCTGGCCCCGCTCGCCCTGCGCGCCTGCGCGCGGGAGGTTCTGCGGCGGTTCACCCTCGATTCGACCGTCTCGCACACCCGGCCTCTGCCGAACCGGGCGCCCTGCCTGCTGATCCGCCGTGGCGAACGGCCGCCGGCCGCCGTCCACCTCGCCCTCCGGGTGTTCCTCCGCGTCCGCGACCGGTGGGAGGACGTCTGGCGCCCCCTCGTCCAGCTCGGTCTCGGGACCTGGATGGTCCTGGACGCGCGCCGGCAACGCCTCGCCGGGAGCTACTTCGACACCCACGACCGGCAGGGCTGCCCGGTCCGTCACCGAGTCCACTGAGCGGTCCACTGGCCGGTTCACCGATCCGAAGGGCACCGTCATGTCCACCACCGAACTCGCGCCGGCGTTCTTCCTGGCACTGATCGTCATCCTCGTCGTCTGCCGGCTGGTCGGCTGGGCGTTGCGCGGTCTCGGCCAGCCGCCGGTGGTCGGGGAGATGATCGCGGGCGTGGTGCTCGGGCCGTCCGTGCTCGGGCTGCTCGCGCCCGGCGTCGAGGCCGCCGTGTTCGGCCAGCAGGTGCGGCCCGTGCTCTACGTCGTGGGGCAGATCGGTCTCGTCGTGTTCATGTTCAAGGCGGGCTACGAGTTCCGCACCGACCGAATGCGGCAGGTGGCCAGGCCGGCGGCGGTGATCTCCAGCGCGGGCATGCTGGTGCCGCTGGTGCTCGGGCTGCTGCTGGCCTTCGTCGCCAACGGGCACGTGCCGCTCTTTCCGGACAACGTGTCGTTCGCGGTTTCGGCTTCGTTCTTCGGCGTCACGCTGGCTATCACCGCGTTCCCGATGCTCGCCCGGATCATCACCGAACGCGGCCTGTCCGGCACCCGGTTCGGCTCGGTCGCGCTGGCCTGCGGGGCATTGGACGACGCGGTCGCGTGGGTGCTGCTGGCGGCCGTGCTGAGCCTGCGCGCCGGCAGCGCCGGCCCGGTCGCGATCGCGGTGGGCGGCGCGCTCGTGCTGGCCGCCGGGCTGATCGGGATGGCCGGGGTACGCGCTCGCGCGAGCGCCATGGCCGAACGCCTCGCTCCGGACCGCCTGCTGCTCGTGGTCGTCGTCGCGTTGTTCCTGTTCGCCTGGTACACCGACAAGATCGGCCTGTACGCGGTGTTCGGCGCGTTCAGCCTGGGAGTCGCGGTCCCGCGGACGGCGGCGGTGGACCGGGTGGTCACCACGATCACGCCGGTGGCCACCGTGTTCCTGCCGCTGTTTTTCACCTACTCCGGGCTGAACACCGATTTCGGCCTGCTCGTCGCGCCCGCCGTTCTGCTGTTCACCCTGGCCGCGCTGGTCGCCGCCGTGGTGGGCAAGCTCGGCGCGTGCTGGGCCGGCGCGCGGCTCACCGGGGAGTCGCGTCCGGTCGCCGTCCGGGTCGGGATCCTGATGAATGCCCGCGGCCTGATGCAACTCATCGCGATCAACGTCGGGCTCTCCGCGGGCATCGTGACACCCGCGCTGTTCAGTGTGCTGGTCGTGATCGCGCTGGTGACCACGGTCATGGCGACTCCCTTGCTGTCCTGGCAGGACCGGCGCGAGCGGCGGCGGGAAACGCCCGCTCCCACCACCGGTCGCGCCGACGCGGTCGCGTAGGCGCGAGTCAGGGGACTGCCTTGCGCACCACGCGTTTGATCCCGACCAGGGTGCGATACCGCCGCCGCGCCGCGAAATCCCGCATCCGCCACACCGCCGGGCGCCCGGCTTCGGCGCTCAAATGAAGAATCCGGTCTTCACCGGCCCAGACACCGACGTGCGCGCCCCAGGGATCGACGGTGGCGTTGACCAGGACCAGATCCAGCGGCCGGGCGATCGTCACGCGCCGCGTCGCCGCGGTGTCGGCCCACAGCTCGCTTGACCGCACGGCGGGCGCGTCCAGCCCGAAGGCGGCGAGCACCGCATAGGCGAACAGTTGGCAGTTGGCGCCTTCGCCGATGTCCGGCCGGGCCGCGACCGCGGGAGAGCCGGGAAAGCGAGCGGCCCGGTAAGGGATGTGCCACCACGCGGCGGGCAACCGCGCGAGCACCGGGCAGGGTTCTTCCGGCGTGCCGTCCACCCGCTCAGCGAACCTCGCCGAGCGGTGGGTCGGCAAGGCCCGCTTCCCGGTCAGCCGGCGGCGAGCCGGGAGGCGATGCCGTCGAGCAGGAACGTCAGGCCGAGGTCGAACCGCTCGTCCGGCGTCGCGCCGCCGGGGTCGCCGAACCAGCGCGTCAGGAGCGGGTACCGGCCGCTTTCCTCGGCGAGGTCACGCAGCGCCGTGATCGCGGCGACGAACGCGGCGTCGTCGGCGAGGCCCGTTCGGTGCCGCAGCCGGGTTTCCTCCGCTTCCTGGAGGCCGCTGCCGATGATGTGCCGGTCGATCAGCGCGGCGTAGGTCATGGCCGCGCTGATCGTGGCGCCCTGCGCCGTCAGCACGGTCAGCAGGAATTCCAGGCGCCGCATCAGGTTCGGGCCCAGCGGCGCGCGGGTGTGGGCCAGTCGCGCGTACCAGGGATGCCTGGTGATCATGGCCCGGGTGTCGACGGCCAGCGCGCGCAGATCCTCGCGCCAGTCCGTGCCCGCGGACTCGGGGACGCGCACCTCGGCCATGGCGGTGTCCAGCATCAGGTCGACCAGACCGTCCTTGTGCGACACATACCGGTAGAGCGCCATCGGCGTGTACGGGCCCAGCCGGTGGGCGACCGCCTTCATGGTGAGCGCTTCCGCCCCCTGCTCGTCGGCGAGACCGATCGCCGCGGCCACGATCTCCGCGCGCCCCAGTGACCGGTGTCGCGGCGGGGCCGGCCGTGTCCAGACGGAGTCCGCGGGACCGGGGCGAGATTTTTCTGGCACGTCCGGAGTTTATCAGATAAAGTCCCGTTTACCACATAAACTCGGGAGGTGGAGATGACGGCTGAGGTCGGACTCGGGATCGTGCGCGGGATCAGCTACGGGTTGTTCGGTGAACCGGGCTCGTTCGTGCCCGAGGCCCGCGCGCTCGGTGCCCGGCTGGTGCGGTCCTATTTGTACTGGGGTCAGGTCGAACCACGGCCCGGCGAATACCGCTGGGGTGTCGTCGACGCGTTGCTGGATCAGTTGGACGGTGACGAAGAGGTGTGGCTCACCGTGTGCGCGAGTTCGCCGTGGGCCACCCGGGTGGCGACGGACTTCCTGCCCCCGTCCCCGCCGAAGGATCCCGGTGCCTACCGGGAGTTCGTGCGGCGGCTGGTGCGGCACTGTGGTGGGCGGGTCGCATACTGGCAATGCGAAAACGAACCGAGCAACACCGCGTTGTTGTGGTCCGGTACCGCCGAGGAATACGTCGAGCAGCTGAGCGTCCTGCACGAGGCGGTCAAGGATACCGACCCGGACGCCACGGTCGTGCTCGGCGGGTGCGGCTTCGATGTGTTCGCCGGCGCGGAAGGCAGCCCGGCCCGGGCCTTTTTCGACCATGTCCTCGCCGCCGGACGCGACCGTTTCGACGTCTTCAGCGCGAACCTCTACGGCCCGCCGCGCGAGGTGCCGCACTACCTGGACACCGCCGAGCGGATGATGGCCGCACACGGATACCGGAAACCGATCTTCGTCGGGGAGCACGGTGGCCCGGTGCTGTTCGAATTCCCCGAACTGGAACCGATCCTGCAGCAGGTGATGATCGAGGCCTTCGCCGAGGCCCCGGCGACGCAGAGCACCGGCGAACTCGCCGAACGTGCAAGGCAGGACACGCCGGAACGGCGCGCTCTGCGCGCGTTGGCCGGGCGCATGGGCGAACTGCCGCCGCGCCTGCGGATGTTCCTGCCCGGCTGCCCACCCGAACTGGAGAACAAGCGGCATCGCATCAACTGCCGTCAGCTCGTGCAACGCACCGTGCTGGCGCTGGCCGCCGGGGTCCGCCGCACCGCCTACTGGAACCTCGCGCCCGAAATCCCCGGCCCGGTCGATCCGAACCAGCTGATGTATCTGATGTTCGGCAAACTCCCGCTGCTGGACTACCGCGACGGCCGGCTCACCCACCGCTACCCGGCGGCCGGCACGTTCGCCTTGCTGAGCGGGAAAATCGACGGTGCCCGGCGGGTCACACGGCTCGACGTGGCCGGACCGCCGACGGTGACCGCGTTCGAGGTGGAGCGCCCGGGGCGCCCTCGGCTGCTGGTGCTCTGGGACGATCGCGACACCTTCGACGGCGAGGACGACCCGGCGCTGCCGGTGTCCCTGCCCTGGTCGTCCGCCACGGCCACGGCGGTCGACGCGCTGGGCACCGGGCATCCGGTCAAGGTCGCCGACGGCCGGGTGCACCTCGACGTGTCGGATACGCCCGTGTTCGTCTGCGAACCGCGAGGTCAGGGAGTCGGGTCGTAGGAATCCCGTCCGTACCAGTGGAGCGCGGCGCGCAGCTCGCGGATCTCGCGCTCCCGGGCGTTCGGGCGGTGTTCGTGGCCGACCGGGTAGATCCGGTACCCGCCGTGGTCGCGCGGAAGCCGTTGGCCGAGCACGGCGGAGTCGTCTTCCGTACCGCTCGCGGCTTCGGCGAGCCACACGACCAGCCACGGCCCGCGCGGATGCTGCACGACCCGCACCCGGACCAGTCGTGACCACGCCAGCTGCCGGTTCCGCGCGCCCACGCCGACGGTGATCCCCTCACGCGACACCTCGACCCGGCGTACCGGACGGATCAGCCGCGACAGCAGCCGGGCCGCGGAAACCGCGAGCACGAGGAAACCGAGGAACACGACGAAGGCGGCGCCGTGGTGCCCGGCGCCGGAAGCCGCCTTCGCGACCGCCCCGCACACCAGCGCGCCGAGCGCGGCCGCGGTGCCCCGCACCAGCGCCGAACGCCGCGAGGTGCGGAAGACCGCGCGGTTGCCCTCGGCCGGCGGGCCATCGCCGGGCGCCGGGTCGTGCCGCGGCGAGAAGCCGTGCGCGGGCGGCGCGTTTTCGGGTGGGGGATCGGCGGGCGGCGGCGGATCGTCGGCGACCCGGGTATACGGCCGCGTCGCGGGGCGAGACGCCGCGGTGATCTCCGTGGGCGCACCGATCATCGTGCGCACCGGCTCCGGCAGCCATTCGCCGGTGCCCGGAGTGCCGATTTCGGCGAGCACCTCGCCGGGCGCGGGTCGTTTTCCCGCGTCGAGGTCGAGACAGCGGGAGGCGAGCGCGCGCAGGGCGGAAGGCACCCCGGCCACGTTCGCCGGCTCGTGCGTCACCCGGTACATCAGTGCCGCCGCGTTACCGGAACCGAACGGGCCCTCGCCGGTCGCGGCATAGACCAGTACCGCGCCCAGGGCGAACACATCGCTGGCGGGGGTGAGGGTGGCCCCCTCGATCTGTTCGGGCGAAAGGAATCCGGGCGTGCCGACCAGGAACCCGGTCGCGGTGAGCGCGGACCCCTCCAGTGCCTTGGCGATGCCGAAGTCGATGAGGCGGGGACCGTCGGTGGCCAGCAGCACGTTCGACGGCTTGAGGTCGCGGTGGATCAGACCGGTGCGGTGGATCGCGACCAGCGCCTCGGCCAGCCCTGCGATCAGGCGGCGCAACGCGGGTTCAGGCAACCGGCCGTGTGCCGTGACCGCTTCGTGCAGGGTCGGCCCCGGCACGTACTCCGTGGCCAGCCAGGGCAACGGCGCGTCCGGGTCGGCGTCGACGACCGCCGCGGTCCAGAATCCGCCGACCGAGCGCATGATCGCGACCTCGCGGCGGAACCGGTCCCGGAACTGCGGGTCGTCGGCGAGCTCGGGCCGCACCACCTTGACCGCGACCAACCGGCCGCCCGGCGAGCGGCCCAGGTACACCGCGCCCATCGCGCCGCGGCCGAGCCGCGCCCCCACCGCGTAGTCGCCGATCCGTTCCGGGTCCCCGGTCCGCACCGCCTGCACCGCCACCCCCGCCACCTCCACGCCACCGGGCCGCCACGTCCGGCCGGCCGCCACGTCGCTGGCAGGCTACCCGCGCGGGGTGCACGCGCGGCCCGCCGGTGACAGGCGATGTGACCGACGCCGGTCCTCGGCGACCGGACGGGAGACTTCGGCGACCGGAGCGGGGGACACGGCGACGGGAGCGGGGGACACGGCGATGGGAGCGGGGGACACGGCGACCGGAGGAGGGGACACGGCGGCGGGGGCGGGGCGATCTAGTGACGGGTCACGGTGATGGTCACCGTCGTGGTGGTGGTCGCGGCCGGGAGCCTGGTGGTGTCGATGGCGAGGTACTGGCCGTCGTCCTGGCTCCCGTTCGGCAGGATCTTGGCGTGCAGCTGGAACGGCGGCGCGTCGTTGGTGACGCCGTCGATCCCGAAGTCGCTGTCGTTGCTGACCACGACGGTGCGGCCGCCGTCGGTGGTCGCCACGCCTTCGATCTTGTCGTGCCCGAAGAACCCGCCCGTCGGGTCGAGCCCGGTGAGCAGCCCGCCGAGGTCGAGATACAGGCTCTTGCCGACCGGTGTGATCCCGGCCGCCGCGAGGTCGGACCGCGCGGTCGCGGTGTCATCCGTGCCGACGAGGGCTTCGAGGGTCTTGCCGCCGACCAACAGCCCGCCCCTGGCGCCGTCGTAGGTCGCTCCCGGCACGGTCGCGGCGGGCCCCACGTCGGTCGCCCCGGTGAGATCGATCTTGTAGAGCCGCTTGAACGCGCCCGGCTCGAAGTTGCCGTCGCGCTCGTCGACCAGGAACGTCGTCGCGCTCAGCGCGGTGATCTCGCTGACCGCGCTGCTGGTGGTCTTGGGATCGTCCAGCAGGTAGACGTACTCGTGGGTCGCGTGCGTGCGCAGGTTGTAGGTGACGATCCGCGTGGTGGTGACGTTGCCGGGTTTCTTGGTCAGGTCCGGCTGCTGGAGGGCCGACTGCATCATGCCCACGAGCGTCTGGCCGTCCGGGGTGATGGTCAGGCCTTCCATGCCCTTGTTGGGCACCCGGTTCGCCAGCTCCGCGGGCAGCGACCCGTCGAACGGCGACAGCCGCCGCAACTCGCGGCCCTGCGCGTCGAAGTGCGTGATGTACGGGCCGTACTCGTCGGAGACCCAGAACGTGCCGTCGGGCAGGGCGACCAGGCCTTCGGAGTCGTAGCCGTTCGGGTCGGCGGGAAGCGGGTTCCCGTTGAGGTCGACGATCGTCTCCCCGGTGCCGGCCTGGGTGTTGACCCGGCCCGAGTACGGCGTGCCGTCGGCGGCGCGCAGGGGGATCACCTTCTGCGGCACGGCTTTGCCGTCGACGAACCGGAACTTTCCGATCGACGGGTCGAAGTCCGGCAGCGGTTCGACCTTTTCGCCGTCGGGCCCGTCCACGTTCGGGCCGCGGTCGGTCAGGCCGTAGAACTCGTCCTTCGCGCCGGGCACCGGGTACAGCGACGAGCCGTAGGCTCCCCCGGTGATCCGCACGCCGCCGATGGTGGCCAGCGGCGGCACATCGGTGGTGTAGAGCCGCACCGCGTCCGTCGTGGTGTAGGTGAACGAGTCGGTGCCGGTGAACCCGGCGGCGGGGGTGTAGGCGAACGAACCGTCGGGATTCTCGGTCAGCGTGCCGTGCCCCGGCGCGGTGTGCGAAACGACGGTGCCGCTGCGGTCGTCGGCCCGCACGTCGAGCGTCTTGCCCGCGGCGACGCGGTAACCGTCGTCGTGCGCGTTCGCCGGAGTCGCGCCCGCCGGCGGCGATCCGGCGAGCAGCGAACCGGCCAGCAGCGAAACGGCCAGCGTGCCGGTGAGCGGGCCGGTGAACACGGCGGCACCCGAGCGTTTCATGAATCCTCCTCATGTTCGGTGCCCGGAGCCTCGCCGGTCGAGGTGAACGCAGGCGATCCGGGAGGAGTCCCGCCGATGAACCCTGACCCTCGCTCACCCGGCAGCCGCCACGGTGACACCGATGCTCCGACCCGGCGGGCCCGGGCGAGGCGAGGACGCCGCGCGGCGTCGAGATCAGGGGTGGTAGTAGAGCGAGACGAGGTCGATGTGGTCGGTGCCGTCGACGTGCATCTTGACGGTCCCCAACCCCTCGGCCGGGGCGCTTTGCAGGAAGGCGACCAGTTGCGCCTCGGTACACGTGACCGGTGTGCCGCCCGGGGTCAGGCCGGTGTTCTCGTCGAAGCAGCCGGTCCAGGGGCTCTGGACGGTCGCGGTGGGCAACAGGGGAAGGCGATGCGTCTGGGGGTCGGTCGGGTCCGGTGCCCAGGCGGTGTCGCCGGCCTGGGACGGCGCGGACTGGGCGACCTGGAACAGCACCATCTGGTGACCGGCGTCCCAGCCCTTGAGGAAGGCGTTGACGGTCTTGTTGGGGAACTGCAGCTTCGGGCCCGCCGAGGGCGACGTGGCGGCCGCCGCGGACGTGGGGTCGGTGGCCGTGGTCGGCGGGCCGACCGGACCGCCGGTCAGCGGCGGTACCGGCTCCGGTGCCGGTGAGCAGGCGAGCGACGCGATCGCGACGAGCGCGAGCCCTAGTGCACCAGTCAGCGCTTTCCGCATGGTTCCATCCTTTTGCCGGGGGGACCGGATTGTGTTCGCTGGGAAGCATCATTGTCGACGAGGTTCCCGCGGGATGATCGGGGCGTGAACCATCCGGAAACTGTCCATAGTGGACATTATTCGGATCGGGGGTGAAAACACCGCCCGGCGCGGTGTTCAGCCGGTGGCTTCGTCCACTCCGGCCTCGTCCCCTCCGAACAGCAGTTTCATCGCCAGCGCGCGGTTCTCCCGCACGTGCCGCAGCGAGCATTCCCGCGCGCGTTCGGGGTCGCCCGATGCGATGGCGGCCAGCAGGTTCTGGTGCTCGTGCAGCAGCCTGGTCCAGTCCTCGTTCTGCCGGAACAGCCAGCGCAGCCGGCTTTCCAGCGGATGCAGCATGCCCGACAGCAACCCGCTGCGGGTCAACGCGACGATCTGTTCGTGGAACTCGGCGCTGCGATCGGCGACCTGCGCCAGGCGTCCCGCCTCGATCGCCCGCGCGGTGTCCGCGAGCAACCGCTCCAACCGCACCAGATCGCGTTTGCCGGCCCGCTGTGCGGCCAGTGCGCAGGCGAGCACCTCCAAGGCCTCGCGCACGTCGAACAGTTCCTCGACGTCGGTTCGCGACAACTTCCGGACCACCACGCGCCGGGGCGACTCCGCGACGACGAAACCCTGGGTCTGCAGGATGCTGATGGCTTCGTGCACCGGTATCCGCGAGACCCCGAACCGCAGCGCGAGATCGCGTTCGACCAACCGGTCACCCGGTCGCAACCGGCCCGAGGTGATGTCCTCGCGCAACCGCTCGAGCACCCGCTCGCGGACCGCCGCGAGTGGCTGCGCCACCTTGGGGTCGACCTTCATGCGTCCCCTTCGCACCGCGCATGAACACCCTGTCTCGTGTCCCGAGGTTACCGGCACGGCGGGCGGTGCCGACATCCGCGTGTTACCGGTCGTTACCTGCCTTTAGCGCATCGGTGTTGACTTCTCCCCGGTGATCATCGGAGTATCGGGACGCATCTTTGGCATGCCAAACGGTGTGGCTCTCCCGGCCCGGCCGGATCGCGGTGTCGGCGGGAAAGCGCGCAGCCCTACGGAAGGAACGCCGCTATGGGAGACCCTGTCGGCCTGGCCGACGATCCACCCGGTGCCGGAGCGGCCGAGCGCACGCGCACCCGGCCGACCCGGGTCCGGTGGAAGATCTTCGCGCTGCTGCTCGGCGCCGTCGCGCTGAACTACGTCGACCGCGGGTCGATCTCGGTCGCCATGCCGCTGATCACCAAGGAACTGCACATCTCCAAGGCGGCCACCGGAATCGCGCTGTCCGCCTTCTTCTGGAGCTACGCGGTGATGCAGATACCCGGCGGCTGGCTGGTGGACAGGCTCAAGCCACGGCTCATGGCCGCCGTTTCGTGCGCCGGATGGGGCGTCGCGCAGGCGCTCACCGCACTGGCCGGGAGTCTCGGCGGCTTCGTCTTCTTCCGGCTGCTCCTCGGCGCGGCCGAAGCCCCGATCTACCCGGCGGGCGGAAAGCTCAACGCCACCTGGATGACGCCCGCCGAACGGGGCCGGGGCGCGACGCTGCTCGACGGGGGCGCGCCGCTGGGCACCGCGGTCGGCGGCGTGGCGATCTCGGCCCTGATCGCGCTCACCGGTGGCTGGCGGCTCGCCTTCGTGATCGCCGGTCTGGCCACCGCCCTGATCGGACTGCTCGCGGCCTGGTACATCCGCAACAGTCCGCGGGAGCACCCGGGCACCAACGACGCGGAGGTCGCCCACATCGAGGCCGCGCACGCGCGGGAGGACGTCGACGACCCGCAGCCGGCCGGCCGGGTCCGGCTGCTCGCCTACGCCCGGTACCGCTCCTTCTGGGCCATGTGTCTCGGCTGGTGCGGGTTCAACGGCGTGTTCTACGGCCTGCTCACCTGGGGGCCGCTCTACCTGTCGGAAACCAGGCACTTCGACATCGCGGCCATCGGCTACTCCACACTGGTGATCTTCGGTGCCGGGTTCGCCGGTGAGCTGTTCGGCGGCTGGCTGGCCGACTGGTGGCGCGCGAAGGGCACCTCGCCCAACGTCGTCCTGCGCACCCTGCTGGGCGCGGCCGGGGTGTTCGTCGTGCTCGCCCTGCTCGGGGTGACCTTCGTGCCCAACGCCGGGACCGCCGTGGCGTTCCTGTCGATGGTGCTGTTCTTCCTGCGGTGGGCCGGCGTCTACTGGGCGGTGCCCTCGACGCTGGCAGGCCGGAACAACGCCGGTGTCGTGGGCGGCGCCATGAACCTGGGCGGCAACGTCGCCGGGATCCTCAGCCCGATCATCGTCGGGTTCATCGTCGGTGCCACCGGCAGTTACACCGGTGCGCTGCTGTTCTTCGTCGGGTGCGGTGTGTTGTTCACCGTGTGCAACGTGACCTTGGACTATGCCCGCCGGCTTCCGGTGTGACCACGACCGTGGGGAGTGCGAGAAATGACTGAACAGTACGGTTCGGGATGCCGCATCGGCATGCTGACGCCTTCGTCCAACACCTGCCTGGAACCCGTGACGGCGGCGATCCTGCGCGACTCCGGGTCGACGGCGGCGATGTATGCGAGCCGGGTGCCGGTGACCCGGATCGCGCTGGACGCCCACGCCACCGCGCAGTTCCAGGAAGACGTCATGGTCTCGGCGGCGAGACTGCTCGCCGACGCCCGCGTCGACGTGATCGTCTGGAACGGCACGGCCGGTTCGTGGCTCGGCGTCGAGCACGACCACGCGCTGGTCGAGGCCATCGAGAAGGCGACCGGCATCCGCGCGACCACCTCCACCCTCGCGTTGCGGGAAGCGTGGCGCGCGTACGGGGTGACCCGGCTCGGCCTCGCCGTGCCCTACACCACCGACGTGACCGAGCGGATCGTGGCTCGGTATGCCGAACTCGGGGTGGAGTGTGTGAGCACGGCTTCGCTGGGGTTGACCGAAAACCTCGACTTCGCCGCGGCGCCGCCCGAGCGGGTGCGACGGCTCATCGAGGAGGCCGGATCCGGCGACGTCCATGGCGTCGCAGTGGTCTGTACCAATGTCTTCGGCGCGGCGCACCTCGTGGATCTGGAGCGGAGCCTGGGGGTGCCGGTGTTCGACAGCGTGGCGGCGACCTTGTGGCATGCCCTGCACCTGGCGGGCGCCCGGGACGCCATCACCGGCTGGGGCCGGCTGCTGGCCACCGGATCGCTGCGCCTGCGGTTCCAGGACGCACTGGCGGATCTGCTCGCCGCGACCGGCGCGGACCGCACCACCCTGCGTATCGACCTTCCCGCGCAGGGCATGCACGTCGACCTCACCGCGGGCGAGGCCGTCGCGCCCGGTGTGCGGTCGATCCGCCACGACGGTTCGCTGGACCAGCGCAACCTCGACACCGTGCGCTGGCTGGAACGCCATCGTCGCACCCTGGTGCAACCGCACTTCCGCGACGAGCCGACGCCGCCGGACGCGCTCATCGGTGTGTACGGCGTCAACGCGCAGATGCTCGCGCCCGTCGAACGCGACGGCGAACTGGCCGGCTGGCTGTCCGTCCACAGCCTGACCGAACGCGAGTGGACCGAGCCCGACCACCAGGCCCTGGCCGAAGCCACCCGCCAGATCCACTCCGCCCTCGACCACTGACCCCCACCTCCCGTGTCCCCTCTTCCGGTCGCCGTGTCCCCTCGTCCGGTCGCTGTGTCCTCTGGTCCGGTTGCCGTGTCCTCCCGTCCGGTTGCCGTGTCCCCTCTTCCGGTCGTCGTGTCCTCTGGTCCGGTCGGCGAGTTCTCCTGTCCGCGCGCCCGCGGGTTGTCGCGCTCACCACGATGGGCCGGATTCCGGCCGTCGTCCGCCTACCCTTTCCGTGCGGTCTGCTCACCGCACAGGCAGGAAGGACGGCTCGTTGCACGACATCGTGATCAGGAACGGACGCATCGTCGACTACGGCGGTGATACCGACACCTTCGCCGACCTGGCGATCGAGGGCGGCCGGATCACCGCGATCGAGGACTCGATCACCGGGCCGGCGCGTTCGGTCATCGAGGCCGACGGTTGCTACGTGCTGCCCGGTCTGGTCGACGTCCACGTGCACCTCGACGCGCAGTTCGGCGGCGACGCCGGCCACGCCATGCTCGCGCGGGCGGGCGTGACCACCGCGCTGGACCTGGGCACGCCGTCGGCGTCCGAGGTCTTCGAGATCGGGCAACGGAACGGCGCGGGCCTGACGATCGGGTGCGTGGTGCGGCTGGTCCCCGGCGCGCAGCTGCCGGAATCGCCCAGCCGCGCCGAGATCCGCGCGGCGATCGAGAAGGTGCTCGCCGAGGGTGCGCTCGGGGTCAAGCTGCACGTCGATTCCCGTTGGCCGGTCGAGACCGCGGCGATGATCGCGGAGGTCGCGAACGAACTCGGCGTTTGGCTGGCGCTGCACTGCGGGACCACGACCGCCGGCAGCAACCTCGAAGGGCTGCGCCAGGCCATCGAGTTCCTCGACGGCAAACCCGCGCACATCGCTCACGTCAACAGCTATTGCCGGGGTGAGCTCGACGAACCCGCGGCCGAGGCGCGCGAGGCGATCGCGATGCTGCGGGCGGCGCCGAAGCTGTTCACCGAGTCCTACCTCGCCGAGATCAACGGCAACTTCGCCGACTGCGTGGACGGCCGCCCGAGGGTCGCCCGGGTGGCGGGCTGGCTGGAGCAGGGTGGCTACCCCGGTACTCAGGACGGGCTGCGTGCCGCGATCCTCGACGGCTGGGCGGCCATCCCGGTGCGCGACGGCGACCGGACCGTGCCGACCTCGGGCCCGGCCGGTGTCGCGGCCTGGGAGGACGCCGGGACGCGCATCGGCTTGTGCCTGCCGCTCAACCCGGCCGCGTCGCGGGTGCCGATGGCCGGGTCCAAGGACGACAAGGGCGCCTTCGACATCGACGCCATCGCCACCGACGGTGGCGGCATCCCGCGCAACGTCACCGTCCATTCCGGACTGTCCCTGGTGGACCTCGGGGTGTTTTCGCTCAAGGAGTTCGTGCGGAAGTCCTGCTGGGCCCCCGCGCAGGTGCTCGGGTTGCGCGGCAAGGGAACGCTCGCCCTGGGCGCGGACGCGGATGTCGCGGTCGTCGACGTCGCGTCGAAGACCGTCGTCTCGACCGTGGCGGCGGGGGAGGTCGTCTTCCACCGCGGCACGGTGATTCCCCGTGTCACCAGGCCGCTCACCACCGAGCGAGGGTCGGCGGCACTGCGGACCACGGCTACCATCGACCCGGCCGCGAGTGGCCTCTACACCGGAGTGGGAAGGTAGCGTCTCCTTGGAAGACAAGGAACTTCAAGAGCTGGTAGCTGGTGAGCCGTTCACCTCGGCGGTCACGCCGGCGGTCCTGATCGACGTGGAGCGGGTGCGGGAGAACATCGCCACCACCCTGTCCTACCTCGGATCTGCGCGGCGCTGGCGGCCGCACGTCAAGACGGCGCGGCTGCGCTGGACCGTGGACGCCCTGCTGGACAACGGAATAACCCGGTTCAAGGCGTCCACATTGGGCGAAGTGGCGCTCCTGCTGGAAGCCGGGGCGAGCGATGTCCTGCTTGCCTACCCGGCGATCGGCCCGCTGCAGTGGCGACTGGCCGAGCTGGCCGCGCAGTATCCACAAGCGACAGTGTCGGCGCTGGTCGACAACGCTGAAGCCGTGCGTGGCTGGCGTCCAGGCCCGGTGTCGGCGTTCCTGGACATCGACACCGGCGGCGGGCGCACCGGGATCGCCCCCGGCGACGAGGCGGGCGCCGAGGTGATCCTGCGCGAACTGGACCGGGCCGGGATCACCTTCCGCGGACTGCACAACTTCGACGGGCATTTCGCCGATCTCCCCGAAGGAGAGCAGGCGGACGTCGTCGCGGCGGAACTGTCCGATCTGGTGCGGCTCGCCGAGCGGATCGAAGCCGCCGGCGCACGCACGGTCGGGGAGATCGTCGCCGGTGCCAGCCACACCTTCATCCCGGCTTCGCGGGTGCCGCTGCCGGGTCCCTGGGACGAGCGGGTCACCTTCGGGCCGGGCACCGTGGTGTACAACGACCTGCGCAGCCTCGACCGCTTCGGGGACAAGGGTTTCCGGCACGCCGCCTTCGTGCTCGCCCGCGTGATCAGCGCACCGGAACCGGGCCGGATCACGCTGGACGCCGGGCTCACCACCATCCAGGTCGACGGGGGCAGGCCGCACGCACAGGTCGTCGGCTTCGCCGCCGAGGTCGGTGCCCCTTCGCAGGAACACCTGATGGTCCGGGTCGAAGCGGAACCGGCACCGCCGGTCGGCGCGCCCGTGCTGCTGGTCCCACGGCACGTCGACACCACGCTGGCCCAGTTCGACCGTGTCTACCTCGTCGGAGACGGCTCGGTCGAGGAGTCCGCGACCGTGATCCGGCCGTTCTGACGTCAGATTTCCCCGGTCGCCTGGACGAGGGGCCGCAGTTGTGCTCGCTGCTCCTCGTCCAGGAACTCCTCGAAGCTCTCGTAGAGGTGGTCACGGGCGGCGCGTAGGGCGGCGACCGGTTTCCGGTCCCGGATCGCTTCGTACATCTGCTGGTGGCGCCGGTATTGGTGTGCCTGGAACTGTTCGGGGTCGGTCCGCCGCGCCGACCGCAGTTCGGACAGCTTGATCGTCACGCCCCGGGCCACCTCGTTGCACACGGTGAGCAGTGGGTTGCTGATGCTGGCGTTGATCGCCTTGTGGAAGTCCACGTCCGCGGCGGCGAAGGCGTCGTAACCCCTGTTGAGCGCGTCATGCATCGCCGTCAGCTTCGCCTCGATCGTGGCCAGCGACTCCTCGGAACGCAGCTGCGCCGACAGTGCTGCGACGTTGCCCTCGATGACCATCCGGAACTGCACCAGCGCCGGCAGATCCAGCTGTTCCAGCGCGATCATCGAGGTCAGCGCCTTGTGCAGGCTTTCGGTGGAGAACGGCAGGACCTCCGCGCCCCCGCTGGGATTCGGGCCCCGTCCGCGGATCATCCCGCGGGCTTCGAGGACCCGGAGCGCTTCCCGGACCGTGGCGCGGCCGACGGCGAACTGCGCCATCAGCTCCCGCTCGCTCGGCAGCCGGGCCCCCGGGGTCAGCTTTCCCGTGAGGATGGCGTTCTCGATCTGGTCGACGATCATCTCGTAGGCCCGTGCGGGCTTGGCAACCGGCGTGAAACTTAGCTCCTGGTCGCTGGCCATGCTGCCATCGCTCCTTCCTCCCCGTTTCCTGTCTGTGAACTGTTCCATGCGGTCCGATCGGCCTCTTGTCTGGCCGGCAGCCCGCTGCTTAGACTGCCCAGCAACCCAGTTACCGGGCTACTGGGTTACTTGTCAGACCAGCTCCTGGAGACCATTATGGGCGATCCACCCGCGCTGTCAGCCGTCACACGCAAGGTCATCGTGCGGCTTCTGCCGTTCATGATGCTGTTGTACCTGGTCAACTATGTCGACCGGGCGAACATCGGCTACGCGGCCACGAAGATGAACTCCGATCTGGGACTCTCGACGGCCGCGTTCGGGCTGGGCGCGGGCATCTTCTATGTCGGCTACATGCTGTTCGAGGTTCCCAGCAACATCCTGCTGCACAAGGTCGGCGCTCGGGTGTGGATCGCCCGGATCCTGATCAGCTGGGGGATCGTCTCCGGGCTGACCTCGCTGGTGCAGGGCACGACCAGCTTCTACCTGGTGCGGATCCTGCTCGGGATCGCCGAAGCCGGGTTCTACCCCGGCCTGATCATGTTCCTGACCTACTGGCTGCCCCGCCGGTCGAGGACCTTCGCGACCACGATCTTCATCCTCGCGATCCCACTGTCCAATGTGGTCGCCGCGCCGATCTCGCTGCCCCTGGTCGCGCAGGCCGACGTTTTCGGCATGTCCGGCTGGCGGTTCATGTTCGTCGTGGAAGCCATTCCGGCGATTCTGCTGGGTATCATCACGCTGTTCTTCCTGACCAGCCGCCCGGCGGAGGCGAAGTGGCTGACCCAGCAGGAAAAGGACGTGCTCGGCGCCGCGCTGGCCGCCGAAGCCGAACACTCCGAGAAGGCCGGCAAGTTCACCATCGGCACGGCACTGCGCAACCCCCGCGTGCTCGGGCTTTCCCTGGTGTACTTCGGAATCAACTTCGGTCTCGTCGCGCTGGTGTTCTTCCTGCCGCAGATCCTGACCTCGTTCAAACAGCAGTACGGCGCGACCTACAGCGCGTTCCAGCTCGGGTTGCTGACGGCGGTACCCTATTTGGTGGCGATACCGCTGATGCTGTTGTGGGGCTGGAATTCCCGCCGGACGGGGGAGGCGAACTGGCACATCGCGATACCGATGCTTCTCGGCTGCGTCAGCACCGCCGCCGCGCTGTACATGTCCTCGCCCGCGCTGGCGATCGGCGCCATCGCGATCACCTCCACCTGTGTCTTCTCCGCGATTCCCATTTTCTGGCAACTTCCGACCTCGCTGCTGACCGGCAGCGCGGCGGCCGCCTCGATCGGTTTGATCAACACCATCGGGGTATCCAGTAACTTCGTCGGCCCTTACCTGATGGGCTGGCTGAAGGACGCCACCGGCAGCTTCCGACCCGGCATGTTCGTGATTGCCGCGTGCATGGCACTGGCCGGAGTGCTGGCGCTGGTGATGCGCGGCAGGGTCCCGCTGACCACTGCCGAGCCCAAGCCCGACGCGGTCATGGCGGCCGCGGTTCCCGCAACGGAGGAGGGGAAATGACCACCACGACGGACACGACGGCCCAGGTCGGCTCGTTGCTGATCCGTGAGCCGGGCGAGCCGCAACTCCGGCAGCTCCCGACGTTCAGCTCCAGCGCCGAGGAACGCTTGCACCGCAAGCAAAAGCTCGCGGCCGCGTTCCGGCTGTTCGGGAAGTTCGGCTTCGGAGAGGGCGTCGCCGGTCACATCACCGCGCGCGACCCCGAGGACCCGCACCATTTCTGGGTCAACCCCTACGGCATGTCCTACCATCTGATCAAGGCCAGTGACCTGATCTGCGTGAACGAGCACGGGAAGGTCATCCACGGCGACCTCCCGCTCAACAAGGCGGCCTTCGCCATCCACGGTGGCCTGCACGTCGAACTCCCCAACGCCGTCGCCGCGGTGCACGCGCATTCGCTGTACGGCAAGGCGTTTTCCAGCCTGCGTGACATGGTCGATCCGCTCACCCAGGATGCCTGTGCCTTCTATCAGGACCACGTGCGTTTCCAAGGCAACGTCGTGGTGCTCGACTTCGAGGAGGGCAGGCAGATCGGCGCCGTCATGAACGGCGCGAAGGCCGCGATCCTGAACAACCACGGACTGCTCACCATCGGCGAGACGGTCGACGAGGCGGCGTGGTGGTTCATCACGATGGAGCGTTCCTGCCAGGCGCAGATGGCCGCGATGGCCGCCGGCAAGCCGACGCCGCTCAGCCATGAAGAGGCGATCGAGGTGCGTTCCCAGATCGGCACCCCCTATGCCGGCTGGTTCCAGTTCCAGCCGCTGTACGACATGATCGTCGCCGAACAGCCCGACCTCCTCGACTGACCGACCACCCCGCCACGACCCGGCCACCCGACCGGACGGGAGACCTCACCGACCGGACTGGAGAACACGCCCGCCGGAAGAGGGGACACGCGCACCGGAAGAGGGGACACGCCCGATGGAAGGGGGGACACGCCGAATACCGGCGTGTCCCCTGTTCCGGTCGCTGTGTCCCCTCCTCCGGTTGCCATGTTCGCCGTTCCAGCGGTTGTGTTCTCGGTTCCGTACGTGCGTGTTCTCGGGTCTGGCACTTGTCTCCCGGTGACGGATCCGGTCTGGGCACGTGGTCCGAGGCCGGAGTGGGCCGGGGGAAGGGACGGGACAGGATCGGCCCGGAGCCGGAGCCGGAGCCGGAGCCGGAGCCGGAGCCGGAGCCGGAGCCGGAGCCGGAGCCGGGTGGGCTCGACCAGGACCAGGACCGGGGCTCGGGGTCGGGGTCGGGGCTCGGCTCGGGCTCGGGCTGGTGGGTCAGTTCTGACCGAGGAAGATCGGGTTCGTCATCGCGACCATCGCGTTGGCGAGCGTGGTGTTGGGCCCACCCGAGGGGCGCCGCACTTCGGCGCGCACCCACCGGCTGTAGCGTGCGGAGGTCGTCCAGCTGACAGTGGCCGATCCGGAGGCCGGCACCGTTTCGGTGTGTTCGATACCCAGCTGGTCGAGGATCGAAACGGTGGTGCCGGGCACCCCGCCGACGGTGGCCTGCACGGTCACGGGCGTCCCGGTGTCGACGGGCAGCCGGTCGCCGATCCCGGCGCTGAGCCCGCCCGCGGTCGCCGTGAAGGCCAGGGAGACGGCTGAGGATTCCGCGAGCCACGAACGCCCGGCCTTCAACCCGGCGAGCAGATCCTGTTGGCGCAGGCTGTCCGCGAGCACGATGGTGTGTGGCAGCGCGACGATCTGGTCGGGGTTGTGCGCGTCGGAATCGCCGATCGCGGGGATCCACTGCCCCGAGCGCAACAGGCCGTCCCAGTGGTTGACGGTCTGCTGATCGTCGTCGGTCCACGGACCGTTCCAGACCTCGACGAGGTCGGCGATCTCGTAGGCGAACTCGTAGGTGCAGCCGAAGCAGTTCGCGAACGGGTGCGCCGCGGTGACCAGGCCGCCGAGATGGTGCACCTGGTCGACGAAGCGGCGGAAGTCCTGGGCGTCGCCGGCCCGGTACCGCCAGTCGATCCAGGTCCCGGCGGGAAGGCCGATGGCCGGCCAGTGACCCGAGCGGGTGGTGACCTCTTCCCCGTTGAGGATCAACAGATCGTCGGTGGCGTAATCGCCCCACACCAACTGCGAGCTGGACGTGTTGTGGTCGGTCGACACGATGAAGTCGAGCCCGGCCGCGCGGGCGTCGGCGACCAACTGGTCCGGGGTCCGCTTGCCGTCCGAGTAGACCGTGTGCAGGTGGCAGTCACCGCGGTACCAGGCCTTCCCGCGCTGCTTGGCGGGAGCCGTGGCCGGCGCGGGGTTGGGCTGGAAGGGAGTGCCCTGCGGGCCGAAGTGGAGCGTGATGTCGACGCGGTAGTTGAGGCCCTGCGGTGCGACGGTGTAAGGGCCGAGGATCACGTGCCAGGTGCCGGGCTTGATCGGACCGGCGAGGTAGCCGGGCGTGGCGTCGGTCGCGCTGATGGAGAACCGGTCGCGGAAGCCGCCGGACCAGCCGCGGAAGCCCCGCTGGTTGCCGAGGTCGAAGCCTTCGGGGCCGAACATGCCGATGTCACAGGCGTTTCCGCGGATTCCGGCGGGCACGGACGGCCTGTCGTAGGAGTACACGACGTCGATCTGGTTGACCCCTGCCGGTAGCTCGACCGGCAGGTAGTACCAGTCGGGGATGTCGGGCGGGAAGGTGCCGGTTACGGTCCTGGTCTGCTGCCCCGTCGCGGGCGCCGGGTCCCCGAAAGCGATCTTGGGCAGCAGGTTGACCGCCATGCCGGCAGCGACGACGCCACCGGCCTTGAACGCGGAACGGCGGGATAAACCGTCGGAAAGCATGCGTACCTCCACATCCGGGTGTGAGACGGGCCGACGCTAGAGCTCCCGGCGGACCAGCATCGCGCGGAGGAGTGAATCCTGGCGGTCCAGCTGGTGACCATCTCCGATCATGCGCGTGTTCTCCGGAATCAGTGCTCAAGCCTTCATCGCCAGTGTTCCAGACTGTCGGGGACGATTTGGAAGCTTCACCTTCATCGGGAAGGACGCGTCGACATTTCGACCCTCCGGTGGCGCCGTAGCCGTTGCTGGCTAGGGAAAGTCGTGCCACCGATTCGCGAGTGAGGGCTGCTTGTTTTCTCATCGACTGCAGAGTTTCACGGCTGATGGCGTAATCTCACGAGCGATGTCGCGAGGATGCAAGCGACGGCATTTTCCAGAGCTACTCGACCACATTCCACACCAGGGAAATGCCACGGAACTGTCCTCCAGCGCCAGCGTGCGCCCCGATCGGCACCGCGCTCGCCACCGCGCTGGCCGCGCGTGATCACCACTCAGCGCGTCCTCTGGAACGAACACATCGCCGGCGGCCCTGTCGATCGCCGTACGTTGGTGTCGGGGCGAAACGACCGTTCGATCCACAGTCACCGGCACCGGGGTTTGAGACGGCGACCGGAAGGAGAGTTCGGCGACCGGAGGAGGGGACACGGTGACCGGAGGAGGGGACACGGTGACCGGAGGAGGGGACACAGTGACCGGAGGAGGGGACACGGCCGGATGTGAGGGGGACCCGCCGATTGTCGGCGAGTCCCCGCTTCCGGCTACCGAGCCCGGCTACCGAGCCCGGCTACCGAGCCCGGTAGCCGGGCCGGGGTGGGTTATGCCGCGGCGGCGTTGTTGGCGGAGGAGGTGCCGGTCGGGCTGCTCGCCGTGGAGGCCGGCACGGACGTCGGGTCGACGAAGGTGCTGCCGTTCGGCCCGGCCTGGACCGCCTCGTGCAGCGCGCTGCTGTCGACGAGCTGCTGCCAGGAGTCGAACCAGTCCGTCCAGCCGTCGCCGGGCGTTCCCGCGAGCGGGCTGTCGGTGATCGTCACCGGATCGCCGGCGACCTCCTCCTGGTAGTAGATCTGCGCGTCCTGCGGCGGCATGTTGACGCAGCCGTGGCTGACGTCGGTGCTGCCCTGCTGTCCCACCGACCAGTACGCGTCGTGCAGGAAGTCACCGCTCCAGGTGAACCGGACCGACCACGGAACCTCCAGGTCGTAGTAGCCGGGCTGGCCGGGCGCGATGTCGGACGGCTTCATCTCCTCCGGGTTGGCCTTGTCGATGGTGAGGTAGGTGCCGTTCGGGGTGTCGTGACCGGGCTTGCCGGTGCTGATCGGCCAGTCGTACTGCAGCTGGCCGTTCTTGTAGATCTGCATCCGGTGGCTGGTCGTGCTCGCGACCACGATCAGCGAGTCGCCGATGGTGAAGGTCTGCGTGAGGTCCTCGGAACCGTAGACGCCAGGCGCCGCCTGCACGCCGTCGAGCAGTCCGGCGAAGCTGACCTGCGTGTTCGCCGGCCAGTAGTCCCGCGGGCGGAAGTCGACGTGCGTGTCGTCGATCCAGGACCACGCGCCCACGACCGGCTGGGAGGTGGTGATGTGCAGCGCCTGTTCGACCGCCGCCTTGTTCTTGACCGGCTGGCTGAAGGTGAGCTCGATGGGCATCCCCACGCCGTAGGTCTTGTTCTCGCCTTCGAAGATGTGCGCGTGGAACGTGTTCGCCGGCTTGAGCGTGGTGAACGTGCTCGTCGTGGTCACCGTCTGGCCCGCGGGGTTGACGCCCGTCGCGGTCACGGTGTAACTCTGCGACACGTTCAGCGTGCCGTTGCTGCGCCAGCTCGTCCCGTTGGCGCTGAGCGTGCCGGTCACCGGATCACCGGCCGTCTTCACCGTGACATTCCGGATCTGGCCACCGGTCGCGGTGACCGTGATCGGCGTGTCCGGCGCGATGTCGCCGCCTCCGCTCGCCGGTGCGATCGCCAGCTTCGCCGCCGGGACGGCCGGAGCGGCCGGACCTGGGCTTCCGCTGGGCACCTGCGAAGAACAGCCGGCGACGCCCAAGCCGAGCACCGCCGCCAACACCACTACTACCCTTGGCCACCGGCCCATCGTGATTTCTCTTCCCGCCAGAAGTTTCCCCGTGAACCAACGCTCCATGTCCCCGACGGTCGTCGACGCGTGAACCGCCGCCGCCACACCACAGCGCATCGTGTCCTCGATTCTTCCACAAAAGAGACGCCTCGGCCGGTGGGCCCCGTTGCCTCACGCCTGGTTCACCCCAATGCGTTCCGCCCACAGGCGACCTTCACCGGCGGTCACCACCACGCCGCCGGCCCGGGTGGGCCACCTGTGTCCATTGAGGACGAAAGAGACAGCTTGGCGTGCGGTGGATTTCGAGCCGTTTCCCGTGAATGCGATGCCGTTCTCGGGAGGACTCGGTGACCGGAAGGGAGAGTTCGGCGACCGGAAGGGGGGACACGGCGGCGAGGTGGGTGAAACGGGTTTTTGGGGCGAAAAGTGCTGAAATGGACGGAGGGATCGTGGTGGTCAGGGTTGCGGGTCGGCGAGTTTCGGGTTGCCGAGGTGGGTTTGCCAGTTCGGCCAGACGAGTTCCGCGTACGCGGCGTAACCGGCGGCCGAAGGGTGCGCGCCGTCGCCGGTTCGGACCTGGTCGCGCCACCGTGGATCGGCTCGCAGCGCGGGGAAAACGTCGATGTAGGGCGTCCGGCGGGCGTCGCAGATCCGGGCGAAAGTTTCGGTCAGCGCCGAGATCCGGTCGTTGTGCGGCTCGTCCGCGACCGGCGCGGGGCCGACGACCAGTGCCGGCCAGCCTTCGCGGGATACCCCTGCCAGCAGGTCGGCGAGGTTCGCGACGGAACGGTCGGCGCCACCCGTGGGCGGCCGTCTTCGAGCATCGTGTCGTTCACGCCGAAGGACAGCACGATCATCGCGGCGCAGCCGGCGGGCAGGCGCGGGGCGCATTCGACGTGCCAGCGGGCGAGCACATTCGCGCTGGTATCCCGGCGGACGCCGAGGTTGTACGTGGTCAACGGGCGGCCGGTGTGTTCCGTGCGAGCGGCGATCCGGCCCACCCAACCCTGATGACCGGGGTCGCCGACTCCGGCGACGAAGGAGTCACCGACGAAGCACACGCGCAGGTCCTGGGCCACGCGGTCATGGTGCCAGTCCGGTGGGGGAGCGGGCACGAGAATTTTCCTCGTGTGGTGTGGAAAGAACGGTGTACGAAAGGGGTTCCCCGAGCAGCGCGGCAAAATCGATCTGATGACGGTGAGCGCACACGGGGCGGACGTGCGGCTGCGGTGGCCGAGAAATGGCCGAGGAATGGTGACTCGCCGTGACCGGTGACCTTGCGGTGTAAAATGTGATCGCAGGGTCGGGAATCGGGTCCCTGTCACGCCTGATGCGAGCGTATCCACTTGAGAATCGGCAGTCACGCATGGGCAGCGTGCCGCCGGACGGTGCTTCGGTGTCCTCCGAGGGCTCGTCGGGATCGTCGACGGACGTGCCGGCGTCGCGCGATGCGCGGCCGGAAAATCGGATCGCAGGACGGACGCTCGCTTCGCGTGCGCAGCCACGCCTCGAGGAGGCTCTCGTGAACGCAGCCAAGCGCACCAGTGAGGACACCAGAGGAAACAAGGCCGGCAAGGCTTCCGGCACGTCGTCGGAACAGCCGCCGGAACATCTGGGCAGTTCCGCGGTCGCGGAGGCCGTCACCGAGCGGCATTCGGTGTCGTTCACCCTTCCCGTGATCGGCCGGGTTTGGCTCGGCGAGCCCAAACACCTCCCCTTTTACGCCGGAGTCGCGGTGCTGGCGGCGGTCGGGGTGATCGAGTGGCCGGTCGCCGCGATCGTGATGGTGGGGAAACTGCTCGCGGACAACGCCCACCGTGAGGTGCTCCGGGACTTCGGCAGCGCCCTGGAAGAGGAGGCCTGAGCGCCGAGCCCGGGTGCCGGGGTGGACCGCGGTACCCGGGTCGACTCCGCGGCGTCAGGCGCGCACCTCACGCGGTCTGGCGCGGAAGGGAGACTTCGGCGACCGGAAGGGGGGACTCGGCGACCGGAGGAGGGGACACGGGGACGGTGGGGAAGGGGTCAGTAGCCGCGGGTCGGGAACGCGGTCAGTTCGGGGAGCTGTCCGTTGCGTACGGCTTCCCAGCACGTGGCGAAGTCGCTCGCCACGTCTTCGTCGTGGGTGATTCCCGACGAGTGCGAGGTCACCACGGTGCGCGGGAGGTCCCAGCAGGCCGACTGCGGGTCCGCGGGCTCCTCGGCGAGCACGTCCAGTACCGCGCCGCGGACCGTCTCGTCGGCCAGCGCCGACGCGAGCGCGGTGCCCTCGACGGTGGCGCCCCGGCCGACGTTGATGAACGTGGCGCCCTTCATCGACGCGAACATCTCCCGGTCGAACATGCCCCGGGTCGTGGGCGTCAGCGGCAGGGTGCTGATCACCCAGCGGGCTTGGGGAAGCACCTCGTGCGCCTGGTCGGCGGTGATGACGCGGTCACACCCGCGCACTTCGCGGTCGCGGGAGGCCACGCCGATGGTCCGGATCCCGCAACGCCGCAGCAGGTCGCACACCACGGCTCCGATCTGCCCGACCCCGAACACGACCGCGCACTGCCCGCTGACCAGCTCGGTCGGCAGTACCTGCCACGTGCGCGTGCGGTGCTGGCCGAGGAACGCCGGAACGTTCTGGGCCTCGGCGAGTATCCAGCCGAGCACATATTGCGCGATCCGCTCGGCCATGCGGCCGACGGTGCGGGTCAGCAGGACTCCCGCCGGCCACCGCCCGTCACCGAGGAGACCGTCGACTCCGGCATTGACACTGTGGCACCACAGCAGTCGTTCGTCGCGCAGGTTTTCCGGGAGCCGGGCGCCCACGTAGATCAGCCGCGCGGCGTCCAGCGCGTCCGCGTCCGCGGCACGGGTGACCGGGCGCTCGGTGATCTCCTGCAGCGCCTTCACCAGCCCGTCCGACAACCGGTCGCCGGCGACGATCCCGGCGTCGTGGATCACCGGCACCGCGGGCGGTGCGGCCGGTTGTCCCTGCGGCAGTTCCGAACGGCTCAACCCGGCCTCCTCGCGGTGATGGAAGATCAGCCTAGTCGGGCCGGGGAGGTGCCCGATGGTGATCATCAGCACGCCGGGGCGCCGCTCACCGGCGGGTGGCGAGCACCAGGTAACGGTCTTCGGCGTCGTCGACCATGTCGCAGTGCCAGCCCGCTTCGGCTAGGGCGGCGCGGATACGCGGCTCCGCGCGGATGTCGTCATCGGAGGGTTCACGCCCGTGCCGCCGCGCGAGCGCCGCTCGCCCGAGGGGGTGAAACAGCGCGAGGCGCGCGCCGCGCCGGCAGACCCGGCTCAGCTCGGCCAGACCGGCGACCGGGTCGGCCAGGTGCGGCAGCAGCCCGGCGGCGAAGACGGCGTCCAGACCGGCCGGCGCCAGTGGGAGCCGCAGCGCGTCGGCCAGGACCAGCGCCGCCGAGCCGCGGCGGCCGCGCGCGGTGGCTTCGGCCAGCATCTCGACGGTCAGGTCGATCCCGATGACCGTGCCGGCCGCGCCTACCGCGGCGCGCAGTTCCGGCAGCGCCCGTCCGGTCCCGCACGCCACGTCCGCCACCGCGCCGCCGGGCGGCGGGGCCAGTTCGGCCACGGCACGCCGATAGCTCGGGCCGTCGTCGGGGAAGCGGGTTTCCCAGCCGGCGGCGCGTGGCGCGAAGAAGGCGCGTGTCGCTGCGATACGGGTGTTCGGTTCGCCGCTGTTATGCCCGGTCATGATGTCGACAGCATAGAGCGTGATTCGCGGATCTGAGGGGTTCACCGCCTGCTACGGGAGATCCGTCTTCGTCGGACGAGTGAGGCCGCGGTGATGGCGACGGGCAGCATGACCGCGAGGAGCCAGGCCGCGCGCTTTTCCCCGCTTCGTCCCTTGGGGACACTCGTGCTCGCGACGCTCGATTCCGATCGTGGCGCTCGCGCCTTGGCCGGCACGAGGCGGGGACGTTCGCCCTGTTCGCGCGGAAGGAGCACGACCATCGCCGCCGCCGCTCCGCCGATCCAGGCCTGCCGCGCGCGGCGCCTGGCTCGTGGGCGTTTGTAGCCCACCGCTCG
Organism: Amycolatopsis sp.; assembly: GCA_035685725.1. GTDB lineage: Bacteria > Actinomycetota > Actinomycetes > Mycobacteriales > Pseudonocardiaceae > Amycolatopsis_E. Next base: position 5,460 of record DASSAD010000268.1, on the reverse strand, counting down.
CAGCGTTATCGCGCCGCCGGCGAGGTAGTCGACCGTGATCAACCGCGCGCGGCCCCACTCGGTGACCAGGACCGAGGCTGCGTGCCAGCCGGAGCGCCGGACCGCCCGGTGCCGGCGGAACCAGCCGACGGCCGCCGCGGCGGACAGCGGTGCCGCGAACAGGGCCGTGATCGCGGCGGCGACGAACGTGACTTCCAGCGGCTCGCTGACGTTGCTGTCCTGGGGCGTGCGGACGCGGCCGGGATCCGACGGGTCGTAGGTGACGGTCACTGGCTGTCCGGGGGTGAGCCGGCGGTGCGAGTCCAGGGAGATCTCGGCCGTCCGGGTGACCTCGCCGGCCCGGTAGGACACCTCGATCGTCCAGGGGCCCTTGTCCGGTTCGGACTCCCGCAGGACCGTGCCGGTGACCCTGGTCCCGGTCTCCAGCAGCCGTTGGGCGGATTCGTTCACCTCGACCAGACCGGTGATCCCGCCGCCGAGCACGGCCGCCCACAGCACCGCGATCACCACCGCGCGCCAGGCCCGCACGCGCAGCCGCGGGATCTGCGCGGTCAGGTCGAGGCGTCCGGAGGTGGCCTCGCCGGGGCCCGGCGGGACCCAGGTGTCCGAGGGGGAAACAGGCCTGGACAATGTGGACTCTCGATGATTCTGTTGTGCGAACGTGGTCCGTCACTGTCTCTTGTGGACGATTGGGCGCGAGGGTCGGGTTTCGGTGCGCAGGTGGGACTCCACCGAGCGGGCGGCGGCGAGCAATCCCATGTCCGTGCCGACGGGCGAGGACAGCTGGAGCCCGATCGGCAGGCCGGTACCGCTCCACCCGCAGGGAAGCACCACCGCGGGTGTCCCGGTGAGATTGTGGATCGCGGTGAACAGGCCTTCGGCGGCGCCTTCCGGGGTGTCGACCGGCGGTGTGGTGACCGGCGCGACGAACGGAGCGGCCGGGGTCAGCAGCACGTCGATCCCCGTGTAGACCGCCGCGGCGGCGGGCAGGAGCCGCGCCCGGGTCGCCAACGCCGCGGCGTAGTCCTCCTTGCTGACATGTTCGCCGGAACGCAGCAGCCGCAACGTTTCCGGTCCGTAGTGGCCGGGGTCCGTGGTGACTCTCGCGCCGTGTGCCTGCCATGCCTCGAACAGCAGAATGGGAGAGAAGGTCTGTTCGAGTTCGGCGAAGACGGAGACGTCCACGTCGACGACCGAGCAGCCGGCCTGGCGGAGCGACTCGATCGCGCCGCGGATCGCGGCGGCGACGTCGGGTTCCAGTTCCGGATGGTCAAGTTGGCCGGGAACGACACCGATGCGCGGCGTGCTCGGCGGGGGCGCGGGTGTCCGGCCGGTGAGCGCGGAGAAAACCGTGATCGTGGTGGCGATGTCGCGGGCGAGCAGCCCGGCGTGGTCCAGGCTCGGCGCGAGCGCTTCGATCCCGTCCACCGGCAGGGCACCGTAGCTGGGCTTGAATCCGATCGTCGCGCAGTAGTGGGCGGGAAGCCGGATCGAGCCGCCGGTGTCCGTGCCCAGCGCCACCGCGCACGCACCACTGCCGACCAGCGCGGCCGAACCGCCGCTCGATCCGCCCGCCGTTCGCCCGGGATCGTAGGGGTTCATCGCTTCGGGCACACCGGGATGCACCGCGCCGGCGGCGTATTCGAGCAGCGACGCGGCCGCGAAGACGTCCGCTCCCGCGGCGCGCAGCCGGGACACTATGGCGGCGTCGGCGGTCGCGGGTCCGGCCGCCATCGACGCCGGATTGCCGTTGCCGCGCGGATGCCCGGCGATGTCGATCATGTCCTTGACCGCGATCGGCAGGCCGTGCAACGGTCCGCCGGCCGAGCGGGCCGGTGCCGGGAAGAGTTCGACCACGGCGTTGAGCGGCCGTCCGAGCCGTTCGGCCCGTTCGCAGGCCGCGAGCAGTTCCAGGTTGGCGACCTCGCAGGTGCGTTCGCCGCGCTCGATCGCCTTGATGAGCTCACCGGTGTAGGTCGTCAGGGGACCGGAAAGATCACGCAGCAGATCGTCGACCTCGGTCTTGCGGTGGCGGACCATCAGGTCCCGGTAGATCCCGCTGTGCGACTTCGCGCTGCCACGGTTGAAGGTGACCAGCCGGGCCAGTGAGCCTTCGAGATCCCGGGGATCGAAACCGTCGAACGCCTCGGGTTCCACCGGTGCCTGCGCGAGCACCTCGCGGGCGATGCCCAGCATCAGCGGTCGCCATCGCGGCGATTCCAACGCGTCCGCAATGGACAGATCGGACACCGCTCCGGCGTAGAGCATCGCGCCGTAGGCTTCCTTGCCCCACAGGAAACCGAGGATGTTTCCGGTGGTTTCGGCGTAGGGCAGGGCTTCGGCGAGCTCGCCCAGCCGCGCGGTGATTTCCCCGGTGAGTTCGCCGATCCGGAACGTGCCCACGTTGCCCTGCATGATCCGCCCGGGGCCCAGCACATCCGCGCCGAAGTTGACGAAACCGACGATCAGCCGGTCCGCGCCGACGACATCGGAAAGCGTTTTCGCGGTGAACCCGTTCTGGAGGCTGACCAGGTATCCGCCGGGCTCCAGTCGCCCGCGCAGCAGTTCCGCGGCACGGGCCGTGTGGTGGCTTTTCACCGCGATGGCGACGTGATCGAGACGTTCGGGCAGTTCCTCGGGCAGGACCGCGCGCACCTCGACGGTGAAGTTCTCGACCGGTCCTTCGATGGTCAGGCCGTTGGTGTTGATCGCGGTCACGTGCGCGGGATCGGAGTCGCAGAGCAGCACTTCGTGCCCGGCCCGGACCAGATGCGCACCGATGGTGCCGCCGATCGCGCCGGCTCCGATGATGGTCAGTCGCATGGCCAACCTCGGCTTCCTCCCCCGGCTGGCCGGGAGTGTCCTGGGCGACACTACACAAATCGAGTGCGGTCATCTAGCCTTCGGTTTCGTTGCGGATGACGAGGAAGTTGCCCAATGAACCTTACGTATGACAGGAAACTGGCGCGTAATCTTTCCGCAACGTGTCGCTGCTTAAGTGCCTCCAACGTCTGCCGCGCCGACTCCCGGCAGCGCAGCCGTGGCACTCGCGAACCGTCTAAGGAGCCCCTATGTCCGACGAGAGTCCCGACGCGACGAGTCGCGCGGGCAATCCCACGAGCGACGCCGTGGCCGCACCGATTCCCGCGGGGCTGCGGGTACCGGCGATCAGCCGGCGCCGGATGCTTCAGCTGGGCGCGTTGGGCCTCGGCGCGTTCACCGCCGCGCCGCTGTTGGCCGCCTGCGGTTCGGGCTCGGCGGGTGGCGCCGGCGGTGCCGGCGGAGACCTGGTGATCGTGCGCTCCCAGGACTCGGTGGACATGGACAAGACCATGGTGTTCAGCAACGCCTCGATCTGGGTCTACCAGCAGATGTACGAGTGCCTGGTGGCGATGACCGACGACGGCCAGGGCGTCAAGCCGTGGCTCGCCGAGAGCTACCAGATGTCGCCGGACAACCTCTCCTGCACGCTGAAACTGCGGCCCGGCCTCAAGTTCCACAACGGAGCCCCGCTCACCTCGGCCGACGTGAAGTTCTCCATCGACGAGTCGAGTAAGACCAGTGGTGGCTGGGAGTTCATCAACGCCGCGATCGCCGAGGTCACCGCCCCTGACGACCTGACCGTCGTGGTCACCACGAAGTACCCGTGGGCCCCGCTGCTGGCCGACCTGAGCTGTCCCAACAACGGCATCATCCCCAAGGACTACGGCGGCAAGAGCAAGGCGGACTTCTACACCGCGCCCGTCGGGAGTGGTCCGTTCATGTGGGACACCTGGCAGAAGGGGAACTTCATCAGGCTCAAGAAGAACCCGGCCTACTGGCAGCCCGGCAAACCCGCGGTGGACACGGTCACCTGGAAGGTCGTGCCGGACGACAACTCGCGGGCGATCCAGGTGCAGGGCGGGCAGGCGCAGATCAACGAGGCGCCCCCGTTCTCCAGCATCTCCCAGTTGCAGGCCATGCCCAACGTCAAGGTCGATCTGTTCCCCTCGACCCGGACGGACTACGTCCTGATGAACCAGTCGCGCGGCCCCTACGCCGACGTCCACGTCCGGCGCGCGATCTCCTACGCGCTGGACCGCCAGGCCATGGTGAAGAACATCCTGTTCGGCAACGGCCAGGCGGCGAACTCGTTCATGATGCCCGCGGCGCCCTACTACGACAAGGACTGCCAGGGGATCACCTACGACATGACCAAGGCTCGCCAGGAGCTGCAGATGTCCAGTGTTCCCAACGGGTTCACCACGACCTATCTGGCCATGTCGGGTGACACGGTGGACGCCGCGATCGCGCAGATCCTCCAGGCTTCGCTGAAGGAGCTGGGGATCACCATGAACATCCAGAACGTCGACGCGAGTGCGCAACACGACATGCTGACCAAAATGGACTACGAGATCGCGCACTCGTACTGGACGATGGACCTGGCCGACCCGGACGAGCTGGCGCAGTACGCGCTCGACCCGAACTCCGGCGGGCACTCCTTCGACACCGGCTACAACAACCCGGCGCTGATCGACCTCGTCCACCAGGCGCAGCGGGAGTTCGACAAGACCAAGCGGCAGGCGCTGTACAACCAGATCCAGCAACAGGCCGCCGACTCCGCCTTCATGGGTTTCCTGTTCTACACGCCCTTCCCGTACTCGCAGAGCAGCAACGTCTCGGGCTTCAAGGTGCTGCCCACCGGCTACTACCACCTGGAAGACGTGACCCTGTCATGATCGGAACCGAGTTCGTGAAGCGGCAGGGCCGATGCGGTATCTGAGTTACATTCTCCGGCGGCTGGTGTCGCTGATCCCGGTGCTGTTCGGGATCAGCTTCATCGTGTTCTTCCTGATCCGCCTTATTCCCGGCGATCCCGCGGCGACCCTGCTGGGCACGCACGCCACCCCGGCGGCCATCGCGGCGCTGAGAGCCCAGCTCGGGCTGGACGAGCCGTTGTGGAGCCAGTACCTGACCTTTCTCGGGCACCTCTTGCAGGGCAATCTCGGATACTCCTTTGTGTACGACGACTCGGTGTCCGACCTGATCTCCACCAGCCTTCCGGTGACGATCTGGCTGCTGGTCTCGGGCACGATCTGCACACTGGTGATCGCGGTGCCGCTGGCGGTGTTGGCGGCGGCGCGGCGCAACGGGGTCGCCGACAACATCATCCGCGCGGTCCCGGTCGTCGGGCTGGGCCTGCCCGGTTTCTGGCTGGGCATCATGCTGATCCTGCTCTTCGGGTTGAAGCTGCGCTGGTTCCCGGTGGCCGGGTTCGGCAACAACCTGGCCGGACACCTGCAAAGCATGGTGTTGCCGGGCTTCACGGTGGCACTGACGTTGTCGCCGATCTTGATTCGCAGCCTGCGGGCGAGCATGATCGATGTGCTCGGCAGCGACTACATCGTCACCGCACACGCCAAGGGGATCAGCACGGCACGGGTGGTGCTCGGCCACGCGTTGCGCAACGCGGCCGTTTCC